>JAMCWK010000105.1 GCA_023481105.1 Acidobacteriota bacterium | reverse complement strand
CAAGACGTGCATTCCCTCTGCTTTCATGGGCTTACGGTACTCGATAACCCCGGGGGGTACCCATGTCTGTTCGCTGCACTTTCCGCCTCGACAGCGGCAAATTCTGCCGGGCTGAAGCCCGCCGCTACATGAGGCCTGATGCAAACGGCAGATTGCACTCATCCGAAGCGGCGGAAGGTATTCCAGAATGCAGGCTAGGGCTGGCGCAGTCCGCGGCACAAGAGGATGTCGGGATGGTCGCGGGACTCTTCATTCTCCACGCCGTACCGGTTGGTGTTTTTGGCTGCGACGCTGCAGCTCGTGAATAGCTCCTTGCCGTCGTCCAAATCGAAACCCACGAGAATCACGGTCTGCGGCATGCGCGGGTCGAATCCGCGGAGCCAGAAGGAATTGGTTCCGGCCACGGCGCGCGGCAATCCAAGGTCCGGGCCGTACAAATTCAAGGCACCGGCTTCGCCATAGTTCCCGGTCAGAATCCCCGCCTGGGCGCGTTCTTCGGGAGGCAACGAGTTGAAAACCTGCGCGACGTTTTGCGCCAAGTCCGTCCAGCCGACTTCTTCGCGAAATTGGTCGTGAATTTTGCTGGTGACATTCCAGAGCGGCGAACCGATGGGAGCAACGGGGAGGACCACCAGCCCAAACGCAACGCCTCCGACGAGCAGCGCCATCCACTGCACCGCGTGAACTATGCGCGCGACGCCGATACGGAGCGTATCCAACCACTTGCCGAAAGCAACGCTCCCCGCCGCAAGCACCGCCGGGTACAAAGGAGCAGTGTAGTAGAAGCGACCCTTGGCAAGGAGAAACAGCACGAATGTCACCACGAACATCCAGCCCAGCACGCGGAAGCGCTTCCCTTCCTCGTGAAGCAGATAGAACCAAAGCCCAAGCAGGGTCAGCGGCGCGGTGGCAACGTTGATGGAAAGCAAGAACTGCTGCACCAAAAAATCTTCGGTGCGGCCCTGGCGGATGTCGCGGGCGTGGATGTGCGACAAAAAATCGAGCGAAATGAAATCGTGCTGCATTTGCCAGAGCAAGTTGGGGAGAAATATGACGACGGAAAGCGCCGCACCCAGCCACAACCATCGGGTGCGCAGGTCGCGGCGCGCCGGAGTCAGCAAAACCGCGGCGGCAATGCCCAGCGCGAGAAAGCCAGCGGTGTAACGAGTCTGCATGCCCAGGCCTAACGCGCAGCCAATCGCCAGCCACCAGCGCGCATCGCCGGAGTTGGCGAGGCAAACCAAAAAATATGTGGCCAGAACGCCCCAAAGGTAGTCGAAGGATACGTATTGAAAAACGGCGCCTTGAATCAAGATGATTGGCGAAATCGCCGCGGCGACAGCGGCCAGCACCTGCTCGCGGCGGCCTCCGCCTAATTCCCTGGCGATGAGCCCGGTGAAAATCATCGCCACACTGACCGCAACCGTAGCGAAGAAGCGGAAGCCGATGAGCGAAGTACCGAAGAGCGTAAGCGCCAAACGCCCGATCAATGGCGTCACCGGCGGGTATGCGACATATCCCCAATCGAGGTGGCGCGCGTCTTCGAGCGTCTGGAGTTCATCGCGATGAAAGCCATATTGATTGTTGGTGAGCGAGTGCAACGTGATGCTGGCAAGGGCGAGGAGTACCAAGATGCCCAGGTCTGACTTCATAAAATTTCCGGTGCGTTCGCTCATGATGCTGCGGCTTTTTCAGGAAGCCTCGCGGGGAGGATAACACAACGGAAAAGGTGGCAGGTGTTGGCCGCAATCAAGACAAACCCTTTGCCGCGCTAAAGCGCGCCGCTACATATGCAAGCGCAGCCAAGAGTGGCTGCGCTACTCAGCCGCCGGCGATGGCGCCGATGATGTAGAACGGCTCTTTGCCGGAGGCGACCGCGTCGGGCAGCGGTGCGTCGGGCGAATCGAGAGAAAAATCCTGCGCACAGGCGAAGAAGCGCAGCATGGGGCGGCGCTGGAGCGTGACGTGGTCGCGGATGGTGCCGCACAGCATGGGATAGCGAGCCTCGAGCGCGTCGAGGATGGAGCGCACCGTAACCGGGCCGGAGATTTCCAGCTCGACGTCGCCGCTGACGCGGGCCAAAGTGCGCAGATGATGCGGAAGAACAACGCGAATCATGGCAGCGTCTGCACCTCGACGGAAAGCACAGAGGGCAGATCGCGGACGATGGGCGCCCAGTTGTCGCCAGCGTCGGGTGAGCAATAGACCTGTCCCCCGGTGGTGCCGAAATAAACGCCGCATTTGTCGAGCGAGTCCACGCATATAGCGTCGCGCAGCACGTTGACGTAGCAATTGCTTTGCGGCAGGCCCTTGGTGAGCGGCTCCCATTCGTTGCCGCCGGTGCGGCTGCGATAGACGCGCAGCTTGCCGTCGGGCGGAAAATGAAAGGAGTCGCTGGTGATGGGCACGACGTAGATGGTCTCCGGCTCGTGGGCGTGCACATCAATGGGGAAGCCGAAATCGGTGGGCAGATTGCCGCTGACTTCGCGCCAGTTGTCGCCGGCGTCGTCGCTGCGCATGACGTCCCAGTGCTTCTGCATGAAGAGTACGTTGGGACGCGAGCGGTGCAGCGCGATGCGATGAACGCAGTGGCCAATTTCGGCCGTCGGGTCGGGGATGTATTGCGAGCGCAGGCCGCGATTGATGGGCTTCCAGGTTTTTCCGGCGTCGTCGGTGCGGAAGCAGCCCGCGGCGGAGATGGCGATGTAAATTCGCTTGGGATTGCCAGGGTCGAGGAGAATCGTGTGCAGGCCCAAACCGCCGGCGCCGGGAGTCCATTGCGGCCCGGTGCCGTGACCACGCAAACCGGAGAGTTCCTGCCAGGATTTTCCGCCGTCTTTGGTGCAGAACAGCGCGGCGTCTTCCACGCCAGCGTACACGAAATTGGGATCACTCAGCGACGGCTCGAGGTGCCAGACGCGCTTGAACTCCCAGGGATGCTGCGTGCCGTCATAAAACTGGTGGGTGGTGAGCGGCGCGCCGGTCTCGGCGGAAGTGTCGTACACAAACTTGTTGCTCTCGCCCTTGGGCATGCCGTCAGGAGTGGTGGTCGGTTCGCCGGGAGGCGTGCCGGGCTGGAGCCACGTCTTGCCGCCGTCGTCGGAGCGCTGAATAATTTGTCCGAACCAGCCGCTGGTCTGCGAGGCAAAAATGCGATTCGGATCAGCAGGAGAGCCTTTCATGTGATAAATCTCCCAGCCGGCAAAGTGCGGACCGCTGACGTCCCACTTGTCGCGCTTGCCGTCCGACGTGAGGATAAAAGCGCCCTTGCGCGTGCCCACCAGCACGCGAACCTTGCTCATCGTTTTCTCCTTTTGGAATTGTGGTTCATGTCAACGAGGCTGAGACAAATCCTTGCCGCGCTAAAGCGCGCCGCTACAAGGAGAGATCCTTCGCCCCGATGGAAATCATCGGGGCTCAGGATGACAGACCAAAAGTTTTACTTCTTCGCGGCGGCGTAGAGGTCGTTGACGGCGTCCCAGTTGACGGTGTTCCACCACGCGCCGAGATAATCCGCGCGGCGGTTCTGATATTTCAGGTAGTAGGCGTGCTCCCAGACGTCCACGCCCATGACCACTTTGCCGCCGGACATCAGCGGGTTGTCCTGGTTCGGCGTGGACTCGATGCCCAGCTTGCCATCCTTCATCACCAGCCAAGCCCAGCCGGAGCCGAAGCGGCCCATGCCCGCAGCGTTGAATTTTTCTTTGAACGCGGCGAAGGATTCGAAGCCGGACTTGATGGCGTCGCCGACGGGGCCGGTGGGGTCGCCGCCGCCGCCCTTCTTCATGATTTTCCAGAACATGGAGTGGTTCCAGTGACCGCCGCCGTTGTTGCGCACGGCGGTGCGGATGGCTTCGGGAACGTCGTTGATTTTGCGGCAGAGGTCGTCGAGCGACCAGGCTCCGAGCGCGGCGTTGCCTTCCAGAGCTTTGTTCAGATTGGTGACGTAAGCGGCGTGGTGTTTGTCGTGATGAATCTCCATCGTTTTCGCGTCAATGTGCGGTTCCAATGCGTCAAACGCATACGGTAGTGCGGGGAGTTGATGTGCCACGGGATTTGCCTCCGATGAAATTGCCGGCTGCGCAGCAAGCACAGCCGAGGTAATCAGAAAAGTCCGTCGATCCATGAAGAGACTCCGGCAAAACTGGAATGATTCTAACTTTGCCTGAGAGCCCCATTATAGCCGGATTGGCGGGGCCAAGTCGAACCGCGCACCTACTTTTGCGCCTGCGCCATGATTCGAGGGGCCTGATTTTTTTCCTGATGGGGACGAGGCAGCGGGGTGAAGGATTTTCCATTCCAGGCCAGCACGGGGAAAATTTGCCCTTCGCACTTGGGGCCGTAGGGGTGTTTCAGGCGGCCGACCAAATCAACGGAGGAATGGAGCCGGCGGTACGCATCGCCGGTCTCGGCTTCGACGAGTTGGAGGTGCTCACCCAGGGTGTACCAAACGTCGGCCCCAAGCGGGCCAAGCTCGTCCTGCAGCTCGTGGCGGGAATGAACAACCGTGGCGGTCACGCGACCGTCGGGCTGCGCACGGATTTCCGTGACAGTCGGCCGGGTGGCGAACTCACGAGACATTTCCGTCGGCGGAAACACAAAAAATGCAAGAGGTGACCCCTGCGGGCAATCTCCGCAACGATACTTGGGATTTTCCGCCGGGGCAGAACCGCTGGGGTTTTCGTAATCCAGCACGGCTAGGCTTGCAGCCATCCGCTCGTTGTTCATGGCGCCGACGAACATCACGCGACGGCCGTTGAGGCGGCCCTCCTGCACGACGTTGATATGTCCGTTGCTCCAATATTCGCTTCGCACGTTGCCATGCGGGTCCAGCTTCCACAGCACCGAGGGGAATTCGTAATTGTGGACCGACACGGCCCAAATAGTCTTCGATCCATCGGGTTCGGTTGTCAGTTCGAAGCCCGTGACGAAGTAGGGAGGCGATTCGAGCTTTCCACCGTAGGTTCTCGCTTCGCCCGGCTGGAGAGCGAAGCGCTGGCCCCCATCCACATTGAAGCCCACCAGCCGACGTGCGAATTGCGGGTCGCCCCACGTCACCAAGATGAGTTCTTTGTCGCCATCACGATCCAGATCTTCGAACGCCATAAAGCGCATTTCGAGAAGCGATCTGGTTGTTGTGTAAGCATCTGCGTGCAGTAAAGCCGGAAAGCGATGCTGCCAAAGCTGTTCGCCGCGCTGATTGAATACTTTCAGGGTGTCATCGCTGATCTTGTAGGACGTGGGCTGGCGGTCGGCGCGGCCTAGAAGTCCGGAGCGCCACACGCCGAAGGCAACAACCGCCAGAACAAGCGCAACCCCCAAGCCGATTAAGCCGCGCGGCCCATAGGCACGTGTCCCGGCTTTTGGTGATTCGCCTGATTCACGGATTTCCACGGGCCCATTGGCCGGTGGGATACCAACAGGGATTTGCGTGTCCGGCATTACATCGTTGCGACCGTTTTCAATAGTTTCCACTTTCTGAAATTCAGCTACGCAGGATTCCCATTTTTCCAGTTCGCTCCGACGGGCGAAGACGATTTCGCCGCCTGCTGTGTGCAAACGATGCACGGGCAAGCCAAGTTCACGTTCCCATCGCTGTACGGAACGCACACTCTTCCCAAAGTGCGCGGCGATTTCCTTCCAGCCGTTCAAACGGTCGTGATTGTTTGTGCCGCCAGCCAGGGAACCAGTTTCAGTCATGTTGCGACGCCATAGAGGAATGCCGCCAAAGGGTAAAAATGCCGGGTGAGTATATCACTGGCGGCTTTTTCGCAAAGTCTATTTTCAGAGAGCAGTAATATCCCAGGTGGTTAACTTTCCTGCGCCGCAGGCAAATTCCGCTGCCATTCAAGTACTAGCCCGCGCCAAGCCGCGCCATTCGCCAAGTGTCGCTACTTGTCGCTTGCGCTCGTCCGATGAGTTGCTTAGGTTGAGCGCAGAACGTAGGTGCGCGTGCGGCGGCTGGTTTGCAATCATGAAAGGTGCGGGGTTGCAGCGAGCCGCCGCACAAGTTGCGGCCGGAAAAGGGTTTCGCGAATGCGTGCGAGCAAGATCCCTTTGCGCGGTCCGGCCGCATGTTGCGAAAGCGGATGCGATGAGAGACCGCACAGCTCGCGATTCGAACGCTGACCCGATGGTGTGCCGGAGTTGTGGGCGGCAACGAGCCACCGACAAACTCTTCGGCGTGTGGTATCGCTGCATCGTGTGCGAGCGCTGTTACTGCCCGGAATGCGCCGTCCAATTGCCGCAGCCGCCACTGCTGGACCCCGAACGCCTCTGTCCCCACTGCTCCGGCATCGCCAAGGGGTCTCTTCCGGCGGGCACCGCGGGGCTTACGTAGGGCGGGATGAACGAATCGCAGCCTGTTCCTTGACCAGAAACAGGGAGTTTGTCTCAGTCTGGTACTCGCCGTACTAGCCACGTCAACGTGCGCCAGTCTTCGATTTACCACTGTTTGACTTGATTTGTCGCTTGACACCGAGATTGGCGAGGTGTATCAGCAGCCCACGAGTCCGTTCGCGCGGCCTGAGCGAATCTCATCGCGCCCCGCCCTGGCCGCCGCGGCCCGACGCTGTATTCCAGAACGCAAGTTCCAGAGGAGGAAGGATGAAAAAGGTGTTGGTAATTTTGGCGGTAGCAGCGCTGATTCTCTCGCTGGCGCCGTCGGCGAAAGCCAAGCCGTCGGAGAGGCTAAACTTCGGAACGCAACTGAACGCGGCGGAATGCAACACTAGCGGAGCAAAACTGGTCATCAACGTGATTCAGCAGGTCATCCAAGACATCGATTCGGGCATGGCTGGCAACTACTGGGCTTACGACCAATACAATCGCCACATACAAGTCTGGCAGTTAACCTCCAACTCATTCTGCGCCGTGGTCAAATATACGGGCTCATTCTCGACAGTCCAAGGGACGGGCCCGGGCGGCACGGGGACAGTGAGCGGCGGCGTAACCGGGACGATGGAAGGTGGCTACCGAACCACCGTGTTCACCGCGAATCTCAAGGCCATCCCCGAATGGAAGACGAAGGGAAATATCGGTTCGTTCAATTACGGCTGCGATGCCACCGGTCGCACGTGTGACGACACCGTCCGGGTCTTCTGGGGAGACAAGTATTTCACTGATATCAACGGCTTTGACCAAACGTGGTGGGGCTGGGTCTATCATGCCGGGGATAATGGCTCGTGGGTAAACTCCTCTGACGGAAACTCGGGGGATATCACCGGCAACCCGTAAAGGCAACCGCTGGGGTCGGCTTAGGGCCGGTAGAACGCTAGAAACTTGTTCGCGGCCCGAGCGATTTAACACCGCGCCCCGTCTTGATCGCTTTGGGCCAAATCTATTCTTGGGAACTCAAGTTACATAGGAGGAAAGATGAGGAAGCTGTTTGCATTTTTGGCGGTAGCCTTGCTGTTTCCCGTCGCGGCCAGCTCAACAACCAATTGCGTGTTCACTACCGATTCCGTGAGCATGACCATGACGCTCACTGCAGATTGTTGGACAGACGCCACCATTACCATTCCCGATGGGTGGACACTGGATGGAGCCAACTTCACGATCACAGCTATTGACCCACCCAGCGGCCACTTCCTAGGGGCCGTCATCAAGAACGCGGGAGCAAGTGCCCACGTAAAGAACCTTACCGTAACCGCCTCCAACCTAGCAGATGTATGCGACCCATCGAGTCCGACCGACACCCGGCTGCGGGGCATCATGTTCGCGGGCGCCTCGGGCACGATTATGAACAACACAGTAACCGATATTAACCAAGGGACCAGTGGATGTCAGGAAGGCAATGGCATTGAGGTTCGCAATGCACCGTTCGATGGTACCCACCCGGCAACGGTGACCGTCACCGTCAGCGGCAATACCGTCACGAACTATCAGAAGAACGGGATCACCGCGAACGGCGACGTGGCCGCCACCATCACGGATAATATTGTGACCGGAGCCGGCCCGGTCGCATACATTGCTCAGAACGGCATTCAGTTGGGGTATGGTGCAACGGGCATCGTGATGAAAAATAAAGTTGCCGGCAACTTCTACACGGGTGCGTCGTGGGCCTCGAGCGGCCTCCTTTTGTTTGAGGCCAACGACACCATGGTGCACCAGAACGAAGTTTCCGGCAGCCAGATCGCGGTGGCAATTGAGGCATGGTGCCTGTTTGCACCGGCAGCAAGCGAAAACAGAGTGGTTCAGAACACGATCACGGGAGCGCAATGGGGAGTCTCCATCGCCGCTTACTTCTGGTCACCCAACAGCACTTGCAACTCGTCGGCAGACAACAACAAAGTGGTTAACAACTCCATTAGTGGGACCAGTGGGGACACTGGCGTGTCCATCGGTGCCTTGACCATAGCGGGAACGGGTACCGCATCCGCATATAACAACAAGACGATCCGAAACACGATCACAGGATTCACTGTCTCGATCGACGATTGGGGCGGCAGCGCTTCAAAGGTTCACGCGAATCGCTACGAACCTTAGCCTTGACGGAGCTAAGAGCGCACAGCGCGAGTCGTCCCCTTCTGGACGACTCGCGCACGAATAGATCCTGTGGTTACGGGTTGCTTCCACTTGGCCCGCAGAGTGCCCACTTTGCGGCGTCGGCTATCACCGATGTCTCAGAGGCGGCGAGGCTTTCGAGCAGTGCAATGATGCGCTGCCGAGCGAGGGAGTCCTCTGCGAGGTGCGCTACGGCGTTGCCGAGAGCGATGCAGGCGTTGCGCACCAAGCCGCGCCATTTCGTGCGTTTGACGGCGCTGGAGCGGAAGATTTCGCGGAATTGTTCTTCGGTCAAGGATGCCAGCCATTCCAGTTCTGGCGCGAACAGGGACGTCTGTCCGGTTGCAAATGATGGCTTTTGTAGGGGCGCAGCATGCTGCGCCCCTACCGTCCCTGCCGGCGGCAGTTTCCCGTTTTCCGTTTTTTGATTTTCGAACACGCGCGGCTGAAAAGCTGCGAGGGGCGTGGCGGGTGCCTTGCGGTTCCAGGGGCAGACGTCCTGGCAGATGTCGCAGCCGAAGACCATGCGTCCCATGGGCGCGCGGAATTCCTCGGGGATAGGCCCGCGCAGCTCGATGGTGAGATAGGAAATGCAGCGGCGCGCGTCGAGCAGGTAGGGCTCGACGAGGGCGCCGGTGGGGCAGGCGTCGAGGCAGAGGCTGCAGTTGCCGCACAAATCGGGTGGCGGCGAATCGTTGGGCGCAAGCGAAGGGGCGAGTTCGAGCGACGTCAGAATCACGCCGAGAAAAAGCCAGGAGCCAAGCTGCTCGTTGATGAAGCAGGTGTTCTTCGCGAGCCAGCCGAGGCCCGCGTATTTCGCGGCCACGCGCTCGACAACCGGGCCGGTATCCACGTAGGCGCGCGCGGTAAATTCTTCGCCGAATTGCTTGCGCATGGCGGCGAGCAGTTGATCGAGTTTTTCGCCGAGGACTTCGTGGTAGTCGTCGCCCCAGGCGTAGCGGGAAATCCAGCCGCGCGGGACATCAGCGGGTGCAGCCCATTCGGCGGGCTCAGGGCAGGCATGCTGCGCCCCGACAAAATCAGGACCACATTCGGTGGAATACGGCTGCGGTGAATTGTAATTCAGCGCGCAAACAACGATGCTTTGAGCGCCGGGCATCGCCGCGGCGGGAGAGCGGCGGCGCGCGTCGTGCAAGTAGCGCATCTCGCCGGCGTAGCCGCGCGCGAGCCATTCGTCCAGGTGCGCGAGCTCCGGAAGATCTTCGGCTGGAGCGACGCCGCACAGATCCATCCCCAACGCGCGCGCCTGCTCCACCACCCACGCGGTTTTTTCCGAAGATTGCACGGTTCGATTGTGCCTGAATGTCGTTGCAGGTAGTAGGGGCGGGGAGATTTGCCGACCATAAGAAATGGCCGAGCTAAAGCTCGCCGCTACAGGTGCGGTTTGCGAAGTCTGCTGCTGCGAAGCCTACGGAGATTTCGCGGGAGGGGCGTTCTGCTTTTCCGCGCGCTCGATGTCGCGCAGAAATTTGCGCACGGCGCGGTCGGCAGCGTCGGCGATGGCGCCTTTGGTTTTTCCGCCGGTGCTCTCCTGGCTCGAGGCCCACAAGATTTCGCCGTCTTTGTCCACCAAACGAAGCGTCACCGTCGCCTGTTTCTTTTGGTCGGTCGAATACAAACGCTCTCCGCCTATTCCCGAAGCGCCTTCTTGTTCCCCTCGCTGGCTAAATTCGCCCTTTTCAATCACCGTGCCCTTCAGCACGAAGTCCGCTTTGCTGCAGTTTTCCGTCAGGCTGAAGCGTTTGGACTCGAACAGCCGGGCAATGACCATTTCGCGCACCTGCATGCCGAGTGCGTCGTCGCCGAAGTTTTGCACGCAGACGCGTTTCACCTGCGCGAGGCGCGGATTTGCGGCAGGCTCGGCAGTCGCGGATTCCTTGGGCTTCTCTTGACTCCAGGTTGAGGTGACGGCCAGAAGAATTGCCGCCAACAGCGCGCACCTAGCCATGCACGTGTTTCTTGGCTTCTTCGGATTCATACTCCACCTTTTTCCCGCTGCGCACTTCGATGATAGTGATAAAACTTTTCGCGGTGCCTTTGGGGACTTCCAACACCACTCCCTGCGGCTTGTCGTTGTCGTCGGTGAAGCCAATGGTCAGGAAGTGTTTTCGCTTTTTGGAAAAAAGCGCCCACACACTGATCACAATGGCCACTCCTACGCGGCGCCCAGCTTTTTGCCCATACTCGAGCGAGGTCACGTTTTCGTAGGGGATTTCGAATTTGCCTTTGGGCGATTCGAATACCAGCACCTTGTCGGAGTTTGTATTCAGCTTCCCCATGGTGGCCTCGGGCAGGCCGGCGATGGTGCCGCCCACGTACATCGCTTCGCCGCTCCCCACCGAGGCTTCGCCTACCGGCAGCCAGATAAACGCAAGAAGCAAAACCAGTGCCACGAATTTCCTTGGCATCACCACCTCCGCATTACTGCTTCTCGAGGTATTTCTTGGCTTCTTCCGATTCATATTCCACTTTCTTTCCGCTCTTCGACTCCAGCATGGTCAGGCTCTCTTTGACGATGCCCTTTGCCAACTCGAACACCGCGCCCTGTTTCTTGCCCTCTTCATCGAGGAAGCTAAGGCTGACAAAGTGCTTCCGCTTTTTGGAAAACAGAAACAGCGGGTTCACCATCAACGCTACGCCCACTCGCCGCCCCGCCTTTTGTCCATACTCAATCGTTTCAATCTTCGCGTAGGGAATACTGATTGTTCCGCGGCCTTTTTCGGCGGCGAAAATAACTTCATTTTCTGTCAAGTCCCACTTTCCATTGACAGCCTCTTTGAATACGGACAGCGTGCCGCCGACGTAGCGCGCGGACTTGCCGCGCACGGCGGCCTGGGCCAGCGGGGTCCAGAGCAAGGAAAAAACTAAAAGCAAGGAGAGGGTACGTTTCATGGGGCCCTCCTTAGTGCATGTTTACCGAGGGGGAAACTGCGGCCCCATAGAAACACACGCCGTTTTCCGTGTCAACCAATTGGTGCAGCGATTCGCCGCGCGGCTTCCCGCCCGCGGCTCCGGCTGCTACAATACTTATCCATGGCTGATTGGCGACAGATTCAGGCACGCATCCGCAAGGCGCGCACTGCTCCCGACGCAGTGGCGAAAATGACGGAACTCTTCGAACGCACGCGCGATGCGATGGTCGCCTTCGAACTGGCCAAGCTGCATGAAAAGGCCGGCGCCAACGAAGACGCAGTGACCTCGTACACCGTGGCGTTCGAGCGCTTCCGTCGCGCGGACTGGAAGAAGAAAGCCGAAGAAGCACTGGTGCGCCTCGGCGCTCCCGTGCCCACCACGACGATGGAGACCGGCCCGGCCGAAGCCGCCCCGCATTCCGAGGAATCCGCTGCTGCCGCTCCGCACATCCCGCCGGAGGTTGCCGCGGAAGAGGGTGAATCGCAACTGGCATTTGCTCATGTAATTTTCGCGGAGGCCGAAGCAGAGAAACCGCCGCGCGAGCTGCCGTCGGTGCATGAAGCGCATGCGGCAGCAGCGCCGGGCGCAGTGCCGGCCAAGCGCGGGCGTCGCGGACGCCGCGGCGGCCGCGGGCGTCGCCGGGGAGGGGCGCGCGAAGGAGTCGCGCCGCAGCCTGCCGCCGCTCCGCCGCCACCGCCACCTGTGCAGCGTGTAGAGCGCCCGCGTCCTGCGCCGCGCCGCGCCCCACCGAGTGTCAGCGCGCCTCCGCCGGAAGTTGAGCCCGGCCCGATTTCAATCGAAGCGGCACTCTCCAGCCGCTCGAAGGCCGGCGACCCGGCACTGGCCTCACGTTCCGCGAAGCTGGAATCGCAGTTGCGCCGGTTGATTGCCGCTCCGCCGCACAGCACCAGCGATCACGACGCGGCACCGGCCGGCCCGGGTGTGCTGCTGCTCTCCGATTCCGATCTGAGCACCTACTATTACGTCGAAGCGTGCGCCACGCTGCGCATTGCTTTGCGGGTGCTGGTGCAGGGCCAACGCGGGCGGGAGCGCGGCGAGTCCATCCGCGGGCGCCTGGCCGAGCATTTGGACATCAGCGAATCGAAAGTGGCGAAGTATCTGCAAGAGCATTGCGCCATACGCTGGCTGCAACTGGACGAAGGCGCCGCGCACTTCGCGCACTTCGCCATCGCCTTGCTCCGCCCCGCGCTGAATGAGTGAATGCTGCAATTGGCGGCATGTGGGTATAAACTGAGAGGAAGGTCCCCGTGCCGGAGTCCTTTGGGAGCTTAGAGGCCGGCGAGTTTTTGATTCAGGTTCACGACTCCGCGTAACGCAATGCACGGAGTGCGCGAGTCAGGACAAATCTACTTTCGAGGGCATTATGGTTGATCAAGCGCAATCCACGGGGGCGGCTTCGGCTCAGCCTGTGACGACGGTGTCGTCGCTTCTGGGCGAGCCGGGCTCGGACCTCCGCTGGCTGCTGCCCATTCTGTTGTGCCTGGGATTGCTGGTCATCTTGCTGCCGCTGGCTGTGTTCATGCCTCTCGGCAATACGGTGAACAAGGAGCCGGACATCGCCATTCAGGCGGTGCTGGCGGACAATCTCTTTCTACTGCATCTGCGGTTGTGGACGATCGTCTTGACCGCGGCGCTGGCCGGGGGCGCCATCGCAGTGGCCGGAGCGCGGCAAAGTTCCAAGGCGCTGTTGCGCCTTGAACTGCGGCTGCGGCGTATCGCCGACGGGGATGCAGAACTTCCGCCCACGGACCCGGCGCGCGATTTTGAGCGCTTTGACGAAGTGTTTGCGTATCTGCGTACGGGGATGGATCGAACGGCACGGCGCAACCGCGGCGTGCTGCAAAAAGTCCAGCGCCCGTTGCGCGCCCTTTCGCAACAATTGGCCGCAGGTGAAGTGCCTCGAGACGAAATGCGCAAGGCGGTTTCCGCCGCACTTAACGAAGTGGAAACTGTGCTGGACATCGACCGTCGCTCGGGAGCCGCCAAAGTGAGGGTGTGATGGAAAAGATTCAAAGCAGTCGAATGATGTACGCATGTTTCCGCCGCGCGGCGGGCTTCTCCCTGGTCGAGCTGTTGGTGGTGCTCTCGATCATGCTGCTCATCACCGCCATTGCCATGCCGCGCTTTCTCGACGCGCAAATGAAGGCTTACGAAGCAAGCGCCGTGGCTTTCCTGAAAACGTTGCAGAGTAATCAGGAATCCTATCGCCTGGCGCACGGCTTCTATGCGGACAATTTCAATGACCTGGGGATGGTCGCGCAGGGCCCCGCGATTCCCGAAGATTTGTTCGCGCCGGAGGCAGCGCCGCAGTCTGCCAGCTTGTCGGAACTCTTCGGCCCGTTCACGGTTTACGCGGCGCAAGCAACCCAGCAGCCTCCGCCGCAGACCCAGCCTCCCTCTGAAAAAAAAGAGAAAGAGGATGAAGAGGGAGTCAAAGGCGACGCGACCAGAAAAACCAGGAAATCCGGCGGGGCGATGGGAGGGATGAGTGGTGGGTCGGGCGGAAGTGGAGGCAGCGGTCGCCCAGCCAGGGGCGGAGCCGGCGGTGGTGGGACAGGGCCACGCGCTGGCAGGCCGCGGGGAGGCTCGGGCGGCGCAGGCGCGGGAAGTACTCCGACCGGCGGTGGCGGAACCGGCGGGGGAGTTCCTGCAGGGTCCGGCGGTCCGCAGACGGGCGGAGGATCCGGCGGCGGGCTTTCACCCACGCCGCCACCAGCGGCGACCACCAACGTGGTGCTGAAGCACAACTATATCTTCACGCTGACACGGCCCACGCCGACCACATGGAAGTGCAACGCGGCCCCGGTTCGCAATCGCGGCAATGCGAGGTACTTGTTCATGGATCAGACCGGCGTCATGCGCTCGCGAATGGGCAATATTGCTGACGGAACCAGCCAGCAGATGTAGTTTGCACTCCCTGCATGCGTCCTGACGAAAACCGTTGAGCCAACAAATATGCTATGCGGCGGCTGTTCGCCGCCGCGAAACAAACCACCGCTCAAAACTCACCTTAGATGACAGGCTGCTGTTCCCGCGGAATGACGCGAACGTGCTGAATGCGCGTGGTAATGACGTGGTTGCCGAATTCGAGGAACAGGCCGCGGGCAGCCACAATATCTTCTTTAATGGCCGTGCCGCCCCAGGTGCAGCCGGTGATGGAGATTTCCTTGGGGGAGACGCCGTGGCGGTCAAACCACCCGCCGGAGACGACATATTGATCGTCTCCCAGAACGCAGATGGAATAGGTGGAGTTCTTGGTGGTCACCAGCACCCAGTCGCCGCTGCGCAGTTCTCGCTTCAGGACGGCCTTGAGCTCATCCGCCTGCTCGATGCGCGCTTCCAGCGTGGATAGACTGCTTCTCACCATCTCCGTGCCCTTGCCCTGGACCCTATTCTCGCATAACTGGCCTGCCCTAAGGCAAGCCCTCTCAATGGTCCTCAAGTGATTAGATGCAACAGCACGCTCTCCGGTTTTTCTCTGTTTTCTATTGGGAAGCGCCCCGGCCGCCATGCTAGGCCAAGGCTCCGGGCAAGTCAATGCAACCGGAATCTCTCCTGAACTGCCAATAGCGAAGTCTCGTATCATGTTCTGGAAAGCTGGTGTGGAGTGAATTGCTGGCCTAGCGGAACAAAGCGCGCCCGACAATATGCTGCAGCTTGACCGGTTCATGTTTCACCGCCCGCAAAAGGCGCTTATCGCCTCAACACTTGCCCTGCTTCTGGCGGCTAGGGTCGTTCTGCCGTCGGACACACCCTTGCTCGTGGTGATTGACGAAACCGGTCAGAGCCGAGATGGAGTTCCCGTGCTGCGTTTGCATGCAGCCGGGGGAGGCACTCGCGATGCCCTGCTGCGCGGATTTTCCGCGCGCTGGTTGCGACTCTTCCGCCTAGAACAAATCTATCTGCACAAGAAATGCGGCCGCGCTCCTGGCAGGCCGCATCGCGAGTGCTTCTTGCTTGGCTAATGGCAGTCCTCCCCTCCGCGCTCGTCGAATTGCCACTTTTTTGACCTTTGGATTGTTCCGACGCTTTCCCGTTGGCTGGCGCATGCCGCCATTCGACCCCCAATTTCAGCTTTTGAGGCGATTCATCTCGACGCCGGTCCTCTGGAGGGGCAAACTCAATGGTTAGAAATACTTAGGCGGGAGTGTAGGTTCGCAAGCCTATGATTTTTGGCCTCTATCCGGAATGTGATTAGGCCGGTCGTGGATTCAAGCGGTTTGACTCTGACTACTGAGGAGACGAAACGATGCCCAGGACTGCTGCTGCTTCGCGGGCGCTGAAATTTGCGGACTACGGCGTGACCAAGCTGGCCGCGTTGACTTACAACACCATCCAGTTTTTCAACGGCCGCATCAAACCCAACCCTTCCTTTACGCCGAAGTGGTCGGACAAGCCCATCATGAAATCCTGGGAGAAGACCAAGCCCACGCTCGGATTTCCTCGCACCACCGACTCCCTCTGCCCGAAGTGCGTCGCAGAAGCACGCGCCTCCATTTTCAACGGCACGAAGGACCTCAAGGACCTGGTCGGCGAGAAGGTCGGCGAAATCAAGGCCCAGATTATCGAGCGCGACGGCCAAGTCTGGATGATTAAGGATTGCCCCAAACACGGCCACTACGAAGACATGATGGCTGTGGACTCGAAATTCCTTTCCTGGGTGGAAGCGCAATTCCCCGGACGCGACATCCCCGCGCACAACGACGAGACGCTGCACCGCCACGGCTCTTCCACAGTCCGCCACGGCCGCGGCGCGGTGCTCACCGTGGACCTCACCAACCGCTGCAACATGATGTGCGACCCCTGCTTCATGGACGCCAACCAGGTCGGCTACGTGCACGAGCTGAGCTGGGACGAAATCATGGAAGTGCTGGACAACGCCATCACCATCAAGCCGCGCCGGCAGATGTCCGTGCAGTTTTCCGGCGGCGAGCCCACCATGCATCCGCGCTTCCTGGATGCGGTGCGCTACGCGCGCAAGGTCGGCTACAACTCCGTGCAGGCGGCCACCAACGGCATCGAGTTTGCCAAGTCCAAGGAATTCTGCCGCGCGGCGTTTGACGCCGGGCTGCGCTATGTCTACCTCCAGTTCGACGGCATCGGCAACGACGCCAACTCGCACCGCCAGGTGGGCAACCTCTTCGACGTGAAGCTGCGCGCCATCGAAAACCTGCACAGCAATGGCGTGGAGATTGTGCTGGTGACCACGCTGGTCAACAACGTAAACAACGACCAGGTGGGCCCCATCGTCAAGTTCGCGATGGAAAACCCCAAGAAAATTTCCTTCGTCAGCTTCCAGCCGGTTTCGTTCACCGGGCGCGATGAGGAAGTCTCGGATGAGCGCCGGCACAAGCAGCGCTACACGCTGTCGCACATGGCCAAGGACGTCAGCCAGCAGGTGGGCAAGGTGGACCCCATCGAGCACTGGTTCCCGATTTCCGCCATGGGTACGTTCTCCGACTTCGCGGACATGGTGCACGGACCCAACGCGCAGTGGGGCCAGCTATCCTGCGGCTGCCACCCGAACTGCGGCGTGGGCACCGCGCTGATGATCAACAAGGAAACGAAAGAGTGGGCGCCGGTGCCGCGCTTCCTGAATATTCCGCAACTGATGAAGGATACGCGGGCCATCACCGACGCCGCGCGCAACGGCAAGTTTTCCAACTTCATGATGGCGATGGCGCTGCTGAAGAACTATCGCCCGTTTGAAGCGCCGAAGAGCCTGGCGCTGGTGGACCTCTTCAAGAAGTTCGACAAGACGTTTGCGCTGTCCGGCACGGCGAAGAAGAAGGGCTACGGCGACGTCGGCCCGAATCGTAATCTGGAAGACGCCATGAAGCGCCGGCAGGATCCGTGGAACTTCCTGTTCATCGCCGGTATGTGGTTCCAGGATTTGTTCAACTACGATTTCCGCCGCACCGAACAGTGCATCATTCCCTACGCCACGCAGGAAGGCGAGATTTCCTTCTGCGCGTACAACACCGGCATCGGCTGGCGGCAAATCATCGAGAACATGTACAAGAACGCGACCGTCGCCCAGTGGTACAAGGAGCACGGCAAGCATGAAATTTACGCCAAGGGCCGCTCGGTGGACCTCGACAGCTACGAGCATTCGCTGAAGATTGACCCCGCAGATGCTGCGCGCGTGCGCTCCAAGGAGCACGACGTGCCGATGACGGCCGCCGAAGAGGAACATATCCGCCGCCGCGCAGCCATGCAGGCCGCGGAAGTCCGCCGCATCTACGAGGAAATGGTGCTGAAGAAGCCCCAGGCGCCCGTGGTGCAGATTGGCAACGTCGCGGCCATCAAGGCAGCCACGGCTGTCGCGGGGCACAATGGCAGCGGCGCTTCGCTCGCGTCGCTGAAGCCCGCCGAAAAGGTCGAGGAGCCGGTCGCCGGCGACTGAAGCACGATTTCACCTCCGCAGTTCTTAAACTGCGCCCGCTCCAGATATCCGAGAGCGGGCGCAGTGGCTTTTTGCGCTATAATTTTAGTGAGGAGCGGACGATGCCCATCTACGAATATGTCTGCAACGATTGCAGCGCGCGCTATGAAAAACTGGTGATGTCCAATGGCTCGCCCATCGCCTGCCCGAAATGTGGCAGCAAGAAGCACACGCTGCAGTTTTCCACCTTCAGCACGGCAGGCAACGGATCTTCGTCCAGTACCGCCTCTGCCTCGAAAGAATCGGCTCCGTCTTTTTTCGGCGGCTCCTGCTGCAATCCCGGCGGCTGCGGCTGCCATTAGTCTTGCCCATTGACTGGGAGCAGCGCAGGCTAAAAGCTTGTGCCGCTTCTTTCCTCTCGTTGACTTGCCTGCTTCCGCAACCTAAGATTCTCTTCGCGCGGAATTCTCGCTCATGATTGGCAAATCACTTGGGCATTTTCAAATTGAAGAGCGCCTTGGCGCCGGGGGTATGGGTGTGGTTTACCGCGCCCGCGACACCCAACTGGACCGTCCCGTTGCCCTGAAGCTGGTCGGTGAAAAATACGCGCAGGATGCGCAGGCGCGCGCGCGGCTGCTCAACGAAGCGCGCACTGCATCCGCACTGAACCATCCGCACATATGCCACATCTACGAAGTCGGCGAAGCGGAAGGCGGCGCGTACATTGCCATGGAGTACGTGGCCGGCAAGCCGCTTGCGCAAGTCATTCCGCAGGACGGCTTGCCGCTGGAAGCCGTATTGCGCTACGGAATTCAGATTGCCGACGCCGTGGCCCACGCTCACGAACACAACATCATTCACCGTGATCTGAAATCCGCCAACGTGATGATTACGCCGGAAGGCCGCGTCAAGGTCCTGGACTTCGGTCTGGCCCGCCGGCAGCGCGGCGAAGAATTCGCGGAGGTCACCCGCTCGCAGGTCTCACTCGCCGCAACCGCAACGGTCAGCGGCACGCTGCACGCTATCGCGCCGGAAGTTTTGTGCGGCGAGCCGTCCGACCCGCGCAGCGACGTCTGGGCCCTCGGCGTGCTGCTCTACGAAATGGCCACCGGCCGCCTGCCCTTTGAAGGCAAGACCGGCTACGAAATGAGCTCGGCCATTTTGCGCGAGCAGCCCGCGCCGTTGCCACCGCGCGTGCCCGCTGCGCTGCGCGCGGTGATTCTGCGCTGCCTGGCCAAGGACGCCGCGCAACGCTTCGCGCGCGCCAGCGAAGTCCGCGCCTCGCTGGAGACCATTCAGTCCAGCGAGGAATCTATTCCCGTTGCGCCCACCGCAGCGCCCGCGGCTGCCCTGGGCTCAGTCGAAGGGTCTCGCCGCTTCCTCTATGGGGCGATCGTTGGATTGGCCGTCGTGTTGCTCGCGATTCTGTTTGTCTGGAATCCGAGAGGCTGGCGCAACCGCTTCTCCGCAGCACCCGCGGAAGCACCGATCCGTTCGCTAGCCGTGCTGCCGATGAAGAACCTGAATCCCGCGGGTGGCGAAGACGTGCTGGGCCTCGGCATGGCCGACACTATCATCACCAAGGTTAGCCAGATTGGCGCGCTGACGGTGCGCCCCACGAGCGCGGTGCAAAAATACGCTAGGCAGGAAACCGAGGCATTGGAAGCTGCGAGGCAACTCGGCGTGGATTCCGTGCTTGACGGCACGGTGCAGCGCTCCGGCGACCGCCTGCGCGTCAACGTTAACCTGCTGCGCGTGCGCGATGGCGCCTCGCTGTGGAGCGACACGTTCAACGTCTCCGCTGGCGATATTTTCGCCACGCAGGACGAAATCGCGCAGAAAGTGGCGGCCGGTTTGCGCCTCAAGCTGAACACGTCCGAACAAGCGCGCGTCACCAAGCGCTACACCTCCAGCCCCGAGGCCTATGAGTTTTATGTGCGAGGAATACGCGCCCTGGGCCGGCGCAGCCTGGGCTTCGATTCCGACCGCGAACCCCTGGACTTGGCCATCGCCATGTTTGGCAAGGCGCTGGAAGCGGACCCCAAATACGCCCTGGCGCAAGCGCAACTGGCCTACGCGGAAACATGGGTCGCACTATTTTTGGATCCGAGTCCATCGTGGATGGAACAGGCCAAGCGGAGCTTGGCGCGCGCGGAAGCCCTCGACCCGGAGCTCGCCGAATCCCATTTGGTTCGTTATGAAATGGCGTGGAGCTCCCACGAAGGATACAACATTGAAAAGGCTGTTCAGGAGCTCCAGCTGGCGCAGCAACTGAATCCCAGCGTCGGCCACGAGCACCTCGGAATTCTCTTCGCCCACATCGGATTGGAGGAACCTGCAGTTCGAGAGATGAGACGCGCTATAGAGATTGACCCGCAAAGCGAGATCGCGCGATCGCGCCTGGTGGAAACCTACGACCTGGTCGTCCGCCCACAGGAAGCGTTGCGAGAGAGCGAAATGCTGTTTGGTTCTGTGAATACGCTCATCCCCGCCTATATGCGCAAATCCCTCCTGTGGACCGGACAACTCGAAAGTGCGCGGCAGGTGATGGAAGACAGCTTAGCCAAGACCCCCAATGATCCGTTCGTGTTGAGCGAAAAAGCGCTCTACCAGGCGCTGACAGGAGATATCCGCGCGGCGGAGGCAGCCATTCCTGGGTTCGTCGAAAGGGGCAAGACAAGCCGCGCCTTTCATCACCTCACGTACAACGTCGCAAGCATCTACGCCCTGCAAGGCAAGAGTGCATTGGCCGTCGAATGGCTGCGGAAGACTGTTGATACCGGTATGCCCAACTACATACTTTTCGCGCGCGACCCGCACCTCGACAAAATTCGCAAGGACCGCGGCTTCGTCGAATTCATGGCTGAATTGAAACCGCGCTTCGAAAAATACCAGCAGGAATTCCGCTAACCTGCTTCCCTCTTCTACTTCCTCACAATAATCCACGCATTTCCACGCCCGCGTTCCTGGCTATCCGACGGCGAATTCACGATTCGTAAGGGCGCTGCTGGCTGCGCCCCTTTCGTGTCCTCCAAAACCGCCATTACGCTCGACCCTCCACCATCGGAATTCATGGCCGTGGTGCAGCCCAGTTCAACCATCAAGTCCGCCAGCTCTTCGAGCGTCATACCCACGCTTAACTGCGGCTGCCGTCCGTCCACTACCGCGAAAATAATTTTTTGCGGGTTGTAGCAGAAGGCCGTGCGCGGGTGCCGCTTCGAAAGACTTTTGGAAGGGCTGCCGGCGATATGCTTGCGTCCTTCCTGGACCAGGATTGGAAACCCGGCCACTACGTCGCGGATTTTCTGCCCGTTGATGCGCACGCGAATGCGCAGTTTGACCTTTTCTCCGGCGCGCAGCGTACTGGTCGCCCCGCTCTCGCCGGCCACCAGCGCTTCCGCTAGAACCAGCTTCCCTGCTGCGATGGGCGCTTGCGTTGCGCCCTCGAGAATTTCCTCCACCACCGCGCCCACCGTGGAATCGACCCGCAGCGGCAGCGCACGCGATAGCTTTCCAATAAGAACGGCGCGAAATGCCTTCGCGCTTTTCAGCGTGGCCCGAAACTCTCGCGTGTACAAATAGGGTCCCGTGCCCCAGGTGGTGCTCAGCGGCTTGTTGAGCGCGGCAACCTTTACGCGTCCGCTGTGCGACTCCAGTGTCATTTCCACCAGTGGCACGGCAATCAGCGGCTGTCCCGAGGAGGTCAGCCCCATCGCTGGCCACGTCGGCTTGCCCGTAGTGGACACATTTCCTTCTCTCACGGAAAGCCCGTCAGAGATGCCTAGGAAGGGTGAGCCCAAGTCGTAGTCGCCGTTCACCACCGCCACCACGTCCAACCCGCCTGCCTTCGCGCGCTGCGCCATGGCCGCGGGACGCTCCCGCTGCATCTCGCCTTCTGGGCCGGCGCCTCGCACAGAGCGTAACTCGAGCTTCTTTTCTGCGCGGCTCACTTCCACCACATGGATGGACCACGGTTCGCCCGAGGGCGTGCTGCGCACAATGTGAATGTAGCGGACGCCGCGCGCCAGCTCACGCTGTTCGCGCACGTCGCCCTGTTGCCCGTCGGCCGCTGTACACAGAGCCAGCGCTCCAGCGAGAAAAGTGGCTGCAATGTTCCTTGTGATCCTCATGAACGCCATTCTACAAGGCCCGTTGAGTCCCTGCGATCCTTCCTGCTTTGTTTCGAACTTCCTCATGCTCTCGAACTGAAGCACAGTTGAAGCCCGAGTTCCAAGCTGGTCCTAGTACTACGAAATAAAAGCGAAAATAATTAAAAGTACTACGCGAAATCGGCAATACGGCATACAGCAATGCCAGACCAAGTTCTAGTACCACTCATTTTTGCTTTCTTATACAACCTACGTCGCGCACGAGGAAGGCACTGAATCCGCAGCGCCAGTCACCGTGCCACGAACGACCAAACCTAGCTTTTCAATGGAGGAGTCATGAAAGCGATGCACAAAGCCTGGATGGCCCTGGGGGTTCTGGCTCTGGCACTGGCCATGGCACCCGTGTCACAGGCGCAACTCAACTCGAACCAGGCGACCGTAGCCCTGAACGCCACCCTGGCGGAGTCCCTGACCGTCACGGCGGGCCCGGCGGTGGTTAGCTTCATCCTGCCTGCTTCCGGCATTTCCAACGGCAGCGCGCCCGTCGCCATCACCACTTCTTGGGCGTTGGCCCCGACGCGCACGAACGTCAGCCTGTATGCCTATTTCGCAACCGTCAACGCGTTGACAGACGGTGGCGGGAACAACATCCCCACGGCCAACGTGAACGGCAGCGTCAACGCCGGTCCCTTCGGTGCGTTCACGGGCGGTGCGGGCCCTTTCGGCACCGAGAGCATTCAGGTCTTCAGCCAGGCGATCGGCGCCGCCAACTGGAACTCCAGCCGCAACGACTCTGTTGCGCTGCAGATTGACACCACTGGCTTGGGCCTCCCGTCTGGAACATACACAGGGACGCTCAATATCCAGGCGCAGGCCATCTAACCCCGCTCCGCGGGATCTGAGGGTAACTCGTGCGTTGGATTTGGAGCGCGGGAGCAGCAGGGCCGATTCGGTGAGCTCCGGTGAGGCAGGGTGATCGGATTCGGACCGCAACGGCTGGCAGAATCGGGCCACTGCCTCCCGCGCCCAAATCGACAACAGGAAGCGAACACCGCGGGGGCGGAGTTGCTTCCTGAGAAGTAAGGCATCGACGGAAGCAAGTTTTTACGGGGTGGGGGACGTGACAATCGGAAAGACAATCAAGATCTTCTTCCTTTTGGTGGCCTTGGGCGGCACGTTGGCTTCTGCAGCGCAAGCCCAGGTCAATAGCGGCCCGGGCGCTATCAACCTGCTTGCAGTGCGCAACCCGGGCATCGCCGTAGCCGTTTTCCCCTCTAATGTGAACTTCGCTCTCGTGAACAACGGTGTTGCCACCGGCAGTTCTCCTGTGACCATCACCACCACCTGGGACGTGCAGCCGAGCGTCGGCAACCTGACGCTGTACGCTTTTTTCAGCACGAGCGCCGCGGCGCTCAGCAACGGCGCCGGATACAACATTGCTTCCTCCCGCGTCCTGGGCAGCGTCAACGGCGGCGCCTTCACGGCCTTTACCGGAAACAGCCCGTACGCCGCAGGCAGCAGCCTGCAAATCTTCACGTTGCGCATTCTGGGCAATAACCGCCGCGGCACGCGCAACGACACGCTCAATTTGCAAATTGATTTGACCGGTGCGGTCTTGCCCGCCGGCACGTATTCCGGCACGTTGTTGATTCAGGCCCAAGCGCTCTGAAACGGGGAGGGGGCTCCCTGTTCAAAGCGGTAGTTGCTTTACTCGCGGGGGGGGTGAGTATGAGCAAAATTCTTTCGATCGCTGCGGGGGCACTCCTGCTGGCAGTTTCCGCAACGGCCCAGACCGTTTCGCCGGTCATTGTCGAATACCGGGAAAAGGCCAGCGGCAGCTTTCAAATCTATAACGATTCGTTTGTGCCGCTGGCGGTGATCCTCGAGCCACGCAGCTTCAGCGTGAACCTGGAGGGTAAGCCGACCTTCCGCCCGCTCGACCCTGAGATCCGCGTCGAGCTCTCGGAGAGCAGCTTTCGCGTCGGCCCTCAGCAGACTTTCACGGTCTTCTACAAAGCACGTTCCACGCGCTTGCCGGCCTGGTTCACCATTTACGCCACCATCACCGGCCCGCAGACGCCTACCGGTATCAAGCTGGTCCTTGAGCTGCCGCACACGGTCTATCTGCTCACAAAACAGCCGCTGCCCCGCGAAGCCGTCGTGCTGCACCGCGCCGAATCCGGCGCCAAGCAGATCGAAGCCGAAATCGAAAACCGCGGGCGCGAATTCATCCGCGTGCAGGAAGTAGAAGTCGCTTCCGCCTCCAGCAAAAAGGAATTTGCCGGCTTTCCGCTCTTTCCCGGGCAGCGCCGCATTCTCAAGCTCGACTGGGAAGGAGCAGGCGAGCCGCAACGCATCACCTTGCGGTTTGAGAAATTCAAGCTGGAGTCGCCGCTTCGCCACGCAGCACAAACGCCGTGAAGCTGAATGGCGCCAATTTGCATGGCCCCGCACGCAGGCCGCTGCGCAGTTTCGCGGCAGTGTTTGCGCTGGCCGCGTGCCTGGCCGCGCTGGCGCCGTCCGCTTCCGCCCAGGGCCAGGCGTTCAAATTTCAAGGCGGCACCTCCACACTCTTCGGCGGCCACGGTGGCTCGGTGGAAGTGCGCGGCAGCAATTACACCGGGCGCATCGGCCTCGGACTCCTTAACGGCAAGCTGCGTTACGGCATGTACTACGCGACGACGTGGCACAACATTCTGTGGGGCTCGGGCGACCAGTCCATCCCCTTTGCCTTGCCCACGGACATTTTCAATCGCTCCTACTACTTTCTCGGCCGCGGCGTCAGCGCTTCCTGGAAGGATAGCCGCAACTCGTTTTTCGTGTATGGCGGCACGACTACCCTGGGATTCTCCACGCCGTTCCTGAGTCTTGCGGAAGATCGCGGCAAGGCCGGCGCGCTCTTCTACGAACGCAAGCTGACTTCCTCGCTGCGCTTCTATTCGCACAATGTCGTGGCCGCCCGCCAGACTTCGCTGCAGGGAATCGAGTGGGCTCCCAGCGAGCGCATGAGAATGGCCTTCACCGGCGGCATCGGCAACAACCAGCGCTACTGGGCTAGCAGCCTGAGCCTCGATAAAGAATGGATTGAAGTGGACGCCAGCTACTCGCGCGCCGGCGATGCGTTCCGCCGTATCCGCGTGGAAGCGCCGATTTCTTCGGAAACCGATCGGGAAAACATTCGCATTACGCTGAAGCCGCTGAGCAACCTGCAATTCACCGCCAGCCGGCAGAATTATCTTTCCCCCTTGCAGTCCGGCGGCGCTTCCGAGCGCGCCACCGTCAACGGGTTCAGCGCCTGGACAAGTTTTCGTGGACTCCAGGTGCACGGCTCCTACTTCGATTCCACCACACAGTCGGGCCGCGCACGGGGTCTCACCGTGGGCGGGCGGCGCAACTGGTTCAACCGCGTGGAAACCTCCGCGGACTACATGCGCAGCGCGCCGTCGCTCGGCCCGGCCTTTCACTCGATGGTGGGCACGGTGCGCGAGCGCATTACGCCGCGCATTTCGCTTTCGCAGGTGGTCACCCTCAGCAACGGCCAGGCGAATGTTTCCTTCGGCGGAAGTTTCTTTTCCAACCGCTTCAGTTTCGGTCTCGAATACCAGACGATTTTTCTTCCCTTCCAGACCGGCGGCTCATCGCAATTCAAGCAGGTGCTGGCGCTGAACCTGCGCTTGCGCTTGTGGGGAGGATTGGAAGTGAACGGCGCCAGCGACGTGACGCCGCTGGGCAAAGTCCGCTACACCGCTTATGCCACTGGATACTCGTATCGTGGCGCCGCCTATGATCGCGGCAACACCTCCTCAAACGGCGCCATTTATGACTATGTGGTGCGCGGGCGCGTCGTGGAAGAAGGCGGACAGCCGGTTCGCGGCGCTGCCCTTAAGATTGACGAGGACATCGTCTTCACCGATTCGCAGGGCTCGTTTTCGCTCCGGCGCAAGAAACCGAATGAATCCGAAATCTCCGTGGCCTTCGATCAGTTTGTTTTGTCAGGAAATTATGCGGTGATCTCCGCCCCCAAAGTCGTGAAGGCCTCGCGTGAAGAAACTGCGGAACTCTACGAAGTGGTGCTGAAACGCTTGAGGAACGTGGCCCCGGTGTGGAGTGCGGAAACAAACATAACGCGTGACTCCCACATCGGAACAGTCGTGCGAAACGGAACAGTACTAGAACTCCCGACGCTGCCGCTAACCCGCCGTTCTTCAATGTCCTCGGATTTTTCCACATTGGCCGCCCGCATGCCTGTATTATCCCGCGATGCAAATAGGGCAATGGGCAAAGTCGACAGCGCTTCGGATAATCCTGTGGGGAGTTACTTCCTCTATCCTGCTGCTGGCGGCGCCCCTGTCGATCTCCGCCCAGTCAAAGTTGTCTACGCAAAACCCGGTGGCCAACGTAGCTCTCGTCGCACGAATTCCGGAAAGCGTTAGCCTCTCCGCCGGCCTGCAACCTGCCCCTGCGGTCTTGCAAGGAAACGGCGCGCGCGCCAGCATTCTGGTCGTGCAAAGCATCTGGCACATGGCTTTCGGACGCAGCGTCACTCTCGCGGCACAACTGGAAGCTGGCGGCGAACCATTGCAGTCTGCTGCGCTGATTCCATTACGAAAGGCCGGCGAGCCGTTGGATGCGCGCGACATCCCCGCGTTTAGCTTTCTGGAGCGCCGCCTGCCCTCGAGCATTTCCCTGCTGGATAATGTGGACCCACGGAAAGGCCGTCAAGCACAACTTCACGGCCTGCTCGTGCTTCACCCAAGCAACTCCGCCGCTTCGCCGCAAGTCGTCCTGCTCACGGTTACGGCAATCTAGCGGCTCAGCGCTACTTCTTTTCTTCTTTTTTCGCTTCGCCACGCACAACGCGCAGTCCGGTGTATTCCGCAGAGGCCGGTCGGTACTGCATCTTCGCATCTGCTGCGCGATCTGCGCTGCCACCTAGCGTTTTTCCAGAGCCGTCTTTCATCAGTACCCACTCTGCAGCGTTTCCGCCGAGGTCGAAGATCAGTTCCTCGCCGTCCTTGCCTTTTCCGGTGAAGCTGCCGACTTCTTTTAGCAGCGGCGCACCATCGCCGAGTTCCTTGATTTTCGCCTCGAGGCGCTCCGCGTCGTCGGGATTGATGGCGTAGCCCGCCCAGTAGTCCAGCGTGTTTTCGCCGCCCCGGCCGTCATACATGCTCTTCACTTCTTCTTCGTTGGGCACGCGCCAGGTTTGCCCGGTCAGCTTCGAGAGCCACGCCGCGTAGGCCTTCGCCTTCTCGAGCGTGATGCCGGTGGCCGGGAAATTCTCCGTGCCCGGTGCGATTCTGTATGCGGGATCGAACGCGGCGTACTGCGCGCGCGTCACTTCGAAACGCCCAATCTCCAATTCGCCGCGCTTCACTACTTCCGGAATCAATGTCTCCGCCTGCTTGGCCTTGCTGCCGGGTTTCGCTGCCGGCTTGAATGCCGTTCCGTAGCTTGATCCCACCTTCGTTACGCTCTTCCGCTTGAAAGCGATTCCCAGCGGCGACTCCTCGGAGAAAGCTTCATTCGCCGGCTTCTCCGTCTTGAACAGATAGCGGTCGAACCACGACATCTCTTCGGTTATCTTGCGAAGTTGATGCGTCAGTTTCTGTGGCCCGTGCGGCTCGCCCGGAAAAAGCACGAAGCGCACCGTTTTGTTCAGGTGATAGAGCGCGCGGTAATACGTCCAGCTCTGGCTGGTGGGCACATTGGTGTCTTCCGTGCCGTGGAAAATCAGCACTGGCGCATTGATTTTGTCCAACTGGAAGACCGGCGATTTGCGAATGTAGAGTTCGGGATCCTCGAGCGGCGATTTGCCGAAATAATACGTGTCGAACGACTGCCCGAAGGCCACGTTGCCCCAGTCGGAAATCCATTCCACGTCACCCGCGCCCACGCTGGCTACTTTGTATCGCGAGGGATTGGTCACCATTAGTTGCGTCGAAAGAATGGAGCCATTGGACCAGCCGAACGTGCCGATGCGGTCGGGATCCACCATGCCTTTCGCGATCAGATACTCCACGCCCGCTTCGATGTCCGGCACTTCCAGGTCGTAATACTTCCCACAGCAAATGGACTCCACCCACTTCAGCCCGTAGTTCGAGCTGCCGTGATAATTCGGCTTTAAGATGAACGTGCCGCGCTGCGTCAGCAGGTTGTGCGGATAGGACATGCGGTCCGACCATACGTCCATGTCCGCGCCGGCCGGTCCGCCATGCGGCGCGGTCAACAGCGGATATTTCTTCCCCGGCTCATAGTTCGTCGGGTAGTAGAGCATGGCCTCCACTTCGTCGCCATTCGCGCCTTTGTAGCGGATGACTTCTGTCTTCGCGTACGCCTTTTTCTTGTACTGCGGGTTCAGGTCGGTGAACTGCTCCACGCCGCTCACCTTGGCACCGTCAAGCTGCGCGCGATACCACTGCCCCGGCTTGCTCGCGGTCGAGTAGTTGTACAAAAACGTCTTGGCGTCGTCGCTCACCGTGAAGCCGAAGTAGTTCTTGGCGTGCTCGCCTTCGAGAAACGCTCGCGTCCACGTGCTGCCGCTCTTGGTGTACCGCGCCAGCTTGGTGTATACGCCGGCGTCGAGGTTGGTGATGAACCCGTCCGGGGTCACTTCCAGCCCGCCGCCCAGCCCGTTTTCCCAGCCCAAGTCCACCTGCGTGGTTTTGCCGCTGGCTAGATCGTGGAAATAAAGCAGTGAAATCGTTGCGGTGAAAAAGCGCGGGTCGCTGCTATACGGCGCGACGATGTAGAACCCGGAATTGTCCCTTGCCACCTGAATATTGAATGGGCGGATGCGCCCCTCCGGAAAAAGTTCTGTCCGCTTTCCCGTTTCCAAGTCGTAGACAAACGTCTTCGGCGGAATCTTGTGGTCCCACGCGTAGCTCAGATACTGCCCGTGCACGGTCACCGCTTTCTTGCCGTCGCGCGTGACGTCCCAGGATTGAATCCAGTCGTCGTTGTCCGTCAGCCGCGTCACTTTCTTGTCCTTCACCGCGAACTTGAACAGCCGCACCGGCGGCTCGTGCGCGGTGTCGTCCACCACGCGCGACGCATCTTTCTTCTTTTTCACCTCGCGCTCGTAAAGCGTAGGCTCCTCCTGCGCGCTGAAGATTATTGTGTCGTTGTCAATCCATTCGTAGCCGCGCATGCCGCGCGCAAATTCCGTCACCGGCCACGGCTCACCGCCCGCCAGCGAAATGAACCACAGTTGCGTCCCGGCGGCGTCCGGGCTTGGCTTCGGCCGTGGCTTCGAGCTGAAAAACGAAATCAGCTCGCCGTTTGGCGACCACTGCGGCGAACCATTGCGGTCCGTGCCCCGCGTGAGCTGGATTTCCTTCTTGCTTGTCAGACTCGATAGCATGAGGTTCGACACCCGGCCGTCCCTGTCTTTGTCGGGCGTGGACTTCACCCACACCACCCACTTCCCATCCGGCGAAATCTGGAATCCGCCTGCCGACTCGTACATCACGAAGTCTTCCGGCTTCCACTCGTTTTCTTTCCCCGTGGTTGCTGCGGGTTTCTGCTCCTGCGCCCAGACGCCAGGCACAAGCGCCGCACACAGCAGGGCGATAGCGCACAGACTGAATACAATTCCAACTTGCTTGCGGTTCATGGATTCACCTCATTAGATTGCTGTTCTTAGGATAGCCATGGTCCTTCGCCGGCGACGCAATAAGGGCTTCTGCAACTGCGGAAAAATATCACACATCGCTTTTCGAGTTTCAGATTTCAAGTTTCGATTCTCGGCTGCGCAGCAGCAGCGGGCGAATGGCGAGCAGCCCCACCACCGGCCCGGGCGCCAGCAGCCAGACCACTTGCGTCTCCAGCCGCGACCAACCCGACGTCACCAGATCAATCGAAACTACCGTAATCGCGAACCCGATGCAGTTCTGCGCTGCGAGTGCTCCACCCACTAGCTCCGGCGGCGCGGCGCGCGCTGAAAGCGCCGAAAACTGCGGTGAATCCGCCACCACCGCGAGTCCCCAGATCAACAGCAGGGCAATCAGCATCGGCGATGCCGCCCCTCGTAAGAACGGATACGCGATGCACATTGTTCCCGACACCGCCAGCGCCGCCGCGGCCACCCGCGCGCTGCCCACGTGCTCCGTCAGCCAGCCGCCGCCGATGCATCCTGCCGCACCTGTGGCAATCACGAAAAATGAAAGCAGCGCGATGCGTTGCGCGTTTGCCGACGCGCCCAGAGCGTGCGCCGCCAGCAGCGGCGTAATCGTCCACATTGCGTAGAGTTCCCACATGTGCCCGAAATAGCTGAACGCCGCGGCGCGAAAGTCCGGCGCGCGAAACACAGAAAGTACGTGGTTGGTGCGCGCAACATTGTTGCGCGGCAGATGCGGACCGTCGCCCACTGAAGCCACCAGAAGCGCCGCCGCTACGGCCAGCCCAGACGACACCAGCACCACCGCCTGCCACGGCCATTCGGCACCAAGCGCGCGCACTAGGTGCGGCGTCGCCGTGCCCAGCGTCAGCGTGCCCACCAACCAGCCCAGCGCCTGCCCGGTTTTTTCCGGCTCCCAGCTCACCACCAGTTTCATTCCGATGGGATAGATTCCACCCAAACAAAATCCAGTCGCAAATCGGAACGCCAGCGCCGCGGAAACATCCTTCGCGATGAGCGCAAAACCAGCGTTGAACAGCGCGCCCGCCACGGCTGACGCCACAAAAATCCGGCTCGCCGCATAGCGGTCGGCAAAGCCCGACACCACAAACGCCAGCGTCCCCGCGATGAATCCCGCCTGCACGGCCATGCTCAAGTGCCCGAGCTGCACCGTCGTGAGTCCCCACACGCGCGACAGGTCGCCCGCGGCCGCGTTGGCGCTGAACCACAGCGACGTCCCGAACAACTGCGCGACGACAATGCAGAACACCGCCCGCCGCGCCACTGCCTGCGAGTTTGTTTCTCTCTCCATTACGAAGAACGGCCATTATCCACATCTTGGACTCGTTCTTCCACATTTCCTCCCCTCCGCTTTTCCTTATTTCCTCGTTTACATCTGTGCTTATCTGTGTTCATCTGTGGTTCTAAATTTCTTCCTTCGGGGTTTGCCATGCCGACCGCAATTTTCACCAACGAAACATTCCGTTTCTTCCGCGATCTCAGCCGCCACAATCGCACGGAATGGATGGCCGCCAACCGCGAACGCTATAAATCACAAGTCGTCGAGCCGTTGCGGCAACTCCTCGACGCGCTGGCCCCGGCCATGCGCAAGCTGCATCCGGGCTTCGACATCTCCGGCCGCACCGGACCCAGCCTTTCGCGCATCAATCGCGACATCCGTTTCGCCAAGGACAAGACGCCGTATCGCACGCAGATGTACCTGCTGTTTGCTGACACCAAAACCGGGAAGCTGGGCGGCCAGCTCTACATCGGCATTTCTCCCGACGTGGTTACCGCGGGCTTCCGCATTTACGGAATGGGGTGCGGCGCTATTCTCATGGACCACGGTAAGCCGCGCATCGCAAAAAATCCGGGTTGGCTCGCACAGCAGGTTCGCTGCCTCAGCAAAAAATACGAAAGCTACTGGTATTCCACGGAAAAAGGGGAATGGACCAAAAATGCGGGCTGGCCCACTTCGCCCGAGCAATGGAAAAAGCTGAAGGGCTGGATCGTGCGAAAGAGAATGAAGCCCGTCGCAGCCACTCGCACGTCCTTTCCTCGCGACGTCCAGAAGATCCTGGCCGACCTGTTTCCTCTCTACCGCTTTCTCTCGCTCCCGTAGCGCCGCCCGTCTGGAGAACTTTGCCGGACCGGGCGACACGGGCCCTGCTGCTTACTCTGTGATTGACTCTCGTGCCCCGGCGGGCCTAACATCCGCCTCAGATTCGAGTGCCCGCGTCCGTACGTCCCGTTTCAGCGGGACTTTCTCAAGGCGAATCGCCGTTCGCCGGAGGGGTGACCATGAACCTGCGCAAATCCGCTCTGCTGCTCTTCGTGTGCCTGCTCATGCTGGGGTGTTCTGGTGAGTCGTCCAAGCCGGCTGCCCTGCCGTACGCCGCCGCCAAGCAAAACCTCACCACTCTGGACTACGACGCGGCGCTGAAAAATCTGGACAAAACAATCAAGGCCGCGCCCGACGAGCCCGATGGCAAGGAGGCCGTGATCGTCCGCATTGCGCTGCTGACGGCCATGGCCCAGGGTAGCAGCGAAATGGCCGAAGCCTACCGCATCGGCATCACCAAGCCGGGCGCGCGCACGCTGACTGGCGCGTACACGCGCATGCGTTCCGATTATCTGGGGATGTCCCGCGTGTATCTGATGGACGCCATGGAAACGGTGCTCAAGCAGCGCGCCAAGCTCGGCGAAGCTCCCCTGCCGCTGAAAATCGCCTTCCCTGACTTCAGCGGCTCTGAACCCGCGGCGATGGACCGCATCCGCAACGGCATGTCCGTGCAGGATGCCGACCGCTTCCGCGCGGAGCTGGAGACTTCCCGCAATTCCATGGCGCGCTTAATGGCCGCCATGACCGGCGCCGGCGAAGATGTCCACAAAGGCCACGCCGCGTTTCAGATGGGCGCCGTGGAGTTCGATACCCGCGTATACCTGATGGAACTCACCGCCGCGTTCTACAAGCTCCGCGCGATTTTCGAAACCAAAGCCCTCGACGACTCTCGCTACCTTCGCACCACCATCGAGGTCGTGCAGGGCAATCTCGATGTGCTGGACAAGCTCCTCGCCGCGCGGCCCGACAAGGACCTCGCCGCGCGCGCCAAAAAACTGCGCGCGGATTGCGCAGCGGCTCTCAAAAAGATTCAGTGACTTGGCAGGACAGGCTTCTATCCTGTCCTGCAACCAATCATCCGCTGTAATTGGTCAGAGTTGCACTTGCCTGCTAAGATTCATTCGGGCTGCGCTTTGTCACTTTTTCCTCCTTCCTCATTCTTCTGTTCCTCGTTCCTCGTGGTGGCAGCGCTGTGTTAATGTTCTGGCTTTGTTTGCGAGGCCATGAAAAAACTTACGACGATTGCGCTGTGGACACTCATCTCGCTCGCCGGCGCCGCCGGACTTGCCGTCATTGCTTTTGAGCGCAACGAGCCCATCAACGGCATGTGGTTCATCTTTGCCGCTGGCGGCGTGTATCTAGTCGGATATCGTTTTTACTCTGCGTTTATCGCCGCACGGGTTCTCGCGCTGGACAATTCCCGCGCCACGCCCGCCGAGCGCCTTGAGGACGGCCGCGACTTCGTCCCCACCAACAAGTGGGTGGTGATGGGGCATCACTTCGCCGCGATTGCCGGCCCGGGCCCGCTCGTCGGCCCCACACTCGCCGCGCAGTTCGGCTACCTGCCCGGAACGCTGTGGTTGATTGCCGGCGCGGTGCTCGGCGGCTGCGTGCAGGACTTCGTCATTTTATTTTGCTCGATTCGCCGCAACGGCAAATCGCTGGGCCAGATGGCGCGCGAAGAAGTGAACACGCGCGGCGGCATGATTGCTCTGCTGGCCGTGCTGGCCATCATGGTTATCTTGCTCGCGGTGATCGGCTTGGTCGTCGTGAACGCGCTTAAGGACTCGCCCTGGGGCATGTTTACGCTGGCGCTAACGATTCCCATTGCCATGCTCATGGGTCTCTACATGCGCTTCTGGCGGCCGGGACGCGTGCTGGAAGCCTCACTCATCGGCTTCGCGCTGGTGCTCTTCGCGGTCATCGCTGGGCAGTGGGTGGCGGCGTCGCCGCAGTGGTCGCAAGTCTTCACGCTCTCGGGCACGGCGCTGGCCGTCGCGCTGATTGTGTATGGATTTGCCGCTTCCGCGCTGCCGGTGTGGCTGCTGCTCGCTCCACGCGATTACCTTTCAGCGTTTATTAAGATTGGCGTGATGTTTGCTCTCGCCGCGGGAATTCTTCTCGTCCGCCCAACGATCCACATGCCCGCGCTCACGCGCTTCGTGGACGGCACCGGGCCTGTCTTCGCCGGAAAGATTTTTCCGTTTTGCTTCATCACCATTGCTTGCGGAGCGGTGAGCGGCTTCCACTCGCTGATTTCCTCCGGCACGACGCCCAAGCTTCTCACCCGCGAAGGCCACGCGCGGCTCGTCGGCTACGGCGCGATGCTGATGGAATCTTTCGTCGGCATCATGGCCATGGTGGCGGCGTGCGCGCTCACCCCGGGCGTCTACTTCGCCATAAACAGCCCGTCCGGCATTGTCGGCGGCACAGCGGAAGCCGCCGCGGCAACCATTTCCTCCTGGGGCTTCGCGGTGGACGCGCCCACCATGCACGCGCTCGCGCTGCAGGTTGGCGAGAAGACGCTGCTCAACCGCACCGGCGGCGCGCCTTCGCTGGCTGTGGGCATGGCGCAGATTTTTTCTCACTGGATCGGCGGACAGCGATTGCTGGCTGTCTGGTATCACTTCGCCATAATGTTCGAGGCTCTGTTCATTCTTACCGTGCTCGACGCCGGCACGCGCGTGGGCCGCTTCATGGTGCAGGAATTGCTCGGCCACGTGTGGAAGCCGCTCGCGCGCACCGGTTGGTACCCGAGCATTCTATTCACCAGCGCGCTGATCGTCGGCGCGTGGGGCTACTTTCTCTATCAAGGCGTGCTCGATCCGCTCGGCGGCATCAACTCGTTGTGGCCGCTGTTCGGCATTTCCAACCAACTTCTCGCCACCGTTGCGCTCGTCGTGGCCACCACGATTCTCATCAAGATGGGACGCCTGCGCTGGCTGTGGGTAACGCTGGTGCCCATGGTGTGGCTCGTCATCGTCACCATGACCGCCAGCTACCAGAAAATTTTTCATCCTGATCCGCGCATCGGATTTCTGTCCGCCGCCGCACAGCTTACGCAACAGCTCGGCACGGGCGCGATTGCACCCGACCGCATCGCGTTTACGGAGCGCCTCATCTTCAACAATAAACTCGACGCTGCCGTCACCGCGGCGCTCGCGGCCATGGTGCTGGTGCTGTTGTTTGAATCGCTGATCGAGTGGTACCGCATTCTCAGCGGCCGCAAGCAGGCCGCCTTGCAGGAAGCACCTTACGTCGCCACGCGTTGGGCCGAAGGAGACTGAACTTGCACTTAAAATCTCTAATTTCAAATTTCCGGTTTCTGCTGTGGTGGTTTCGCCAGGTCCTCGGCGATGCCGCCTACGAAAACTATATGCGCTCCTGCCGCACCGCTGCCTTGCCCGTCATGTCCCGTGAAGAGTTCTTTCTCGATTCTCTCCGCCGCCGCTATTCCTCCGTCTCCCGCTGCTGCTGAATTGCTGTCCGCAGCGCCCCAGCGTCCGATTTTTTCGATTTTTGCTTTTCATTCCCGATGAATGATCTGGAAAGATCAATACACATCCCTTGAATTTTGCATTGGACGTCCGCTCTTTCGCGGCCTATAATTGACCTTCCGTTGCATGACCCGCTCTCCGGGAGGAGCACGATATGAGCAGCGCGCCCGCAAAATCGCCCGTTTTGACGCCGGAAGTGCGTCCCACGGCCGCGCTCCAGCTCTGCCTCGAAACGCTGATGTACACCACCCGCGAGCGCCTCGAACTCATCAACATCACCCGCGACCTCAACGACCTCATCAAGAAGAACGGCATCAAGGCCGGCTTCCTCATCGTGCAGTCGCTGCATACGACCACCGCCCTTTTCATTAACGAATTCCAGCAGGCCCTGCTCGACGACATGAAGTCCTTCCTCGAAAAAATCGTCAGCCGCTTCGACTACTGGCGCCACAACGATCCGAAGATTTCCGAGTGCGCGCGCAAGAATGCCGACTCCCATCTGCGTGCCATGCTCCTCGGACACACGCTTTCCCTGCCCGTGCGCAACGGCCAGCTTGCCTTGGGCGGCTGGCAGTCGGTGATCCTGGCTGAGCTGGACGGTCCGCGTGAGCGCTCCATTCAGATTCAGGCCCTTGGCGTCCCGGAGCAAGAAGATCCCGCCAAGTAGTTTTTCTGAATTCTGATTTCTCTTTCCTGCGCCCACTACTCTCCTTTGTTACAATAAATCGTTGCGCCTGTAGAGGTCTTGCTCATGTCCAAGGTTCGCCGTATCGGCATACTCACCGGGGGTGGCGACGTTCCCGGCCTCAACTCCGTCATCAAGTCGGTCGTTTACAAGTCCACAGAGCTCGGCTTCGAAGTGGTCGGCATTCGCCGCGGCTGGGAGGGCTTGACGCACATGAAGCCCGGCGCGGAGATGAATCCGGACTACGTGCGCCCGCTCGACCGCATCAATACACGCGGCATTGACCGCAGCGGCGGCACCGTGCTGCACACTTCGCGCACCAATCCCGTGCGCATCCGCAAGGGCAAGACGCCCGCGCACGTCACGGCCGAGCGCCTCGCCAAGCTGCGCGTGGACGAAAACTATTTTGATTTCACGCCCATCGTGCTCGAAAACATCGCTCATCTCGGACTCGATTACCTCATCCCCATCGGTGGCGACGACACGCTCAGCTACGCGCAAGTTTTGGTGGACCACGGCGTGCCGCTGATTGCCGTGCCCAAGACGATGGACAACGACGTCCATGGCACCGAGTACTGCATCGGCTTCTCCACCGCCATCACGCGCGCCAAAGAACTCATAAACCGCCAGCGCAGCACCATGGGCTCGCACGAACGTATTGGCGCCTTCCGCATTTTCGGCCGCGACTCCGGATTTACCGCGCTCTACGCTGCCTTTGTCACTTCGGCGCGCTGCGTACTCCCGGAAGTGGAATTCGATCTCGATGCGCTCGTCGCCTTGCTCACCGAAGACAAGCGCAATAATCCCAGCAGCTATTCCTTCGTCATCGCTTCCGAAGGCGCGGTGTGGAAAGGGCAGAAGGTGGCCGAATTCGGCGAAGCCGACGCCTACGGTCACAAGAAGAAAGCCGACATCGGCCACGCGCTCGCCGAGGAGATCAAGCAGCGCACGGGCGAAGACACCATGGCCAGCGACCTGACCTACGATTTGCGCAGCGGCGAAGCTGATTCGCTCGACCATATGGTGGCCATTACATTCGCCAACATTGCCATGGATCTCGTCCGCGACGGCATCTCCGGCCGCATGGTGGCCATCCAGGACGGCAAGTACACGCACGCGCCGCTCCCCGACCCCAAAGCTGGCCCACGCCGTGTGGACGTCGAGCGCCTCTATAGTCGCGAACGTTTCCGCCCGCTCTATTCCGGCAAACTCAATTCCCCCATGTTCCTTTCTGCCGAGCATTCGTCGTAGGACAGGCTTTCCAGCCTGTCCTCTTGGATTTTGTCGAATCGCCGGCGTCTTGCATTTGTGGGTTTTTCTTCTCTACGTCCCCTCGCCTTCGCTTGCCTCTCACACGCGCACAGCGTACAATCGGCTCATTCATTCTTTTGGAATGATTCTAAGGACTTAACCACAACTCTATCCGGAGGGACGCATGAGTTCGCAACCCGCAACGAAACCCGCCGCTGCCATTGATCCGGACCAGCTCAATCAATTTGTCGGCAAGGCGCTGGTGGACTTCGGCGCCACCTTCCACGCCGCCCTGGTGCTGATTGGCGACAAGCTTGGCCTCTACAAAGGCCTCGCGGCGGGCGGCCCGCAGACTCCGGCCGAACTCGCCCAGCGCACTGGCACGCACGAACGCTACGTCCGCGAGTGGCTTGGCTCGCAGGCCGCCGGCGGATACGTCACCTACGACGCCGCAACCGGCCGCTACTCGCTCGACGCGCTGCAAGCCTTCACCATGGCCGACGAGTCGAGTCCCGCATTTCTCCCCGGCGCTTTTCAACTCGCCCTCGCCGCCGTCAAGGCGGCGCCGCGCTTGGTCGAAGCCTTCCGCACCGGCAAAGGCATCGGCTGGCACGAGCACGACCCCGAACTGTTCGTTGGCACCGAGCGCTTTTTTCGTCCGGGCTACGCCGCTAATCTGGTCAAGTCGTGGATTCCCGCGTTGGATGGCGTGGAGGAAAAACTTCGCCGCGGCGCGCGCGTGGCGGACATCGGCTGCGGCCTCGGCGCTTCCACTATTTTGATGGCCCAGGCCTTCCCCAATTCCGAGTTTATCGGCTTCGATTACCACGGCGGCTCCATCGAATTGGCTCGACAGCGTGCCGGTGAAGCGGGCATGGCCGGACGCGTGAAGTTCGATGTGGCCATGGCCAAGAACTTTCCGGGCAAGAACTACGACTTCATTACGTTCTTCGACTGCCTGCACGACATGGGCGATCCCGTCGGCGCTTCCGCGCACGTGCGCCAGTCCATGGCCAGCGACGGCACGTGGATGATTGTCGAGCCGTTCGCCCACGACAAAGTCGAAGACAATCTCAACCCCGTCGGCCGTGTGTACTACAGCGCCTCCACGCTGCTCTGTACGCCCGCTTCGCTTTCGCAAGAAGTGGGTGCGGCCCTTGGCGCGCAGGCCGGTGAATCGCGCATGCGCGACGTGGTCACCAAGGGCGGCTTTTCGCGCTTCCGCCGCGCCATCGAAACGCCCTTCAATTTGATTTACGAAGCCCGCCCGTAGGTAGCACAGGCTTCCAGCCTGTGCGGTTTCTTCCGTAGGGGCACGCTCTGTGCGCCCCTGCAACGTTCCGACTTCCGACCTTCAAGCGCCTTTCACCTCACCAACCGCCAAATCATCCAAACTACGATTGCAATCACGACCCACACCCACACTAAATCCGCCTTCATCGGCGCGGGCGTCTTCTCGCTCGTGGGATCCAGCCGAAAAATCACCAGCCGGTCTTTTTTCGCGACGTAATCCTCAACAGTATCCTCAATCCCCAAAGACTCCAGGTATTCTTTCCACACCGGGCTTTTCCGCGCCTTGGCGACGTGATACAGCCGCGCCATTTCTTCGTCATCGGTCACGCGCCGCGCCATCGCACTCATCGTTCCGCTGCTCGACTGCAGCGTCACGCGTGGGTCCACCGCGATGTTTTTGCACCAGTCGGGGCGCTCGCCCCATCCGCTGCCGAGATACGTTTTTCCGTCCATCACCGAATATTCCAGCATGGTGTGACGCGGCTGCTTGCTTACGCGCCCGGTCGTCGTCAACACTACAAACCATCGTTGCAGCAGCGGGCCCAGCCCCATGCGCCAGTAGCGCAGCGGCATTTTCATGAACTGCTTCCGCCACCCGCGCCCGGGATACACCATCATCCATCCTGCTTTTCGCTCTGGAATTTCCGTCATGGTGGGACTCCCGCTTGGCGCGGCGGGAATTTGTGCTTACGTTGAGCGTGCTGCTGTTTTCTTTCTACACCCAAGACCCTACACCCTTTTCTTAAAACTCCTCGTCCTCCTCCGACTTCTTCAGCTTGGTCACTTTCATTAGCACGCGCATTTCGCGCGACTTCGCATCCGCTAGAATCTTCTGCCGGATTTCCGCCGACAGTGTTTCCGGCGGGAACACACCCGCCGCGTCGCGTGGAAAATGTTTCACAAACAGCGACGCCAGGTGCGCCGTGGCCCACGCCACCGGCGTCGAAGCCATTCCCCGCCGGCGAATCAGGTAGAGCGACGGAAACTCCACGTCCCAACGGATCAGCATCGGCTGCTCTTTTTTCACCCCGCGCACCAGTACCGCCGCAGCAAACCGCGCATTTTGTAACACGCCGCGCCGGATCATGCGCGCCACCGTGCGTGGCGAAACGGTCTTCGGAAACTGCTTCCTCACCAGTCCCCGCGACTTCGAGAGCTTTCCCTGCCGGTACCACCGTCGCAGCCGGTCAATCTCGTTCCCGCCGATCTTCACGTCCATCTCGCGCATGGGAATGAAGTGCGGCAGCGTGGCGACTTCGTCCTGCGCCGCCAGCACTACGCCCGCTTCGCCGACGGGCTCCGGAAACCGGAAGCGCTCGCGCTCGTCAAACCGTTTGCCCAGATGAAACCGCCCCGCGCGGTACACCCGCGGCCGCGACACCGCTTCGTCGAACGACGCCTCCGCCGACCACTGCGAAATCGGGTCGTCGCTCTCCGTGCTTTCGTAGAGGCGGATGTGCACGGCTTCGACCGCGTCGAGCATCTCCGCGCTGCGCGCCACCAGCAGATTCGTTAGTCCCGGCGCCGCGCCCGCGTTGATCACTGCCGCTCGATTTTTGGCTTCAAAGCGCTTCGCATAACGGAGCTGCTCGGCCTTGAAAGGATTGCGTGTCAAATGCGAGGACATGTCGAAATAGTGGCAGCGCAGGCGCAGTGCCGCTCGCAGCACGATTTCGTTGAACACCGCCGGCGAGGCGTTCACCAGCAGTTGGCTGCGCCGCGCGGCCTTCACGATGCCCCACAGGTTCCGCGCGTTCACTTCCACCACCCGAATGGCGGACTTTTTCCCTAGGAAGCGCCGCGCGCGCGCTGCATCGCGGTCGCCGCACACCACGGTGTGTCCCTGCCGCGCCAGTAATTGCGCCAGCAGCGACCCTGTCGCCCCCGCTCCCAACACAAAGACGCGCATCGCCGCGAAACTTTACCATAAAGGCAGGTCGCAGGTAGCACGTGACAGGGTCGCTGGTCGTGCTTGCCTGTCCACATTCACCGGCGTAAGATTGAAGCTGATTTCTCCGACCCCCGGGGCCTACCGGAGAGAAATCCCACGGCCCGGGGGCGATCCCGTCGCGCCCCGCTCATTGAGCGGAGCGGGTGAGGGTTCGGGTGGAAACGCCGGGACCTCCCTAGGTTGGAAAGGAGAAGCCTACTGCCTCGATGTTTCGGGGCCGAAGGCATCGCCCAAATCCAACCCGGTTTTGGGCGTTCCTGTTTTTGGTTGTCATCCTGAGGCTCGCAGTTCTTGCGGGACGAAGGATCTCTCTGAAACTCTGGAACTCTGCAACTTGTCTTTGACTGACCAATTCGGCCGCGCCATCACCGACCTGCGCATCTCGGTGACCGACAAGTGCAACTTCCGTTGTGTGTACTGCCGTTCTGCCGACCCCGAAAACCACAAGCCCGACCACGAGCTGCTTTCCTGGCCGGAGCTCGAGCGCATCGCGCGCATTCTGATCGGCCTCGGCATCCGCAAAATTCGCATCACCGGCGGCGAGCCGCTGGTTCGCCCGGGCGTCGAGGATTTTATGGCGCGGCTGAAATCGCTCGGCGTGCGCGATTTGTCCATGACCACCAATGGTCACCTGCTCGCCGACCATTGCGATCGCCTGGTCGCCGCCGGCATGAACCGCATCAACATCAGTCTTGATTCGCTCGACCCGGCCAAATTCGAGAAAATCACGCGCACGCATTCGTTCAACAAAGTCATGGCCGGCATTGACCGCGCGCAGAATTCGCCGCTGCGCCCCGTCAAAGTCAATGCCGTGCTCGTTCGCGGCCTGAACGACGACGAGGTGGAAGCCTTCGCCGCATTCGCGCGCGAGCGCGACCTCATCATGCGCTTTATCGAGTTCATGCCGCTCGATGCCGACCGCCACTGGACCCGCGAGCTTGTCGTCCCGGCCGCGGAAGTCCAGCGCCGCATCGAGGCCCGCTGGAAGCTCGAGCCGCTGCCCCACGAGCGCAGCGAGACGGCGCGCAAGTTCCGATTCGCCGACGGCCGCGGAGAAATTGGCCTGATTGCTTCCGTGACGCAGCCCTTTTGCGGATTCTGTTCGCGCATCCGCATCACCGCCGACGGCAAATTGCGCACCTGCCTGTTCAGCAAAGACGACCACGATTTGCGTTACATGGTGCGCAACGGTCACACCGACGCAAACATCGCTGACGCCATCCGCGCCGTCGTCAACGACAAGGAGGAAGGCCATCGCATCAACCAGTCGGATTTCGTGCCGCCCTCCCGCACTATGGTCTATATTGGCGGTTAATCGACTTGTAGGGGCGCTCCCGAGTCTTCGGGATTGCTGCGCCCCTCATTTAGGCCGATAATTGACCTAGCGCTGTATCAGGGAATCAGGGCCCTCAATGAAAACCTTGGTGGACATCTCGAAGACGTCGCCCGATCAGCCGGCCACCATCCGTGTGCCGGAAATCGAGAAGGGCGTGGGCTGCGACTTCGATAGCTACCTGCTCGTGCCCGACCACACGCTCGACGCACGCATTGCCGCTGCCAAGGCGCGCCTCGGAAAAAATGTCATCATCCTCGGCCATCATTACCAGCGCGACGAAGTCGTCAAGTTCGCCGACTTCCGCGGCGATTCCCTGAAGCTCTCGCAGCAAGCCGCCTCCACCGACGCAAAATACATCGTCTTCTGCGGCGTGCATTTCATGGCGGAATCCGCGGACATCCTCTCGCGCCCGGGTCAGGTCACTATTCTTCCCGACCTCAACGCTGGTTGCTCCATGGCGGACATGGCGGATATCGGCCAGGTGGAAGCGTGCTGGGAAGAACTCGAATCTGTCGGCGGGCTGAAGGTGATTCCTGTCACCTACATGAATTCCACCGCCGCCATCAAAGGCTTCACGGGCGAGCACGGCGGCGCAGTCTGCACCAGTTCCAACGCCGACAAGGTCATCCGCTTTGCCTTCGAGCATGGCGAGCGCGTGCTCTTCCTTCCTGACGAGCATCTCGGTCGCAACACTGCTTTCCGCATGGGCATCCCGCTCGACCAAATGGTCGTCTGGGATCCCTTCCGAGAACTCGGCGGCAACACTCCCGAGCAGTTGCGCAACGCCAAGATGATTTTGTGGAAGGGCTATTGCTCCGTGCACCAGCGCTTTCTGCCGGAGCACGTGGACCGCGCACACCGCGATATTCCTGGCGTAAAAGTCATCGTCCACCCCGAATGCCGCTTCGAAGTCGTGCAGAAAGCGGACATGGCTGGCTCGACCGAGCAGATCGCCAAAATCATCCGCGCCGCAGAGCCGGGTTCAAAGTGGGTGGTGGGCACCGAGATTCATCTGGTCAACCGCCTGAGCAAGGAATTGCCCGACCGCACTGTGCAATCGCTCGACCCTAACGTCTGCGTGTGCACCACGATGTTCCGCATTTCGCCGCAGCATCTGCTCTGGACGCTGGACAACCTTTGCGACGGCCGCGTCGTTAATCAAATTGTGGTGGACGAAGCCACTAAGCGCTGGGCCCGCGTCGCCCTCGAGCGCATGCTGAGTCTCGTGTAACTGTTTTCTGATGACTGATTACTTCTTATGTCCGACGAACGCGACGACCCAAAGCTTTTCTCTCTCACCGAAGCCGAGCGCACGCGCCTCGAAGTCGAGCCGTTGCTCATCGAGGCCATGGAAGGCCGCCGCAAGCTGCACGACTTGACGGAATCCCTCGCCGGCATTTCCAGCGGTATTCAACTCCTGGGCGGCTCGATTCCGCCTTATCGCCGCGCCGTCTCCATGCGCCTAGAGCATGACCGCCTTGCCGAATCCGTTCGCGACGTCCTCGAGCGCATCGAGGCCACCGGCTGCGTGGTGAAAGACCTCGACACCGGCCTGCTCGATTTCCCCGCCATCTTGAACGACGAAGAGGTGTACTACTGCTGGAAGCTCGGCGAAGACCGCATCCGTTTCTATCATCGCCAGGACGAAGGCTTTGCCGGACGCAAGCCTCTCGACCCGCGTGACCGCGGCCCGGGCACTGTGCAATAGTTGCACCGGCACTCCCTAGCCGATTCCTGTTGGAAGGTTTGAAGGTTGAAAAGATTGAACATTCAAACATTCCAACCTTCTAACCTTCAAACGTTTTGAAAGGGCATCATTGTCCGAAACTAATACGAACCGTCTGGCAGGCTCCGCCAGTTCCTATCTGCGCTCCGCTGCACATCAGCCCATTGACTGGCACGAATGGGGTGAAGACGCTTTCGCCCGAGCGCGTGCCGAAGACAAGCCTATCCTGCTCGACATCGGCGCGGTGTGGTGCCACTGGTGCCACGTGATTGACCGCGAGAGCTACGAAAATCCCGAAATCGCCGCCATCATCAACCGCGAATTCATCGCCGTGAAAGTGGACCGCGACGAACGCCCCGACGTGGACGCACGCTACCAGTCCGCCATCGCTGCAATTTCTGGACAGGGCGGCTGGCCGCTCACCGGTTTTCTCACTCCCGACGGCAAGCCCTTTTTCGGCGGCACCTACTTCCCGCCCGACGACGCCATGGGCCGCCCGGGTTTCCGCCGCATTCTCGTCACCATCGCCGACGCCTATCGCACACAGCGCGACAAAGTCGAGCAGTCCGCCGCCGCGCTCGCCGAGGCCGTCGCCAAGGCCGAGGCTTTCTCGGACGCAAAAGCAAAAGTGGATGCGCGCTTGGTGGACGAGATGGTGGACGCCATCGTGCGCAGCTACGACCTGCGCAACGGCGGCTTCGGCCGCGCGCCGAAGTTTCCGCATCCCGCCGCGCTCGACCTGCTCCTCGAGCGCTATCAGGCCACGCGCGAGCCGCACTTGCGCACCGTGGTCGAGGGCACGCTGGAAAAAATGGCCCTCGGCGGCGTGTACGACCAACTCGCTGGCGGCTTCCACCGCTATTCGGTGGACGAGCGCTGGCTCGTGCCGCATTTCGAAAAAATGTCTTATGACAATTCCGAGTTGCTGAAAAACTATCTGCACGCCTGGCAGGTTACGCAGAACTCCCTTTTCCGCGAAACCGCCGAAGGCATCATCGGCTGGGTGAACGAAGTCTTGAGCGATCAGTCGCGCGGCGGCTTCTACACCAGCCAGGACGCCGATGTTTCTCTCGACGACGACGGCGACTACTTCACCTGGACGCTCGACGAAGTGAACCGTGTGCTTCCCCCGCACGAAGCCCGCGCCATCGAGCTGTACTACGACGTACAGGCCCAGGGCGAGATGCATCACAACCCCGCCAAAAATGTTCTGTGGGTCGCGCGCACCAGCGCGGAAGTCGCGCAGCAGCTCGGCAAGATGGAATCCGACGTTCGCCTGCTGCTCGCCAGCGCCCGCGGCAAGATGCTCGCTGCGCGCTCCGGCCGCCCCACGCCCTTCGTGGACACAACGCTGTACACCGGCTGGAACGCCATGTTTGTCTCTGCGTTTCTGGAAGCCGCGCGCGTTTTGCAGAGGAACGACTGTCGCGACTTTGCGCTGAAAACCCTCGACCGCCTGCTATCTGAAGCTTGGGATGACGCGCACGGCTTCGCGCATCGCCTCGGAGGCCCCCGCCTCGACGGCGTGCTCGACGATCAGGTCTTCGCCGCCTCCGCGCTGCTCGACGCTTACGAAGCCACGCTCGACCGCCGCTACTTCGACTTTGCCGAGCGCACCATGAAATGGACGCTGGAAAAATTCTGGGATGAGCAACATGGCGGCTTCTTCGACCGCTCGCGCGACGCCGCACCGCTCGGCGGCCTCGACCTCCGCCGCAAGCCCTTGCAGGATTCACCTACTCCCGGCGCCAATTCCATCGCCGCTATCGTGCTGGGCCGCCTGCACGGCTACACCGGCAACGCGCTCTACGGCGACCGCGCGTTGTGGACGCTGGAAACTTTTGCGAGCGTCGTGCCGCAGTTCGGATTGTTCGCGGCCAGCTTTGGACTCGCCGCGCTGCTCCACGCGCGCCATCCGATGCAGGTTGTTGTCACCGGCGCCGCCGGCGATCCCGCTGCAAAGAAACTGGAAGACGCCGCCGCGGCCACCTACCGATTTGGCAAAGCCGTGCTACGCGTCACGCCCGTGCAAGTCGCTGCCGGCGCGCTGGTTCCCGCGCTCCAGCAGACCATTCCTCAGCTGCGCGGCGATGTCGCGCAAGCCCTTGTCTGCGTGAATGCCTCTTGCTTGCCGCCTATCACCGACGCCGAGCAACTCTCAGCCGCTCTCGACAACATCGACGCCCGCTCCGCCAATTAGGTGGCACAAACTACCAGCCTGTGTCTGTCGCAGCGGCTTCATTCCGTTCCGCCCTAGAATCGTCGCCTTCCGCTGTAGCTGTTCAGCGAAGTCGCCATGCTCAGAAACGCGAGCACTGCCAGCAATCCAAATTCAAGCACTGTGCCCATGGAAACCTTCCGCTTTCCGCTACTCAATCACGCGGAACGAATAAATTTTCCCCGCCGACGCCGCTCCCTGCATGATCATGGCCCCGCTGGCTCCGCCGCCGATGGCGCCAAACGACCCGCCAGGCGGCAGAAATCCATACTCGCCTTGCGCCAGGATCCCCAGTTTCACGCGGTACACTCGCGGCGCAATTTTCACAAACGTGAACTCCACCGCGTTCTTGTCCAGTCCGCTCGACGAATGGATGTACCCACCGGTCAGAGCGCGGAATTCCCGCCGGTCCTTCTTCACATCCAGCCGCAATAACTGGTACTCCTCGATCTCAAATTGCTCCAGGCAGCGAATGACGAACTCCACTGGCGTGGCCACGACGTTTCGGCTCTGCGGCCCCTTCAGCGCGCCGTTGATGTGCCCTTTGGTGCCAAGCAGGAGCGATTTGGCAACGCCACCGCTCCGCCAGCCCACCAGCTCTGGCCGCATCTCCACCAGCGCTTCGTTTTTGATGTAGTAGATGCCCACGTCGTCCGGCACGAGAGGATTTTTCGCCGGCGCGGCGGGTTTTTCTTCCGCCTTCGCCGCTTTGGGATTCAGCATCGCCTGCATTACTTTTTCGCTTACACGACTGTTCTTAATTTCCAACAGCGCCGCCACGCTGGTATCGAATCGCGTCTCACTCAACTGGATGGCCTTGAGGATCGTCTCTTCCGCGAATCCCGCCTTCACCATTTCGAGAATTTCCGCGTTGGTCAGCACGGTGAGAGTCGCCTCCGCGCGTGGCGCAGCAGGCGGCGGAACTGCCTGCGACGTCTCCTGCGCCACGCTTGGCGTCGCGCACGCAGCCAGACCAATCAAAACCAGCAGCACAAGATGCCGCGCTTTCCCGCTGTGCGTCCCCTTTCTCGGAAGCCGGAATGCTCCCCGCTGCGGCGTGAACACGCTCACGCCGAACAGCACCAGCACCAGAAACAACGCCACGTTCACCGCCATCATCACGCTCATGACTTCCTCCTACTGTTCGCTCCCCGGAGATTGTTTCGGGGCACGCCCGTCGCCGGCCTCCCTCCGCTCGACCGTCGTGCCCCGCTCCTGCGCCGCGCCCACCCCACCTTGAGGAGCAATTGGCGGCGCAGGAATTTCTTCCAGCCGCGCTGTGTGCTTGTTGGTCTTTGGCGCGACCGGGGGATTCGCATTCACCGCCAGCATCGTTGCCAGGGCGGCCACGACCCCGATCATGGATGCTGCTTTGGCTAGCCCTTCGGGCTTCTGCATGGGATTCTCCTCGCTGTTCATCAATTCTTATTCCCAACTACTGCGTCGGCGAAACGGCTCTCGCACGTTCTTCCTTCGAACTGGCCTCGCTTCTCCGTTTTTGCTCTTTCTTGAATTCCTCGCGTTCGCGGTCCAGGTTGCGCGACTTCACGCCCGTGGCCTGTTCCAACTCGGCGATAAACGCCTTGGCGGTGCTGCCTTTCATGCGCAGCACCACCGCGCGATGCCGCCGCCCTTCCGTCCACTCGATGGTTACGAAGTGCCGCGTCCCCTTGAACGGCAGCGTGGCGATGGCCAGCGGCAGCATCACGTACATGTACATCACGAGGTCGCCGCCCGACTGCACGTTACCGATCGTGCCCGCCAGCGCCTTCGATGCGTACCGCCCCCGCGACGTGTCGTAGCTGATTTGCGTCACCTCCGGCACATTGATGGATTGCTCGCGGTTGTTCCCGCCCAGCAGCAGGATCGCTTCGCGGCCCACCAGCACATTCACCTGTTGATTGCTCATGAACGGCGCGCTGCCCGCCTGGTACTTCACCTTCCAGCGCTTCCCCGGCAGGCTCTCTTGCACTCCGCCCAGCACCGGCGCCGCGGCCAGTGACGCGATTAGCACAACGCCTGTAAGCCATCTCACTGCGATTGCAAATTTCACGACTCTCTCCTCGCCGCAACGGCCGTCCCTTTTGCCGTGGCATAGCCAGGCATGCGGAAACCGAATAGGACGAACAGCAGCACCACCAAAATTCGCTTGACGATTTCTTTTGTCTCTGGCGATTTCATCTCGTCCTCTGCTCTGGTTCTGCTGCAACCCCGGCTGCTTTTCGCCGCACTGCGCGCAACTTAGGCTTTCCTTTGAACGACATGCAAGCGACAAGGCTGGACAGCCGCTCCATGTCGCACTTTGTCGCGCACACCCGACCCTCCGGTCGTTCTTGCCCCTGCTCGCGCAATCGCTGTGCGCTCAATAACTTCCGGGCTAGCCGCCGCGCCGGTGGTTCCCACCTAGCGCGCGCCGTCGCCCGCACTAGCGCCCACATCGCTGCCTCCAGTGAGCTCAATTGCCCCACAATCAGTGCAGCGCTTTTCTTTTCCGTGGATTTCAGTTGCAGAAGGGTGTTGCCGGCGCGGTTATTTGTGCAGACTCATTTCTTGCGCCGCTTGCGAACGTAGCAGTCCGTTTTTCGTTTTCCGTTTTTCACTTTTCGGTTTTCAAATCGAATCTGCGTAATCTGCGGATTCATTGCCTCGCTTTCATCCACCTTCGTAGCACCAGCTTGATTGCCGGATATCTCGCCGCGGCAAACATCAGCACGATAGGCCATTCCGCGCGATCCTTGAACAGGTCTTGCTCCAATCTCACGACGCCGATGGCCAGAAACAACATTCCTGTCGCCAGGTAATTCTTCATCTGCTTGGGAATGCTCCAGAACACGATCAGGCAGGCCACCACCGGCAGTCCCACTTCAAACGCCCGCGCCTCCATCTTCATAGCAAACTCGCCGGCTTCCCCGTTCCACCGTTGCGTTGCTGTAATCCCCAGCAGCAGCATCGAAAGCAGTACGTGCCCTGGAATCACGAATCGAAATGCTTTGGATACGATGCGCATCTGCGGCGTGTGGAACCGTTCGAAGCTGCGCTGCAGTGCATAGTAAATTCCGGCATTCACGATAAACAGGTACTCCACCTGCCCGCGCGTCCACGGGGCCACCCCCCCCAGCCATTGCGCGTACGGCACGTGAAAACCCGCTACCCCGCTCAGCGAGACGTACGTGAAGGCCACGGCGATGGGATAAAAGTACCGTGAATCCTCCGGGTGCTTTTCCCGCTCCAAAACGTTGCCGATGTAGAAAAACAGCAGCGCCAGCGGCATCAAGCGGAAGTAATACCAGCCCGGGTCGTCGAGGCGCTCCAGCAGGCCGCTGCGCAGCAAGGTCACATGGCCCAGCAGCACGCCCATTACCGCAACCATCAGCGAGAACACACTCGACTTCGTGAACCGCCGCAGCCACAGATACGCGGGCAGCGAAATCAGAATCGCCCACCACAACTGCGCATTGGTGATTTTGTTGAAGTCCCCGGAAATTTTCCAGAAAAGCTCCAGTTTTTCTTTGTCCGGTACGGCTTCGATCTTGTATTCGTTCATCACCACCAGCAGGGTCACCGGCAGGAGCAGGCAGAACGCAAGGAGGTACGCAATCGCAATTCGCTTGCGCCCCTCGCGCCACGTGTGGATGCCCATCGCCGCAGTGGGAATCGTCGCCGCAGTCACCAGCGCCACGGACAGCGTTCCGGACAGTCCCACGTAGCGAAACAAAAAGATCAGCGCCGCGCCTACCACCAGCACCCACGCTCCCAGGTACAGGCTTACTTGCGCCAGCGAGAGCCGCCGCACCTCCATAATCCACGCGTCTTCTTTTTCGCTCAGCCGCTCGTAGCCATGCCGCAGCGCGTCGTACTCGTGGTCCGAGAGGATGTGGTCGTGCCACCACGCTTCCAGTTCGCGCAAGTGCTGGTTAATTTTTCCGGCGATGAGCCGCGAATAGGAACTCGGCGCCGCCAGCACCGGCTCGCCCGCCAGATAGCGCTCCAGGTCGTCAGCCATTTCCCGCGCAGTCGCATAGCGCTCCGCCGGCTTCTTCTCCATGGCCTTCATGCAGATGTTTTGCAGGTCTCCCGGCACCTCCGGGTTCAGCCGTCGCGGCAGCACCGGGTCCAGCTCGCAAATGCTTTGAACTTGCTCGCCGAACGTCTCGCCACGGAACGGCAGCGTGCCCGTCAGCAATCGGTGTGTTCGAATCCGCCGGCTCCGGCCCCGCAGGGTTGCTCTCCGACCGGAAGCGCACCACCTCTTTCGCCAGGCGTTTCTGCCGGGCGCGCGCGCGGGCTTCGTCAATGATGATGTGTTCGGCGATGCGTGCCAGCCAGCTCAGAAAGCTTCCCGGCGCGCGGTAGGCAAAGCTGCCGGCATCCTGCGCCGCCGCAAAAAACGTCTCTTGCAGCACGTCGTCCACTTCCATCGTGCCCTGCCACCCCGGGCTCAGTTTGTAATGGATGAGCACGGCCAGCCGCCGGCGGTATTTTTCGAAGAGTTGCGCAAACGCCTCTTCGTCTCCGCTCTTGAATCGCTCGACCAGGCCGAACGTCGAAGTAGGGGTTGGCGTGGCCTGCATGGAACGTCCCTCGTTGGCGGTTACTATAGTTTTACGGCGCGGCCCGATTGCAAGGCGCGTCGGCGTCGCACATTTTGTGGCACATTTCTCGCCGCGCGCGCAAGCGATTTGGCCCGTCACGCGCCGATGTCGCACTTTGTCGCGCCTCCTTCCCTCCCGGGAAAGCGTTGAGATTGAATGCCTTTTTCCTCAAGGGTACAATCGGGCTGCTTCGAAGGCCCTTTTGAGGACCTGATGCCCGGTAACCCCACCCCGCCGACTCCTGACCCCCCACAGGATGACCGCCTCGAATCCTGGAAGGAGATTGCCGCCTATTTGCGCCGCGAGGTGCGCACCGTTCAGCGCTGGGAGAAGCGCGAAGGCCTGCCCGTCCACCGCCACGTGCACGACAAGCTCGGCAGCGTGTACGCCTTTAAGTCCGAGCTGGACGCCTGGGCTGTCGGCCGCCGCGCTGTCGTCGAGAGCGAAGAGGTCGCTGCGGACGAGAACGGCGCGGAGGAATTTGATTCCACTGCGCCCGAAGCGTCCGCCACCTCAGAAGCGCCGCTCGCCGCGGAACCATCTCCCGTGCCTGTTCCGAAGCCTTCCCTCAAGCCCAAAGAACTCGTCCGCCATCCGGTCAAGAGCCTGCGGCGTCCGGTCGGCGTGCCGCTGGGCATTCTGCTCGTCATTATTGCCGTCACTGTCTATCTCATTTGGCCGCGCACGAAAATCGAAGGCAACCGCCTGAAGATTGCTGTGCTGCCCTTCGACAACCTCAGCGGCGACGCCGAGCAGGAATATCTTTCCGATGGCTTGACGGAGGAGCTGATCTCACAAATGAGCCGGCTGAATCCGGATTCTCTGCTGGTCATCGCGCGTCAGACGTCCATGCAGCAAAAAGGATCCAAGAAGACGCTGCGCGAGATCGGCAAGGATTTGAGCGTGGACTACATCGTCAACGGCAGCGTGCGCCTTTCCAAAGGCGACCCGGCCAGCCCCGCCGACGACCGCATGCGCATCACCGCCAATCTCAGCCAGGTCAGCACGAACTCGCAGCGCTGGTCGGAGAATTACAATCGCCAGTTGAGCGACATCCTTTCCGTGGAAAGCGAAGTCGCCCAGTCTATTGCGCAAGCTATCGGACTCATCCTCACTCCGCAGCAGCGCGCCCGGCTGGCTTCGCCCGCGCCGGTCAATTCGGAGGCCTATCAAAATTACCTCAAGGGCCGTTATCAATTGAACCGCCGCGATCTGGCCAGCATGCAGCATGGCCTCGACTACTTCGGCCGCGCCGTCGCCTCCGATCCCGGCTTTGCCCTGGCCTATGTCGGCATCGCCGACACCTATGACCTGCTTGGCTTTTACAGCGCGCTTCCCCCCGGCCAGGCCTACCCGGAAGCCAAGAAGGCCGCCCAAAAGGCTCTCGCTCTGGATGATTCCCTCGCCGAGGCCTATACCACTTTGGCCGACGTGCAATTACATTTCGACTACGACTGGAAATCCGCCGAGCAGGGTTTCCGCAGCGCCATCCAGCGCAATGCCAATTACCCCGTGGCGCACCACTGGCTCGCCGTTCTCCTGTCGCTTTCCGGCCGCGCCGCGGAGTCCCGCACCGAAATCGAGCATGCTCACAAACTCGATCCGGCCTCGCTGGCCATCAGCGGCGATATGGCACTGCACTACTACTATGCCGGCGAATTCGACCAGACCATCGCGCAGGGCAAGGCGTGTCTCGAGCTCGATCCCAACTACCACATGTGCCACTTCTGGCTGGGCCGCGCCTATGTCGAAAAAAAGATGTACGTGGAAGCCATCAACGAAATCCGCCGCGCCATCGAGTTACAGCCCGAAAACCTGATGGCCGTCGCGCTGCTGGGCCATGCCTACGCCCGCTCCGGCCAGCCCGCCAAAGCCCGGGAGACGATCCGTAACCTGCAACGGCTCTCCACCCGGCGCTACGTCAGCCCCTCGCTCTTCGCCATCGTGTACTGTGGCTTGGGCGAAATCGATAGCGCTTTCGAGTGGATCGCACGCGCCTTCCAACAGCGCGATCCCCTGCTCACCCGCATGAAGCTCGACCCGGTCACTGTCCCCCTTCGCTCCGACCCGCGCTTCGCTGACCTCCTCCGCCGCGTCGGCCTCCAACCGTAACCTTGCTCTTTTCATTCTGAGTCCCGATGCTTTCCATCGGGACGAAGAATCTCTCTCCAATCTTCCTGGTTTCGGTTTTCGAGTTTTCCTTTCCCTGTTCCCTGATCCCTGTTCCCTGATCCCTGCTGTATAATGTCGCGACTCCATGCCCACCGATGTCTCTCACTCTCGTGTGCAACGTATCTTCCTCACCGGCGCGACCGGTTTCCTCGGCCGCGCTCTTCTTGCGCATCCCGGAGTCGCCCAATTCGAGAAAATCTCCTGCCTGAGCCGCTCCGTACCCCCGGCCTCTTCCAGCCGTAACATCGAATGGTTTCGCGGCGAGCTTACGGACACTTCCACCTATTCCCCTGCCCTCGCCGGCGCCGATTGCGTGCTGCATCTCGCCGCCGCCACCGGAAAACTTCCGCCCAAAGAATATTTCGCCGTCAACGTAGACGGCACTCGCAGCCTCATCGAGCAATGCAAGCTCGCAGGCGTGAAAGACTTTGTGTTCGTCAGCTCGATTGCTGCGGGCTTCCCCGACCAATCGCGCTACCACTACGCTCAATCCAAACTGCAAGCCGAAGAAATTGTCCGCGTGAGTGGCCTGCGCCATGCCATCGTGCGTCCCACGATGATTTTCGGAAAAAACTCGCCGGTGCTTGCCGGCCTCGCCAAACTTGCCGCCCTCCCCGTGGTTCCCGTTTTCGGCGACGGCCACACCCCCGTGCAGCCCATCGCCGCGGAAGATCTCGCCGATTTCCTCCTGCGCATCGTTGACAACGATCTCTTTCGCGGTGAGACTTTCGATCTGGGCGGCCCCGACGTTGTCTCCATCGAGGAATTGCTGAGGAAAATTCACGTGTCGCTGCGCCATTCCAACGCGAGAACGCTGCACATTCCCATGCCGCTGCTCGTCCCCGCTCTGACGCTGCTCGAAATCCTCGCCTACCCGCTGCTGCCAATCACGGTTGGCCAGCTCGCCACTTTTCGCTTCGACGGCACAGCCCGCCCGAATTCGCTCTGGAACGAGCAGCGCGCTTCTCTGCAATCGCTGAAAAAAATGCTAGCAGCTTCCCTCGCTCTATGACCGACAGCCCCCGCCTCCGTCGCGAATGCGAAGTCTTTTGCCGCTATCTCATTGGCTGCGCGCCCAGCGCTTACGTTCGCGAAAAATATTGCCAGGCCCACGAACGCTGCGACGCTTACTCCTCCGCCGCCGCGTTCGATGACGCTCTGCTCGGTTTCGCTGCGCGCGGGCCAGCTTTCGCGCGACTTGCCGATAGTTACGCGTGTCTCTTCGCGCGCTATTCCTCGTTCCGCCGCAAACTCATATTGCTTTTCTCGATTCTGGAAAGTTCTGGCGCGCAGCATGGCTTCTCCGACGCGGTGGACGGCAGCACCCAACCCATTCTGTTTTTGAAGTTTGCCTCACGCGGCGTGCTCTACGTCTTGCGCTTCGTGCTGGCCAGCCTGATTTTCGTTCCCATGCGCCTCGCGCTGGGCAGCTCGCCTCCCGCCGCAAGGAGAGGTCACTGACGATGGACTCCGTCATCATCGTCGGCTCGGGCCCCAGCGCGGTGCATTTCGCGCTTTCGCTGCTGCGCAAGAATTATCGCGTCACGATGCTCGACGTCGGCTATCCCAAGCCGCCCGCCGTGAATCCCGCCGACAGTTTTGCCGCGCTCAAGGAAAATCTCGCCGACCCCGCCGGCTACTTCCTCGGCGAGCGCTATGACGGCGTGGTTCTCCCCAATCCAGAAAAAGAGTTTTACGGCATTCCACCGAGTAAGGACTACGTCCTGCGCCAGCCCGCCGGCGCCGCATTCAACGCCCGCGGCTTCGCACCCTTCTTTTCTTTCGCGCAGGGCGGCATCGCCGAAGCTTGGACCGGCGGCTGCTATCCCTTCAACGCCGCCGAAGTCGCCGATTTTCCGTTCGACTTCGCCGACCTCGAGCGCGGCTACGCTGAAGTCGCCGCGCGTATCGGCGTCATCGGCGCGCCCGATGACCTCGCGCGCTTTTTTCCGCTGCACGAAAATCTCCTCGAGCCGCTCGAACTCGACGCGCACTCCGCGCAGCTCATGTCCGTTTACGAAAAGCGCAAGGACTGGCTGCACCGCCGCCTGCGCTGTTATTTCGGCCGCACGCGCATTGCCACGCTCAGCCGCGACCTCGGCTCGCGCAAGAAGTGCGGCTATCTTGGACGCTGCCTATGGGGCTGCCCCACCGATTCGTTTTACACGCCCAGCATCACCCTGCGCGAGTGTGTGGCCTTTCCGAATTTCACTTACCAGCCAGGCCTGCGCGTCACGCATTTCAAATTCGACGGCGCGCAGAACGTCACGCACATCGTCGCCGAGCCTGCTGCCGGTGGCGCTCCGCAAGAATTCGCCGCCGACCGGTTCGCTCTCGCTGCTGGCGCGCTCTGCTCCACGAAAATTTATCTCGAATCCATTTTCCGCAGCACCGGTGAGCGTCTCGAACTACACGGCCTGATGGACAACCGCCAAATCCTCATGCCCTTCGTCAATCTGCGCATGATCGGAAAACCCTATAATCCCGAAAGCTACCAGTATCACCAGCTCGGCCTGGGCATCGATTCCGACGATCCGCGCGGCTACGTCCACGGGCAAATCACCACGCTCAAGACGGCCATGCTCCATCCCATCGCCGCCAATTTGCCCTGCGACCTGCGCACTGCCGCGTTCCTCGTCAACAACATGCACGCCGCGCTGGGCATCGTAAACGTGAATCTTCACGACACGCGCCGCCAGGGAAATTTTGTTTCACTCGCTGTGGGTTCAGACGCGAAGGACTCGCGCCTGGTCATCAATTACTCGCCCGAACCATCCGAAGTGCATCGCCTCCGCGCCGCCATCAGCACCGTTCGCCGCGCGCTGCTGCATCTCGGCTGCGTCGTCCCGCCCGGGATGCTGCACGTGCGCCCCATGGGCGCCAGCGTGCACTACGCCGGTATGCTCCCGATGTCCCGCACTCGCGGCCGCCACACCACTTCCGAAACCTGCCAGTCCCACGAATTCCCCAATCTCTTCCTAGTGGACGGCGCTACCTTCCCTTTCCTCCCCGCCAAAAACATCACCTTTTCGCTCATGGCCAACGCCGTCCGCATCGCTTCCCGCGCCTTCTAATTCCTGATTTTAGCTTTCTGACTTCCTACGCCCTTTTCCCATGCATCTCTGCCGCCTTGGCAAACTCGCTGCTCCACAGCAGCCGCCGCAGCCGCAGCACGCCCTTGATGTCTTCCCACGCCGTCGAAATGATTTTCACGCGGCTGTCGTCGTCCTCGTCCCATTTCACGGGCAGATCCTTGATGCGGTAACCTTGGCGCTCTGCGAGCACGAGCATCTCGGTGTCCAAAAACCACGCCTGATCCTGCGCCTGCGGCAGGATGTGTTGCACCACTTCCCGCGTCACGAACTTGAAGCCGCACTGCGCGTCGCTGAATTTCGTGCCCAGCACCAGCTTCACAAACACGTTGTACGTGCGCGAGATGAATTCCCGCTTGAACGAGCGTTTCGTCTGCGATTCGCGCATCAGCCGCGAGCCGATGGCGATGTCGTATCCTTCTTCGGCCAGTGCTTCCACCGCCCGCGGCACGGCGGCAAGTTCCGTGGACAGGTCCACGTCCATGTAGCCAACGATGTCCGCAGTGCTTTGCATCCACGCCATGCGCAAGGCGCGCCCGCGCCCGCGCTGGTCCAGGTGCACAAAGCCCACGTCGCCGAACTGCTGTGTCAGCTCCTGCGCCACTTTGTCCGTGCCGTCCACCGACCCGTTGTCCACAATGACCACGCGCCATTTGAGCGGCAGGTTTTCCGCCAGGAATTTCCGCACCGTCGCCACGCTTTTCGCCAGCACGTGCGCTTCGTTGAGCACGGGGATCACCACATCCACCGTCAGTGCCGCTCTGCTCTTGGGCTGCTCTGCGTTCATCAATTCCATCGTCTCCAAAATGCGTAAATGTTAGCAGGAGATTTTTTCCTGCTTTCTGCTACCTGCTTCCTGCTACCTATCGGATACCTGATGCTCGGCTTTTGCCCCCATCCGTTCCCACGGCGCTTTCGCTCGCCAGATGGCCCAGATTAGCAGTCCCGTGAGGAGGAACAAACCGAACGGCGATGCGCCGTCCTCGAGTTGTGGCGCGTATTGCGCCGCCGTCTTGATGAGCGTGGTCAGCCATGGAAGTTGCGGCCCGGTCACGAACACCTGCCGTATGCTATCCAGTGGCCACTCTCGCACCATCGCCAGGCACCACATCTCCGTCACCGCTGCGATGCCCACCGTCCACGCCACCGCGCGCGGGATGCGCACCATCACTTCGGCCACCAGCAAGAACAGAAATGGCACCGCAGGCACAATGTAGCGCACGCCGTCCTGCCACTGGTGGCGCACGGTGTAGTAGATGCAGGAGAGGAAAAGCATCAGCGCCGCGAAAAACGTCCACGTAAACCAGACCACATGCTTCGGCAGCCGGCTTTCTCCCCGCCGCAGCAGGACGACGTGGTACAACACGAGTGTGAATATGGGCGCGAAGATGAGCAGCCCGTAGAGCGGGTCGAACAGCAGGTCCCACAGGATAATCGGCTTGGGCGGGCCCACGCCGAGGTCATTCGCGTAGAGGCCCTTCAGCAATTCCTTCGGTAAATAGAATTGTCCCGGCAGCCACGGGTTTCCGTAGCAGGCCCACTGCCAGTAGAGCAGATAACTCACAGGCGCGGCCGCTCCCACCAGGTACCACAGCGAAAAACGCAGCCCGCGCCACAGCTTTTTGGCGCGCCATTGCAGCGCAAACGCGTACAGCCCCAGCGCCGCCGCACTTACCGCGCCGGAATAATCCGTCAGCACGGCGTACCCGCCCAGAAATCCTGCCAGTATGTACCGCCACTTCTCCAGTTCTGGACGTGTTCCAGCCGGCCACCACAGCAGCACGAACGCTGCCAGCCCCAGCAACGTGACCAGCAGGTTCAGGCTCAGCGTCGCCGAACGGAAAAAAATCGGCGTCGCAAACGCATACAGCAGCGCCAGCCACAGCGATATTTTGTGCGAATGCCCCAGGTGCCCGAAGAGCCGCCACATCAGCACTACACTCAGCGCCGCCAGCGGCGCCATAAAAAACACTGCCGCAAATCCCGCCGCCGCGGCCAGCCGCAAATCCAGCCCGCGCGCTGTCGCCAGCCGCAGAAATTTGATGCGCAGCGTGCGTTGCTCCTTCGTCTCGATATTGACTTGCTCGACGGGCTTCGGCGGGCGCACCGGCGCAATCCGGTTCATGATGGGCAGGGCTATCCAGTACAACGGCGCGGCCGCCAGCGATACGCCCGGATTGTTCAGCAGATACACCCCGCGCCCCGGCACCGCCGCCAGGTCTGAGTGCAGTCCTTCGTATTCATCCAGCCGCGCCGTGTGCCGCTCGGCCAGGCTCATCATCAGATAGGTTTCCCGCGTCACAAACACGGAGAAATGCAGCGCATAGACGATCCAGCAGGTCAGGAACAGCCGCACTTGAATTCCCCGCGCGCTCATTTGCTATACCGCCTCCGGCCTTCCTGCACGGCGTGCCCGCCAGTTCTGAAATTGGATCCACAATATCCACGTGCCGAATACGCTCATCACCAGTCCCACGAAGGAAAAGAAGACCAGCCCCAACTTGATCCAGCGCTGCCCCATCAGCGGCCGGAAAAACTCAAACGTGTGCGTGCCTGCAATGAACCCGCTCAGCCGCCCCGTTCGATTGCTCGTAAGCACTTCCCCGGTTACCGGGCTGACGTACACAGCCGTCCGCGCCGCATCGCCGAACGCGAAGCGATACACAGGCACCGGCCCGAATCTGTACTCAGCGCCCACCTTTCGCACCAGGCCCGATTCCTCCACCGTCCCGCGCCCGCCGATCAACCGCACCGCCATCTGCTTGGCATATTCTTCGGTGATCTCCAGCCGCGCGCCGCTCACCGCATCGATCAAATGCGATCCGGACTTGGCCGTGGAAATCTGATAGTACAGCCGCCCTTCGATGCGCCGCAGGTTCACGTCGGTGGTCACGACGCTTCCTCCGGCCGCCGCTTCCGCCGCGGAGATCGCCTGCGGCACGCTGATGCTGACGCCCTTGTAGTCCGGCGGCGCGCCACTCCCTGCGCGCTCGGGTCCGGCCGAACCAATCAGATTTCTCGGCAGCACCATCACGATTCCACTCGCAAACCAGAGCAGCGTAAACAACCCTACTCCCACCGCCAGCCATTTGTGCGTTTTGAAAATGAAACGATTCAGCGTCATTTCCTTTCTCCATCGAAGCAAGGTTCGCGCGGCCTTGGACTGCGGCGCTTCACTGCCGCCTTTCCTCTCAGATCAATCGGTTCACAATTTACGACTTATGACTTGCAGTTGAGTGAATAAAAACATCAAAAAGCATAATTCGCTCGCCCGCAATCACAAATCACCATTCACTCAATCGCTCAATTCCTTTAGTCTTCCACCACATGCGTCTCAAAAATCCTGCGAAACATTCCCCAGCGTTCCTCGTCAAACTTCCCGTCGGCCCCAAAACAATCCACCGCAGCATACGCCATGTACAGCGCGTGATGCGTGTTGTCGTGGGCAAATAGTGCCTGTCGCCCGTAGTGCACCAGTCCCTGCAATCCCTCAAGCCATTCGTCCATCACATGGAAATATTTCTCATACCCGCGCCGGTACACCGGATAGGCCTGCCGCAACTTCCGCGTGGTCGCCTTCAGTAGACGCGAGCGCACCGGCAACCCCGCCTGCCCCAGCCATTCCACCAGCAGCCGCCCCAGCTCCTCATCGCTTTTTTCCCACAGCGCATCGCCCGGGTCGCACGGCAGTTCCGCACAGAGCATCGTTTTCCCGTTTGGC
>JAMCWK010000042.1:53265-59550 GCA_023481105.1 Acidobacteriota bacterium | reverse complement strand
CGCCGGGCCAGAAACCGGAAAGCACAAGAATTGGCTGGCGAATGCCGGATGTGCGCAGCTCGGCGCCCTCCGAAACACAGGTAACACCAAACCAGTCGGCGCCGGCCTTGGAGAGCGCTTTGGCGACGGGCACAGCGCCATGGCCGTAGGCGTTGGCCTTCACAATGGCGAGAATCTTGCGCCGGCGGCCGACGTGGCGGCGGATGGCGCGGAAGTTTTTGACAATGGCAGCGAGTGAAATCTCCGCCCACACCGGACGTCCGTCAAAATGAATGCGCGTGGTCATGAGTCGCAGGGTCCCAGCCTAGTCCAAAATGCTGTGGCGGAAAACACGACAGAGGCGCAGGTGTTCCGCTTCGTCAACAGGCCGCCGAAGAAGGGAGCACGCCGAAGGCCGCAAATGCAGGCGGATGGACAAGAAGTTAACGGGATGGCAACGCATTGAAGAGACAAGAATTGGGAGTGTGGCGCGAAATCAGAAGGATGGCGGAGAAATCCGCGGGCTGGAGAAACGCGGAAAAAATTACACGCGTGTCGCAAGCAAGCGACGGATGTCCTGTCTCGGCGGGTGCTGCTATTCGGACGGAGTGCCCCAGGCGTCGGAGGCGGCTTCTTCGAAACGAGTATTGGTTTCGAAGAAAACGAAATTGAGGCGATCGGTGGGGCCGTTGCGCTGCTTGGCGATGATCAGCTCGGCCTGGCGGCGCTCTTCTTCGGGGACATCCTTTTTATAAAAATTGGGGCGGTGAATGAACATGACCACGTCGGCGTCCTGCTCGATGGCGCCGGATTCGCGGAGGTCGGCGAGTTGCGGCTTGCGTTCTTCGCGCTCGGGGGCGCGAGTCAACTGGCTGAGCACGAGCACGGGAACCTTGAGTTCTTTGGCGAGCGCCTTCAGGCCGCGGGAAATGCTGGAAACTTCTTCGACGCGGTTGGAGAAACGCCCGCGGCCGGAAATGAGCTGCAAGTAGTCCACGATGATGAGCGAGAGGCCCTTGTCGCGCTTGAGGCGGCGGGACTTGGCGCCGATCTCGACGACAGTGGAGGAGCCGGAGTCGTCAATCCACAGCGGGGCATCGCCCAATTGTCCGAGGGAGACAGTCATCTTGCTCCAGTCGGCGTGACCCAGCCGGCCGGTGCGGAACTTGTGCGCGTCAATTTTCGCGTGAGAAGAAAGCATGCGCAGCAGCAGCGACTCCTTGGACATTTCCAGGCTGAAGATGGCCACAGTGCGCGGCTCTTCGGCGCGCACAGCGACGTTTTCGGCGATGTTCAGCGCGAGCGCAGTTTTCCCCATGGAGGGCCGCGCGGCGAGAATAATCAATTCCGAGTCCTGCATGCCCGAGGTCAGCGTGTCGAGCTGGTGATAGCCGGTGCTCAGGCCGGTGATCTTCCTGCCCTCAGTGAGGATGCGGTGGAGGCGCTCGAAGCTTTCCTTGACGACGTCTTTCACGCCGACGAAACCAACTCGAATGCGCTCTTCGGCGAGCTGAAAGATCTGCGACTCGGCATTATCCAAAAGATCGTCGGCGCCCTCCTCAGCTTCGAGCGCTTTTTGCTGAATGGAATGCGCGGTGTGGACGAGATTGCGAAGCAGGGCTTTTTCGCGGACGATGCGCGCGTAGTGCTCGACGTGGGAGATGCGCGGGACGCCGTCCACCAAGTGCCCGAGATAGGCCGCGCCGCCAACGGATTCGAGCTCGCCGTGACGGTTCAATTCGTCCATCACGGTGAGGGTGTCAATGGCCTCCCGCCGCTCCTGGAGTTGCAGCATGCGCTCGAAGATGCGGCGATGCTGGTCGAGAAAGAATTCTTCGGGACGCAGCTTTTCGCTGGCCAGATCGAGGGCATGACTGTCCAGAAGGATGGCGCCGAGAATGGAGCGCTCGGCATCCAGATTGTGCGGCAAGGGCCGTTCGAGGGTCTCTTGTGTAGCCATGGGTGTATTCGCCTTATTTTCGCCCTGTAACTTTGCGAAGGCAATCTCTTTTTTTGCCGCACCGCAGACACAGATGATTTCGTGCTACGGAGCATCACTTCGCAAAGCGAGCGGCGAACGAACAGGCATTCTCCCCGCGCGGAAGGAATGCGTCAATTGTGAATCGGTGTGGATAACTGCGCGGTGTAAAAGCTGAGGAAACGTTGTGCAAAGAAAATAGGTTTCATGTTTGCCGGGTTCCAAAAACCAGAACCCGGCGCTACCTGGCAAGGAGAGAACACTGGCGGCGAATTATTCTTCGCGGTTGACGATGACCTTGACGCTGCCGGTGACGCCATGGGCGAGCTTGACGGGAACGTCGTATTCGCCGATGACCTTAATGGGCTCTTCGAGATGGATACTGCGCTTGTCCAGCTTGTGACCCTGCGCGGCGAGGGCGTCGGCGATGTCCGCAGAGGTGACGGATCCGAAAAGCTGGTTGGTTTCGCCGGCCTTGCGCGCCATGGTGAGCGTGACGGACGAAAGTACAGAAGCAAGCTGCTGCGCCACATCCTTCTCGCCGGCTGTGCGCTTGGCGAGGTGCCCGCGAATCTGGTCGAGGCGCTTCAGGTTGCCTTTGGTGGCCTGCAACGCGAGCTTGCGCGGAAGCAGAAAATTTCGCGCGAAGCCTTCGGCGACTTCGACGATTTGGCCGCGGGTGCCGAGTTTTTCAACGTCTTCCTGCAAGATAATCTGCATGGTCAGTTCCTCATTCGTGGCAAAAAGTATTCCGGGCGCAGCAAACAGCGCCCCTACAACCGCTACAAAGCGGGCGACCTGCAGGTCACCCCACAATCCGATGGCGGGCTAAAGCCCGCCCCTACAGTTCTGAAGCGAACGGCAGCATAGCGATATTGCGGGCGCGCTTGATGGCCACCATGAGCCAGCGCTGGTGGCGCGAGCAGGTGCCGGTCATGCGGCGCGGCAGGATTTTGCCGCGCTCCTGCACGAAGCTCTGCAGGACGTCCGCCTTCTTGTAATCAATGTAGTCCACTTTCTCGGTACAGAAGCGACAGACCTTCTTCTTGCGGAAATACTGGCGCTTGCCGCGACGCGGCGGCCCGCCTTCACGCTGCGGAGGTCCGGACTGCGGTCTGGGAGAATCGTTTGCCATGTGTCTTCCTTTCGCTTAATTGGCCGCGGCGGCGGGTTCAGCAGCCGCCGGTGGCGCCGCCGGAGCGGACTTGCGCGGGCGGCGAGCAGCCCGGCGCTCGCGCCGGTGGACGAGTTTCTTCTGCCGCTTGATCTCATCATCCATGCGGACGGTCAGGTACTTGATGACCGGGTCGGAGACTTTCAGGCGGCGCTCCAATTCCTTGATCATTTCGCCCTGCGTGCCGCGAAGCTGCATGAAAAAATACTGGCCTTCGCGGTGCTTGTGCACGCGATAGGCAAGGCGGCGCGTGCCCCACTTTTCCATTTTTTCGACCTTGCCGCCTTTTTCGACGGCGGAGTGCTCGAGCGCGGCGAGAACTTTGTCCGCCTCGGCTTCCGGGGTGTCCGGCCGGCAGATAAAAATCAAATCGTACATGCGTTCTTCCATGTTTCCTCTCTTCCAGTTCCCTGCTCAGACTTCTGTCGGGCGCAGCATGCTGCGCCCCTACAATCTTCCAACGGGCGGACACGCCGGTCCGCCCCTACGAGCCAAAGATGGCGGGCTGAAGCCCGCCCGTACAAGGTCTTTCGCAAAGCGGGCGGTCTGAAGACCGGCCCCTACAAACTTTCCGGCGGCTGGACGCGGCGGTTAAAGCGCGTCATGGCGCGGCCGACGCCGTCCATCAGAATCGCCTGCACGGCCTCCGCGGCAGCGTCCACCATCTCCGCGGCGCTTTCCAGCAACGCGCGGCGCATGGGGCGGAGGACGTAGTCGGCAAGATCGTCCACCGGATGCTCCGGCTGGACGCCCAGTCGCACGCGCGGGAAATCCATCGAGCCCAACGCACCGATGATGGACTTCATGCCGTTGTGCCCGCCAGCAGTGCCACGCCCGCGGACTCGAATCATCCCCCAGGGCAAGGCCACGTCGTCGTAAAGGACGATGAGCTCCGTGGGCTCGCTCTCGCAGCGCGCGAGCAAATCGCGCACGGCAAGGCCGCTGACGTTCATAAAGGTCTGCGGCTTGGCCAGCAGAACTTCGTGCCCCGCAAGGCGGCCACGGCCCACCAGCGACTTCGCCTCCGGCCGCTCGACGCGCGCGCCCGCCAATTCGGCGAGCCGATCGAGCGCCAAGAACCCGAGGTTATGCGGCGTCCAAGCATATTCGGGTCCGGGATTGCCGAGGCCCACAATCAAGCGCATCCGCGCGTCCATCCTGCCTCAGTAAGTAGCCAGCGCAGCAAAGGCTACTTCTTCTTCTCGGACTTCTCCGGCTTCTCGGCCTTCGCCGGCTCGGCTTCGCCTTCCTCGCCTTCCTCGACTTCCTTCTTGCCCTTCTTGATGACCTCCGGCTCGGCAGGTGCAGCCGCTTCCGCAGCCACCGCTTCCGCCGGCTTCACTTCCTCTTCCACGCGCAGCGTAACTACGTGTGCGAGCACGCGCTGCGGGTCGGTGACCAGTTTGACCTTTTCTCCGTCCATCTTCAGGTCGCCAGCGCGAAGCTGCATGTGGATCATCAAAGAAGAGACGTCCATGCGAAATTCCTCGGGAATGTCAGCAGGCAAACATTCCACTTCCACTTCGCGGGTGACCATTTCGAAGATGCCGCCTTGCAGCTTCACGCCCTGCGGCTCGCCGAAGGTATGCACGGGCACTTTGACGCGCATGCGCACATCCATGGCGATGCGAAGCAGGTCCACATGCAAGAGATCGCCGCGCACGGGGTCGGCTTGCCAGTCCTTCACAATCACCTTGTCATCGCCGCTGCCGGCAAGCTTCAGAGTGAAAATCGTGTTGTGGCCGGTTTCGGACTTCAGGATGGAGACCACCTGCTTGGCGTTGACGGTAACGGCCACGGCACCGCCCTTGCCACCATACAACGTAGCGGGGACGAGTCCGGTGCGGCGGATGCGCCGCGCGGCGTTCTTGCCGCGGTCCTCGCGAAGATTTGCTTCCACAGTGAATTGCTGCATGCTGTCCTTCCTTTTCGTTCCGGGCAAAACCGCGGCCCGAGAGAATCAACTAAAAAGTTCGCTGATTGAGCTTTCCTCGTGAATCGAACGCACGCCTCGAGCCAGCAACTCGCCGACGCTGACCACTTTGATTTTGCCGAGCTTTTTCGCTTCGGCCGAAAGCGGCACAGAGTTGGTGACCACTACTTCCTCAATCAAGGACTTGGAAATGCGCTTCACGGCCGGCCCGGAAAGAACCGGGTGAGTGCACGCCGCATAGACGCGGGTGGCGCCTTCTTTGAGCAGGGCTTCGGCCGTTTTCACGAGAGTCCCCGCGGTATCAATAATGTCGTCAATGATCAGCGCCGGCCGGCCCTTGACGTCGCCGATGAGGTGGAGCACTTCCGTGACATCAATATCCACGCGGCGCTTGTCCACGATGGCCAGGGGCGCTTCGATGCGCTTGGCAAAATAGCGGGCACGCTCCACACCGCCGGCATCCGGAGAAACGACGGTGATGGAGCCCAATTCCTTGAGCTTTCGGTCGAAGTAATCAATCAGCACCGGCTGGGCGTAAAGGTGGTCCACCGGCACAGTGAAGTAGCCCTGAATCTGCGGGGCGTGCAGGTCGAGAGTCAGCGCTCGGGAAGCGCCGGCCGTTTCCAATAAGTCCGCAACCAGTTTGGCGGAAATGGGCACGCGGGGCCGGTCTTTGCGGTCCTGCCGGGCGTAACAGTAGTAGGGCATCACCGCCGTAATGCGCCAGGCGGAGGCGCGCTTGAATGCGTCAATCATCAGCAATAATTCCAGCAGGTGGAAATCCACCGGACTGCTGCAAGGCTGCACGACAAAAACATCCGCGCCGCGCACATTTTCCAGAATCTGGAAATGAATTTCGCCGTCGCTGAATTTGCCCAGCACGGTCTGGCCGAGGGGCACACCCAGATGCTGGCAGATTTCTTCTGCCAACGGGCGGTGCGCACTGCCGCTGAATATTTTGAACTTGTCGTCGTTCAAGGGAACCTCTCCCCCGGGCGCGCTACAGGCCGTTCAGAATACTCCCTGCCAGCCGAGAGCCCGAAGGTACTCTTTTCTCGAAAGCGTTCGCACAACAAAGGCGCGATCGTCTGAAAACAATCGCGCAGTTCGGCGCGCCTGCGCTGGGTCTGGAAAAACTCCGAACACCGCCGAACCACTACCCGCCAGCGCGGCTTCCGCGGCTCCTCCCTGGAGCAATTTCCGCTTGATGATACGCAAGCG
>JAMCWK010000042.1:30663-53255 GCA_023481105.1 Acidobacteriota bacterium | reverse complement strand
TGCCGAGCAAAGACCGCCTTCTCGAAACTGTTTGAGAGGGCGCTCCACTGCGGGCTCCAGCACAGAGCGCAGAAACTATGTATTTTAGAGGGCAGACGACGGTCTGTCAACGTCGAACTGACCCAGGCATAGGCGTCACGAGTGGGCACCGCAATGGACGCCGGGGACACAACCAGCACGGAGCGGGGAGGAAGATCCGGCAGCGGGAAGATTTCATCACCACGACCGACACCGAGCGCTCGGCCGCCACCCAGGAAAAACGGCACATCCGCCCCCAACCTGGAAGCGATTTTGAGCAGACGGGCAGATGGGAGCGGGCGCTTGGTGAGCCGAAGCAGTCCGATGAGAGCCGCGGCGGCATCGCTCGAGCCACCGCCGAGGCCGCGGCCCGCAGGAATGCGCTTGTGAAGCACAGCGTGAACGCCGGAACGAAGCCGGAGCGCGCGGCGCAATGAATCGAGAGCACGCCAGACAAGATTTTCGCGGCCGAGCGGTAGCGAGGGATCCGTGCATTCGAGTTGAATCCCCGGCTGGCGAGTGAGAGAGAGTTCGAGCGTGTCGTGGAGCGAAATGACTTGAAAGATGGTGCGCAATTCGTGGTAGCCATCCGCGCGGCGGCGCAGAATTTCCAAGCACAGATTCACTTTGGCAAAGGCGGGAATGCGCAGGGATCGCATCGGCGGCAAGGTTATTCCGGCTTTGACTCGGACGCGGGCTTCTGGGCGATGCGGTGCTTCAACCCGGCGAGCTTTTTTTCGAGAGCAGCCACGCGGTCGGGCTCGAGTTCGGTGGGAAGGGCGCGCTGCCACTCCGCCAGCGCTTTTTCCCACTCCGCAGCAGCCAGCGCATCGCGGCCCGCCTTGGCAAGCACATCGCCGAGATGGTCGTGAATCGTGGGATCGTGGCGATTGCGATCAACGGCCTTACGTAGATACGCTTCCGCTTCCGCCAGATTGTTCTGCTTGAAGTAAGCCCAGCCGAGACTGTCCAAATAGGCTCCGTTGAAAGGTTCTTCAGCCAGCGCGCGGCGAATCAAGTCCACGGCTTCCTCGAGGCGCGTGCCCTGGTCGGCCAGCATGTATCCGAAATAGTTCAGGATCTGGGCATTCTGCGGATTCACCTGCAACGCTTTCTTGAACTGTTCTTCGGCAAGATCGAATTTCTTCTGGCGCTCGAAAATCGCACCCAGCAAAAACCAGACTCCTTCGTTTTCGGCAGGAGACGAGGCGAGCTTCTCGGCCATGCGAATGGACTGCTCCGCATCGTCGAAGCGCTTGCCGCGCTCGAACACTTGCGCAAGGGTGATGTACAGGTCGCGATCCTCGCCAGACTTGGCAAGCAAGCCGCGAAGCAGCGCTGCGGCTTCGTCGGTCTGACCATTTTCACCGAGCAGCATGGCGTGCGTGACCAGCAAGCCGCGGTCCTGCGGAAAAAGAACAATCCCCTTCCCTGATTCCTCGAGCGCGCGCGGCATGTCCTTGGCCAGGCGGTAGGTGTCCGCCAGCAGCGCGCGGGCACGCTTTTCGCTGTCCGTATCCAAGCTCAGCAGCTCGCGATACGCGCTGACTGCCGCGGGAAAGTTTTCCACTTCGCGGTTGAGGCGTCCCAACTGCTCGTACAGGGCCGCGAGAGTCCGCTGGGAATTGGCGAGGCTGCGCGGGCTGGCCTTCACCGCGGCAACGGCGTCGGAGACGACGCGGATCGCATCGTCAAACCGGCCTTGCGCTTCGTAGAGGAGCGCTTCGCCATAAATGACTTCCAAATTGCCGGGCGCGCGCTGCTTGGCAAGCAAAATACTTTCCTCGGCGCGATCCAGTTTTTTCAACTGGCGATAGACTTGCGCCATGCGGAGATAGTTCTGCACTTCTCCCGGCTCGATCTCTGTCAGGCTTTTGTATTGCGCAAGAGCTGCATCCGTTTTCCCCTGCGCAAGCAGTGCTTGCGCGAGCTTGCGACGGAATTCGGGCTCGCGCGGCTCCAGTTCCACAGCGCGACTGAGGGCACTTTCGGCGTGTGCGTTGTCTTGCACGCGGATGTAGGCGTCCCCCAGGAGAGCCAGCAATTCGGAGGAGGAAGAGTGGTCCGCCGGCTTGGTCAGCAATGCAATCGCTTCGTCGGCGCGGCCCTGGTCCAACAACAGCATGGCGAACTGCCGGAGGAGATCTTCGTTTTCGGGCTGCTGAGCTAAGCCGCTGCGTAATACTTCTTCCGCGCGCGGCAAGTCGTTCTGGAAACGGTACAGACGCGCCAGCCACAGAGAGGACTCGGTGTCGCCGGGATCGAGCCGCAGAATTTCGCGATACTGCTCGATGGCGCGCACGAGAGTTTCTTTCGAATTGGAAGGCGTGCTGCGTTCGCCGAGGGTGTGGACATAAATGCGGGCGAGCAGGCGGCGGACCGCAATGTTGTCCGGCTCGCGTTGGAGGATTTCCTGGGCTTCCAAAACGGCATCGCGGATGCGCTGGGACTTAGCATACATGCCGGCCAAACGTTCGCCGATGACTGATGCGCGGGGATCGAGCGCATAGGCTTTCTTGTAGTGCTCAATGGCCAGGCTGGCGTGCTCGGAGCGGCTGGATTCCTCGTACAGCTCTTCGTAGTAACTCGCTATCGCGAAGTTGTAGTAGGCGTCCGCGCGCGCGTCGAGTTCTGGCGGCAGCGCTGCCTTTTCCGCGGGCTTCTGTGCTGCCGCAGGAGGCTGCTGTGCAAAGAGCGCCGGCTGTAGCAGCCAGAGCGCAACAGCGCAGAAAGCAGCGGCAATGCAACGGCGATTCGGACTCATTGAGTCACCAGATGAGAATTATCCTATACGCTTCAACAGCGGTCAAAGAAAACGCCAAGTGCCGATGAGAAGCGCGCAACTAGTGGCGGAAGTGGCGCACGCCGGTGAAGACCATCGCCAGGCCGAGCTTGTCGGCAGCGGCGATGACGTCGTTATCGCGCACCGAGCCGCCCGGCTGGATGACAGCCACGGCGCCGGCTTTGGCGGCTTCCTCGACGCCGTCGGGAAATGGGAAGAAGGCGTCGGAGCCGACGACACTGCCCTTGAGGTCGAGACCCGCGGTGGCTGCTTTCATCACTGCAATCTTGACGGAGTCCACGCGGCTCATTTGCCCGGCGCCGACACCCAGCGATTGCCCATCGCGCGCAAAGACGATGGCGTTGGACTTGACGTGATTGGCCACTTTCCAGGCAAAGAGCAGCGACTGCAGCTCGGCGGAAGTGGGCGCGCGTTTTGTGGCGACCTTGAGATCGCTTTCCGCGAGGCAATGCAAATCCTGGTGCTGAACGAGCACGCCGCCAGAGATGCGTTTCAGCTCCAGTGCGGACGAATCGCCGGAATCCGGCATGCGCATCAGCCGCAGGTTTTTCTTCGTGGCCAATTTCGCCAGCGCAGCGGGCTCAAAATCGCGGGCGACGATACATTCCACGAATAGCTTGGAAACTTCTTCGGCGGTGGCGGAGTCGAGCGGGCGATTGAACGCCAGCACGCCGCCAAATGCGGACACGGGGTCGCCGGCCAAGGCCTTGCGATAGGCGTCGAGCAGCGAATCCTGCTCGGCGGAGCCACAGGGATTGTTGTGCTTGATAATGACTGCGGCAGGCCGGTCGAATTCCAGCACAAGGCGCCAGGCCGCTTCGAGGTCCACAAAATTGTTGTAGGAGAGTTCCTTGCCCTGCAACTGCACCGCGCCAGCAAGGCCGACGGCCGGCTTTCCCGCTGGAACATACAGTGCAGCTTGCTGATGAGGATTTTCCCCGTAGCGCAACGACTGCTTGCACTGGAGCGCGATGTGCAGCCGCTCCGGGAGCGTGCTGCGCGCGCCGAGCTTGATGGTGTCCGCTTCCGCAGAAAGGCGCTCCAGCTCAGTGGTAATCATGCCGTCGTAGCGCGAGGTCACCGCAAAAGCTTTCCGGGAGAGCTGGAGACGAGTAGCGAGACTCAGCGCCCGGGAAGGCTGCAACTCCGCGGCGACGGCGCTGTAGTCTGCAGGGTCCGTGACGACGGCGACGCTTTCGAAATTCTTGGCGGCGGAGCGAATCATGGTCGGCCCGCCAATATCAATGTTTTCGATGAGCTCGCCGGGCGCCAAGTCCGCGCGCGCGGCGGTGGCTTCGAAGGGATAAAGATTGACCACCACCAAATCAATGCGCGGAATCTTGTGCTCGAGCGCTTGCGCTTCATCACCGGCATTGCCGCGGCGATAGAGAATGCCGCCGTGCACACGGGGATGCAGCGTCTTCACGCGCCCGCCGAGCATTTCCGGCCAGCCGGTGAGCTCGGCGACGTCGCGCACAGAAAGCCCGGCCTCGCGAAGCAGCTTCGCCGTGCCGCCCGTGGAAACAATTTCAATTTTCAACGCGGCAAGCTGGCGGGCAAAATCCAGAATGCCGGTTTTGTCGAAAACACTTACGAGTGCGCGTTCAATGGCCACACGTGCCTCCCGAAATCAAAGAAAAGCGAAGTAGTTTATGCGAGACCGGCGAAATGACCAACCGGCAATTTCAGCGGACCGCAAGTTGGACGGGCGGCAAAAAAATTCGGCGGCGAGACGCAGTTCAGATTTCTACTTGGTGCGCGCTTTCAGCTTGACCTGGCCGTCTTCGAGAGTGATGGAGTACTCCACTTGTCCGGATCCGGCTTGCTTCTTGAGCTGTTGCGTCTTGATTCTCACAAAATCCTGGAAGTTGTCGAGCGTCAGCGCGTCGGTTTTCTCACCGGCCTTCTTTTTGGCTTCCACCAGCGCTTTGTAGAGTTGCTGCACTTTTTCGGGCTCGCGGTCAGGGTCGGAGCAGGCAACTTCATAGAGCGAAGGCTGCCCGCCAGGACGGCGCGATTCCGGCACATGCGAGGCGGCCGCCGGCGGCGGTTCCTTTTCGCGCTGCGCCTCGATGGCTTTGGCGGCGGCGCCAAAGTGACGCTGGACGAAGCCCTCTTCTTTCTGCTTCAACTTCTTGCGCCAGACTTCCGAGTTTTTGGCAAAGCTCTGCGAAAGGTTATTGAAGCGAAAACGCTGGGAAAAATTCAGGCTGGCGCCACGTTCGGAGTAGCGCTTGATCATCTGCTCGGCGCGCCACAGAGTTTCCTGCGGCGGACGCTTGCGACCTCCGCCAAAGTACATGTCGTACTCAATCTTGAGCTGGCGGATGTCCTTTTCGAGCTGATTCAGATCTTCTTCAACCGTCGCCATAGTTCCTTCGGGGAGACACAAAGATGGTAGTGCCCATGCCAAGTAGCGTCAACCGTTAACTAAAGACGGCGTTTTGCCGGTTGCGGTTGCACGGAGTTTCGCCGCTGTGCTCCAATACCACCAGCATGAAAAACCAGGCAGACAGCAAACCGGGCGTGGCGGCGCTCTACCGGCAAATCCCGTCGGTGGACGAGCTGATGGGACGCCCGCGTCTGACGGAGCTGGCGCAGCAGGCCGGGCGCGCGCTGGTGCTGGAAGCAACGCGAAACGTCCTGGAAGGAATTCGCTCCGCGATCCAGCGCAAAGCGGAGGCGGTGGAAGGCGCAATGGAAGCGGGCAAAATCGAGCAGCAAATCGCCAGCGAAGTTCACCGGGCGCTTGTGCCGTCGCTGCGGCCCGTGATTAACGCCACGGGCGTGGTGCTGCATACAAACCTGGGGCGCGCGCCTCTGGCAGCGGCGACGATTGAACACCTGCGACAAACCGCGACGCAGTACTCGAATTTGGAATACGACCTGGATGCGCGCGCGCGAGGAAAGCGGGACGTGCACACCGCACAACTGCTGACACGACTACTCGGCGCCGAAGCGGCGATCGTCGTGAACAACTGCGCCGCGGCGGTGTTCCTGGTGCTGAACACGCTGGCGAAGGGCGCGGAGGTCATCGTCTCGCGCGGCGAACTGATCGAGATCGGCGACGGCTTCCGCATTCCAGACATCATGGCGGAAAGCGGCGCGACCCTGCGCGAAGTGGGCACCACGAACCGCACGCGCGCAGCCGATTACGAAAAGGCCATCAACGAGCGTACGAAATTGCTTCTGCGCGTGCATCCGTCGAATTTTCGGGTGGTGGGATTCACCGAGCAGCCGACCCTCGAAGAACTCGTCGAACTTGGGAAGAAACGCGGGTTGCCCGTCTGCGAAGATCTCGGCTCCGGCTGCCTGACCGATTTCACGCCGCAAGGATTCCAAGAACCACTTGCGGCAGCCAGCTTGGCGGCGGGCGCGACTCTGGTGACGTTCAGCGGCGATAAATTGCTCGGAGGGCCGCAGGCAGGCATCATCTCGGGAAAGCGCGAATTTGTGGAACGCATTCGGCGCAACCCGATGTTCCGCGCGCTGCGCGTGGACAAGCTGACGATTGCCGCGCTGGAGGCAACGCTCAACGCCTACTTGCGCGGGGCGCTGGACGAAATCCCGGCACTGCGAATGATCCGCTTGAACGCGGATGAAATCGGAAGACGAGCGCGGGCGTTTGTCGAGCGGCTGCGGCCCGAGCTGGCTAATGGAGAAGTGGAATTGGAGATCCGCGACGGCTGGTCGGTGATTGGCGGCGGATCCACGCCGCAGCAACAGCTGGCAACGAAGGTCATCACAATTTCGAGCGTGCGCTATTCGGCGGCGCAGCTGGAAGCGCGGCTGCAAGAAGGTTCGCAAAACATGCCGGTAGTGGCATGCGTCGAGGAAGACCGGCTGGTGATTGACCTACGCACCGTCTTCCCGGAACAAGAGCAAGCGCTCATTGCAGCTTTGCGCGACGCGCTGCGATAGACTCCTTCCATGCTCTCCTTCGTGGTTCGCAAAGGAAAACTCCAGATACAGGAAGAAAGGATCCCCCGACTGCGACCGGGCTGGGCCGTGGTGCGCGTGCGGCTTGCGGGAATCTGCAACACGGATGTCGAAATTCTGCGCGGGTATCACGAGTTTCGGAGAACGCCGGGGCATGAGTTTGTGGGAGAGGTCGTGGAATGCGCTGATCGGAAATGGATTGGACGGCGCGTCGTGGGCGAAATCAATATTTCGTGCCAGGGCCTGGGCCGCAAAGCGAAATGTGATTTTTGCCGGCGAGGGATTTCCACGCACTGCGAACACCGGCGCGTGTTGGGAATCATCGGGCACGATGGAGCGTTCGCGGAATATTTGACGCTGCCGGTGTGCAATCTGCACAAAGTGCCAAGCAATGTGAGCGACGAGCAAGCGGTATTTGCCGAACCGCTCGCCGCGGCGTGTGAAATCCTCGAACAGGTGGACCTCCGCGCGCATCGCGAAGTGGCCGTGTTGGGCGACGGCAAGCTGGCACAGCTGATTGCGCGCGTGCTCCACGCCGCGGGGCCGCGAGTGACGATGCTCGGAAAGCATGAAGAAAAATTAGCGCTGGCGCGCAAAGCGGGAATCGCTACGGCCAAAGCAAATCACAAGAAACGCTGGACACTTGTGGTCGAAGCAACAGGATCGGCACACGGACTTGAGCAAGCGCTGGCCATGCTTGCGCCGCGCGGGACGCTTGTGCTGAAGTCCACGTTTCATGGCGCAGCGCGTCTTGAGACGTGGCCAATCGTGGTGCATGAGATCAGCGTGGTGGGTTCGCGCTGCGGGCCGTTTCGCCCCGCACTGAAAATGCTGCGCGATGGGCGCGTCGATCCGCGGCCACTCATCAGTCGCGTGTTTCCGCTGCACGAGGCGGTTGCGGCGATTCGCCACGCGCAGAGGCGGGGAGTGATGAAGGTGCTGCTGAAAACGCAGGAAGTCTTGCCGGGCTAAAGCCCGCCGCTACAGGTGCGCGCTCACAGGCGGTTGATGACGGTGGCGACGCAAGCGGCGCCGAAGCCGTTATCAATGTTGACGACGCTGACATTGGAAGCGCAACTGTTCAGCATGCCGAGGAGCGCGGCCACGCCGCTGAAACTCGCGCCGTAGCCGATGCTGGTGGGCACGGCGATCACCGGCACGGCAACCAGCCCGGCCACAACGCTCGGAAGCGCGCCTTCCATTCCGGCTACGCAGATAATCACGCGCGCACTGGTGAGCTTTGCATGGTGCTTCATCAGGCGGTGCAGGCCGGCGACGCCAACGTCGTACAGCGACTCCACGCGATTGCCCATGGTTTCGGCGGTCAGCAGGGCTTCTTCGGCAATGGGAATGTCGCTGGTGCCGGCGGAAACGACGAGCACAGTTCCCTTCCCGGTGATTTCGCGATTGCGGCGGATGGCAATAACACCGGAGAGCGGATGGAATCTTGCGGAACGGCTCATTCTGCGCACGGCGGCGAAGATTTTTTGGTCGGCGCGGGTGATGAGAATGTTTTGCTTCGAGCCTTTCACGCGTAGCATGCCGCGGACAATTTGCGCGACCTGTTGCGGCGTCTTGCCGCGGCCGAAGATGACTTCGGTGTAGCCCTGGCGCAGTGCCCGGTGATGGTCAATCTTGGCGAAGCCGAGGTCCTCGAAGGGAAGGTGGCGCAGCTGGTCAAGAGCCTGCGCGGTGGAGACGCGTCCGGCACGAAGATTTTCCAGCAGGGCGCGAATGTCGCGTTCGTCCATGAGGAGGAGATTCTATCATCAGCACGCGTTTGAATTGTTCGGCGAAAACGGAGCCAACGAAATGCACGCGGAGTTGACATTGGCCGAAGCCGCTGCCTAGACTGGCGGTTTGCGTAATCGAAAATGAAAACCACAGAAGGCAAGGTCATCATTGTCGGAGTGACGGGGGCGAGCGGAGCGGTGCTCGCGCAGGCGATGCTGCGTTTGTTGGAGGCCGATGCGCGCGTGGCCAGGATCCACCTCGTGGTGACGGAGGCCGGCCAGCGCTTGCTTGCGACGGAATTGGGAATCACCGCGCCGGAGCCGAAGCGGCTGCCGACGTTGATTACCGGCACCGACGCGAAAAAAATCGAGTACGTTTCGAATAAAGACATTGGAGCTGCGATCGCCTCCGGCAGCAATGTGGTGGACGCGATGGTGGTGATTCCCTGCTCGGTGGGAACGCTGGCGTCGATTGCAAACGGCTTGAGCGACGACTTGCTTTCGCGCGCCGCGGACGTGTGCTTGAAAGAATCGCGGCGACTTGTGCTGTGCGTGCGCGAGACGCCGCTGAACCGGATTCACCTGGAAAACATGCTGCGCGCGCAGGCCGCGGGCGCGGTGATCATGCCCGTGATTCCGTCGTTTTATCACGGGCCGAAAACGATTGAGGATTTAGTGCAGCAATACGTCTATCGCGTGGCTGCGCAGATGGGGTTGGAGCAGGACGAACAGTATCGGTGGAAGGGAAAGAATTGAGTCATTGAGTGATTTATGATTTGGCGATTGAGGGCAAGCGAATTACATAATGCGCGCATGATGTGCGGCGGGCGGTCCTCAATCACTCAATCATGAATCGCACAATCATAAATTTTCTGCAAACGCACCGAAGAATTGAAGTGGGCAAACTCAAGACAACGCTGGAAATGATCAAGTTCGAGCACTCCGTGTTTGCGTTGCCGTTTGCGCTGACGGGAGCACTGCTGGCGGCGCGGTACGCGGGGCCGCTGCCGGCGTGGCCGACGTGGCGGCAACTGGCGTGGATTGTGGTCGCGATGGTGGGAGCGCGGTCGGCGGCGATGACCATGAACCGCATCGCCGACCTGCACTATGACCGGCTGAATCCGCGCACGCAGAACCGGCCGCTGGTGACGGGCGCCCTTTCGCTGCGCTACGCGTGGGTGTTCACGCTGCTGGCGGCGGCCGTTCTGGTGGTGGCGGCGTGGCAGTTGAGCCCGCTGGCGCTGAAGCTTTCACCGGTAGCGCTGGCAGTGCTGTTTTTTTATTCGTACACCAAGCGGTTCACGTCGTGGTCGCACGTCGTGCTGGGATTTTGCCTAGGAATGTCGCCGGCCGCGGCGTGGATTGCGATTTCCGGCGGATTCGACGCGCGCATGTGGATTCTCTGCGCAGCGGTGACGCTGTGGGTGGCGGGCTTCGACGTGCTCTACGCGTGCCAGGACGTCGAGTTCGACAAGCACGCGGGACTGCACTCTATCCCGAAAAAATTCGGCATTGCGCGGGCGCTGATGCTGGCGCGGGGGATGCATGTGGTGATGGTCGCGCTGCTCGGGTGGCTGGCGTGGAGTTTTGCGATGCCGTGGCCGGCGTGGACGGGAATCGCGGCGGTCGCAGCGCTGTTGGCGTACGAGCACCAGTTGGTGAAGCCGAACGATTTGAGCCGGCTGGATGCTGCATTTTTTACGGTGAACGGATATATTAGTGTTCTCTTTTTTGTTTTCTGGGGCGCGGCGATTTACGTCTCGCGGATGTAGCGCCGCCCTTTAGGGCGGCATGGGTGCGCAAATCTGCCGGGCTGAAGCCCGGCGCTACAAGAACCGGATGAGCGAGCTACACATCAACGACGCGCGGCTGAAGCCGATAGCGGAAAAAGTGCTCGCTGGCGTTCGCCTCGACGCGGACGACGGCATTGCACTCTACCGCACGAACGATTTGCTCGCGGTGGGGTGGCTGGCGAATTTTGTGCGCGAGAAGCGGCACGGCAACGTCTGCTACTACAACATCAACCGGCACATCAATCCGACGAACGTGTGCGTGGCGCACTGCCGGCTGTGCGCGTTCGGGCGCGACCCCGACGCCGCGGGTGCGTACACCTACGCGCTCGAAGAAATCTGGCAGCGCGCAGCGCAAGGCGTGGCGGAAGGCGCGACAGAGTTTCACATCGTCGGCGGGCTGCACCCGGATTTGCCGTTTGCGTATTTTTTGGATTTGCTGCGCGGGCTGAAGCAGCGCTTCCCGCATGTGCATCTGAAGGCGTTTACGATGGTCGAGGTGCAGTACTTCGCGAAGATTGCGAAGTTATCCATCGCGGACACGCTGGGAGCGATGAAGGATGCCGGCGTGGATTCGCTGCCCGGAGGGGGCGCGGAAATTTTCAATCCGCGCGTGCGCAAAGTGATTTGCGACCACAAGACGTCGGGCCAAATGTGGCTCAGCATCGCGCGCACGGCGCACCAATTGGGGCTGCGGTCGAACGCGACGATGCTTTACGGGCACATCGAGTCGGAAGAAGAGCGCGTGGAGCATTTGCTTCTGCTGCGGCAACTGCAGGATGAGACGCACGGATTTGTGGCGTTTATCCCGCTGGCGTTTCATCCGGAAAACACCGCGCTGAGTCACGTGCCGAAGCCGACGGGCTTCGACGACCTGAAAAATATCGCCGTGTCGCGGCTACTGCTGGACAACTTCGAGCACATCAAAGCGTACTGGATCATGCTGACGCCGCGGATTGCGCAGATTGCGCTGCGCTTTGGCGCGGACGACATGGACGGCACGGTGATCGAAGAAAAAATTTATCACGATGCCGGAGCGACGACGGAACAGTTCACCCCGCGTGCCGAGCTGGAGCGGCTGATCCGCCAAGCCGGACGCGAGCCGGTCGAGCGCGACACGCTGTACAACCCGGTGGATCGCTCGAAGCTGCCGCCAACCACCGCCCGCCCCGGCGATCCCTCGCTTGTCTCGCTCACCCTCAACGTTTGATCATCTTGACGTGCACCGCTGCACCGCGTAGGCTCGGCGCAAGGGAATGCTAATGCCGCGTCTGACGAAAGCTTCGCCCCTCCGTGTTGTACTTCTCCTGGTGCTGGGAATGGTCGTGCTGGACTTCGTGTGGGTGCAGACGCATCCGGACGCGGGCCGCAGGCGGCCCAGCCGGTTCTTTGGAATGCAGGTGGGCGGAGAGGCGTGTCCCGACACGGGAGCGCTTCGCAGGACGCCGGGCGGCCAGCAGGAATCACTTGGCGAAAACGAATACGGCTGGAAGTTGACGGCGCTCGACGGCCGCGAAACCACGCTGGAAGAGCACCGCGGCAAGGTGGTTTTCGTCAACGTGTGGGCCACGTGGTGCGGGCCGTGCGTTGCGGAAATGCGCGGGATTCAGTCGCTCTACGATTCCGCGCAGAAAGACGGCGTGGCTTTTGTGCTGGTATCGGAAGAAAAACCGGAAATCGTAAAAACTTTCGTGGAGAAGGAAAAATACACTTTTCCTGTTTTCACGACGCAAAACATTCCCGACAAATTCGAGACAAAGGGAATTCCCGCGACGTTCATCGTGACCCGGCAGGGCGCCATCGCACACAAGCAGGTGGGCTCGGCGAATTGGAACACAGACTCCTGCCGGAAACTCCTGCAAGCACTTCAATAGTTGAAAAGAAAAGGCGCCCGCCGCAGCGAGCGCCCTGGTTTTTGCGTGTCTGCTAGTCGATGGCCGGATCCGGCGGACGCGGGGGTGATGTACCTGTCGGAGGCGCTCCGGGCATGCGCTTGCGCATTTCCGGTTGCATCGGGCCGGATTGTTTCATGCGCATGCGCTCGCGGCCTTGCTGGATGGCTTCCAGCTTTTTCCACTGTTCCACGCTGAGCACGCGGCGGATGGACAGCATCATCATGGCGTTTTCTTTTTCCAGTTTGCCGCGCGCAGCGAGCACGAGATCAATCTGCGCGCTCACTTTGGCCTCGTCGGGGCGATCGGCTTCGATGAGCGGTTGAAGAAGCGCTTCTTGGCGCTCGACGTCGTACTTCAAGTCGATGAGCTTCAGGCGGTGCTCCAAGAAGTTCTTCTCAATTTGCGTAATTTGCTGCTCGGTGAGCTGCAAGTCCTGCACGATGTCCGAATTCTTCCACCACTTGCCGAGGTCGCGCTGCGGTGGCTGCGGCGGTTGCGGCGGCTGCGGCTGGCGCGGCATGGGCTCTTGTACATCTTCCAAGTAAGCAGGACTGGGCTGCGCTTCCGGGGCGCGGGATTTGTACATCGGGCTGGGTTGCTGCGCCGGCACGGGAGTGGGCGCCGGCGATTGCGCGAAAGCGACCAACGGCAACAGCAGCAGAAGGACAACCAAGACACTTCCTATTTTCATTTTCAATCTCCTTTCGGGAAACTCAAAAGCCCCGCCTCTGAAGAGGCGGGCTACAACTCAACGATCCGATTTTTGTTCAGCGGCGCGGTGCAGCTCCTGCGCAATCAGCGATGCGGGCTCGAGCGCGCGCGGCACTTCGCGGCGCGTGAAGCGCGCGACGTCAAGAAGCAGTTCGTGGTCCTGGTCCGCAACGGCGGAAGCGGACGGCTGCTCCACGGCCCGCTGCAGCGGCGGCAAACCTTGCACCAGGAAGGCGGCCAGCAGGGCGACGACGGCAAAGGATGTGGCCCAGGCCAGCGGACGCGTTTCAAAATCGTTGTCCACAGAAAGCCGAGCAGCGATGGCCAGGCGCTGTTGGCGCCAATACTCGGGGGTGCGCTCGCCCTGCGCAAGCGACTCGGCGCGAGCTTCGCTGAGGGCTTTGCGCATGCCCTCCAACTCGCGCCGACATTCTTCGCAGCCAGCGAGATGCGTTGCTGTCGGAGCGTCTGCTTGGGAAAGCAGAGCAGCGCCCATTTGTTCGTCGGTCAAGTGGTCATTCATGTCGTACTCCGTGGACTGACTTTCTGCCGCACAGCGCTCAGGGCGCGGTGCAAATGCGTCTTCACGGTGCCGGACTCAAGCCCGGTGGCGTGGGAAATTTCTTGAATCGTCATTTCCTCCACGAAACGCAGAAGAAAGATCGCTCGCTGCCGCGCGGGGAGCGTGTCCACGACGGCGCGAACTGCAGCGGCTTGCTCGCTGGCGATGAGCGCGCGTTCGGCCGAAGGCCGCGCATCCGGGGCAGCCAGCATGACGGCTTCGGACTCTTCCGGGCTGCTGCGGCCAAACAGCCGCGACCAGAACGCATTGCGGCGGTTCTTGCGATGGTCCGCCGCCAGGTTGATGGCAATGCGGATCAACCAGGTGGAAACGCTCGAATCGCCGCGAAAACTTTCGCGCTTGCGGAACGCCTTCAGAAAGCATTCCTGCGTGAGCGTGTCCGCGGCATCCGGGTCACGCATCAGCGACAAGAGAAAGCGGAAAACGCGCCCCTGGTTCTGGCGGACGATCTCGTCAAAGTCCTCGGCGCGCAGGCCCGCAGCGGCTCCGGCACGCCGGAAAGGTGACTCGGCCATCCTGGTCAGCGCTGTATCCAAGCGACCTCGTCCCGAAGCCTCGGGATGCTTCACCCAGTAAGACGACTTCCTGGGCCCAAAGTTTACATGGCGCGAAAGGATTAACGGAATGCTGCGCGTTGCCAGGCGGAGCCCAGGTTCACGGGAGGCGGGGGCGGCCAGATGAAAAACGCGAGCAGAACGGCATAGAAGGGAGCGTAGGTGAGCCAAAGATAGAACGGCTGGAAGTGGTAAGCGCCGCTGGCCTGGTAAGCGATGAGGACGTGATAGGAGAGCGACTGCAAAACGGTCAAAAGGAGCCACGCGGGATTCGGAAAGAAGGCCAGGAAGGGCACCAGCCAGGTGAAGTACCAAGGATTGGCATTGGGTGAGAGCATCAGAATCGCAGCGAACAAAACGTAGGCGGCGCGGATGCTGTCCATGCGGCGGGCTGCCACCCAAATTGAAAGTCCGGCAACGACACCGATACCTGCACCGACAGCAAGATCGGGAAATCCACTGAACTGCTCGAGCAAAGCGTAAAGGCTCGGGTTGTTATCGCGCCAACCGGAACCATATTGGCCGAGGCTCTGCAAGAGTTGTGGCCAGGCAGTCCAGTACGGCCAGGAACAGGCAGCAGCAAGCACAAGGGCGGCTAGCACGTTTAGCCATCCCCAGCGCGAGCTGGGCCATTTCGCGCGGCGCAGCCAGAGCGGAAAAAGCACAATCGGAAAAGCCTTCACCAGCGTGCCGGCGGCGAGCGCCAGCGTTGACAGAGTTCCGCGCCCTCGTATAATCAGCAAGCTGGCCGCAAAAACGGCGGCGAAGGCCAGCGCGTCGTGGTGCCCGCTGGCGGCGAACTCGAAGATCACCAGAGGATTCCAGGCGTAGATAGCGAGCGTGAAATTCCTTCCACCGGAAAAGCGAACCCAGCCTGCGAGCATCCCCACCACGAGCAGGTCTGCAAGCAGGGACGGAAGCTTGAACGCCACCGGTCCGGGAAGGAACCGGTAGCCAAACCGCCAGAGCAATTCAGATAGCGGCGGGTAGATGGTAGGGATGTTGCGACCGGGGATGGCGCGCCAATCCGCATCGCGCAAGTGCGCGAGGCGCTTGTCGTCGGGACGCATCGTGTAAGGATTGAAGCCGGCCTGCTGCACGCGGCCTTCCCAGCGATAGCGGTAGATGTCGTCGGAGAGCGTGGGGGCGAGAGGAAAGAGCGTCAGGCGAAAGAGGAGCGCGCCGAGCAAAATCAGCCAGAAGGCCGAGGACGAGTCGTCGGAGGCTTCGAAGAAATAAAGTGCAACCAAGTAGATGGCTCCCGCAGCAAGCCAGATGGCAATGGTCTCCACGACGTAGAGCTTCAGGTCGCCGAGGCGACGAAGAGCTTCGAAGAGAAGACCCAGCAGGACAAAGCCAAGCACGGCGAGGCGCGCCTGGCACGGGGCCAGTGATTTTTGCAGAGCGGTTTCGACAGAGCGCAAGCGATTTAGCATTCGAGGGAAACTGAGCGGTGTGGTGGGTGCATCATTTCGCGCTTCTGATTCAGCCCGGGCAAAACCCGGTGAGTAACTATTGGCGCAAGCTGGTGGGGCCGGACCCCTTTCGCGGGCTGTACCATTTGAATTCGTTCGACCTCGCGGTGATGATCCCGTACTTCCTGGTGCTGGCGGTGCTGGCGATGTACGGGCTTCACCGCTACTGGCTGGTGTTCCACTATTTCAAGTACAAAAAAAATATTCCCGGCCCACCGCCTGAAATCACCGCGTGGCCCAAGGTTACCATACAGCTCCCCATCTTCAACGAACGGTATGTGATTGAGCGCCTGGTGGAGGCGGTGGTGAAATTCGATTACCCGCGCGAGCTGATGCAAATTCAAGTGCTGGACGATTCCACCGACGAGACGCGGGAAATCGCGCGCGCCTGCGTGGAGCGGCACTTGGCGATGGGCGTGCCCATTCAGTATCTGCACCGCACCAACCGCGCCGGCTTCAAAGCGGGGGCGCTCGAAGAAGGATTGAAAACGGCGACGGGCGAGTTCATCGCCATCTTCGACGCGGATTTTCTTCCGCCGGCGGATTTTTTGCGCCGCGCGCTGCCTTATTTCTTAGCGCCGAGCGCGATGGCTGCGGATCCCTCGAAAATCGGGATGGTGCAAACGCGGTGGACGTACCTGAACAGCGGCTATTCGAAGCTGACGGAAATCGAAACGATTTTGCTGGATGGCCACTTTGTGATTGAGCACGGCTCGCGTTCGCGCCGCGGCACGTTTTTCAATTTCAACGGCACGGCCGGCACGTGGCGCCGAGCCGCCATCGAGGACGCCGGCGGCTGGGAGCACGACACGTTGACGGAAGACACCGACCTCTCCTACCGCGCGCAGCTCCGCGGTTGGAAATTTCTCTACGTGCCGGAAATTGAATGCGTCTCGGAATTGCCGGTGGAGATGAACGCGTTCAAGGCGCAGCAAGCGCGTTGGGCCAAGGGACTCATCCAGGTGGCCAAGAAAATTTTGCCGCGCATGTTTCGCTCCGACCAGCCGTGGCACGTCAAGGCCGAAGCGTTTTTCCATTTGACGGCAAACATCAGTTACCCGCTGATGATTCTGCTTTCGACCATGCTGCTGCCGGCGATGATTGTGCGCTTCTATCAGGGCTGGTTCCAGATGCTGGTGATTGACTTGCCGCTGTTCCTGGCTTCGACCTGCTCAATCTCGAGTTTTTATCTGGTGGCGCAGCGCACGCTGCATCCGAAAACGTGGAAGCGGACATTTCTCTACTTGCCGTTTGTGATGGCGCTGGGCATCGGCATTGCCGTGCGCAATGCGCTGGCGGTGTTGGAGGCGCTGGCCGGGAGGCAATCCGAATTTGTCCGTACACCGAAATATCGCATCGAAGATCAGAAAGACCACTGGATCAAGAAGGCGTACCGCAAGCCGTCGGGCCTGCTGCCGTACGTGGAAGTGCTGCTGGGAATTTATTTCGCAGTGACTGTGCTGTATGCAATTCAAAACGAAAACTACGCTACGGTGCCGTTCCTGCTGCTGTTTGTGTGGGGCTATCTGTACACGGGGCTGATGTCGCTCGGACAAGGCTATTTCGAGCGGCTGCGGTTCAAAGTCGAGCCGCCGGAAGAGTTGACGCCACGAGCGGCAGCCGGCGGAGCGCCGAGCTTCTGAATGAACTTGGCCGGGCTAAAGCCCGCCGCTACATGTGCCGAACGATTTACAGATGCCTCATGTAGGGGCGCGCTTCAGCGCGGCAGAAAAGTGTCTGGATTTCAATGAGCGAGAAAAAAGTGAGTGGCATTCCGGCGGCAGAAGTAATGGCGGTGCAGGAATTGGTGGAGTATCAGGCCGGGGCGGTGGTGAGCCGACAAATCGTGAAGCGGGAAAAAGGCAACGTCACGCTGTTTGCGTTTGATGCTGGGCAAGAGCTGAGCGAGCACACCGCGCCGTTCGACGCGCTGGTGCACGTGATTGACGGCGAGGCGGAGATTACGATTTCCGGCAAGCCCATCCGCGCAAAGGCGGGCGAAATGGTGCTCATGCCCGCAAACCAGCCGCATGGGTTGAAGGCCATCAGACGGTTCAAGATGGTGCTGACGATGATCCGGGCGTGAAGAATCTGGCCGGCCTGAAGGCCGCCGCTACGTGTGCCTAGCATTCGCGTGCGATTCATGTAGCGGCGCGCTTTAGCGCGGCAGGGGGGTGCCGACCAAACATGCCGGGCTGAAGCCCGGCGCTACATAGGGCAGGCATGTTGAATCGCGGCGGTGATCGCGATCATACCCTTTCCCGAAAACCCAACAGGCAGCAATCGAAATCCCGTAATTCCTATCCCTAAGGAATGGGATTACGGGATTACAATTTTCCATATTCAGCCAAATGTTGTAATCCCGAAATCCCGGCCCCTTAGGGGCGGGGATTTCGGGATTTTGAAATGGTCTCGGGCCATCGCCTACCAGCGGACGCGAACGCGGTAGCGCAGGACCGAGGTGCCGTCCTTGGCGACGGGCACGTTAAACTTCGCGGCCCAGGCGGAGGTCTTCGTCCATTTGTACGTGGACTCGAGCATCTGCCAGTCGCCTCCGATAGGTTCGTTCACTTCCACGGTGACCGGCGCCTCTTTGTGGTTGCGCAGAGTGATTTCAAACTCCATTTCGTAGAGGCGGTCGCTCAGCTTTTTCCAGTCGGTCTGCTTGCGCTCGCAGACCACGTCGAAGGCGTTGCCGATGTGCAGGTTGAGCATTTCGTCCTTCGGCGTGTGATTGATGCGGTCCTCGCCGACGAACTGCACGCCGCCCTTGGAATCCGCCTGATAGACGCGCACCACGCCGGCGGGCATGGGCATGCCCAGTCCGGATTTTTCGTCGTTCTTGAATTTGTAGTACACCTGCACGACGTCTTTCAGCGGCGAGCCCGGGTGTTGGTAGTTGTGATAGTAGAACTGCTGCCCTTCGACGACGAAAAGTTTTTCGACGGGAACTCCCGTGCCAGTCAGCAGGTTAATTTGCTTGGTTTCTTTTTCCTCGATGGAGGTGCGGCGGCCCAGCGAGTAGAGGTGATACTCGGAGAAAGCTTCGCGAGCGAACTGCGGCGGACTGGCGGCATCCCGCGCCATCTCCGCAGCTTTCATCGCGCCCACGCCGTACTGGTTCATGATACGATGGAGATCGCCGGCGACGAGCTGGAGCTTTGCGTTGCGGTAGGACGTGCCGCTGTTGTTGGTCAGGGTGACCCAGCCGTCGAGGTCGGCGGCATTGTTATCGCGTCCGACGGTGAGCACGTAGTCGGAATTCCACGCCATATTGCCGGCCAGGTAGGACGCTTCGATGCGGTGGCGGCGGGCGCCGGTGTTTTCCAGCATCCACACCAGAGTGGGACGGCTGTAGAGATTGTCCGGCAATTCGGGAAAACGAATGTGATCAGCGTTCATGCCGGTGACGATTTCGTTGCCGATTTTCCAGACCGGCCCATTGTTGTAGGCCAGCAGCAGAGCCTTCACTTCTTCGGCCTTCGTGCTGCCGTCCTGCTGGCGCAGGCGCACAAGGGTGAGCTCGCGGCCGACGTACTTCTGGAGCAAACGCTGCGGGTCGAGCAAATCATATTCGTAATTCTGTTCGAGCACGCCGAGACGCGCCGGCTCGGTGAGCGAGCGAAAGTGCACGGTGGCGGGATTCACGGACGCGGCGATGTCCATGAAGCGCAAATCGAAAACGCCGCCGGGCAACGCCACCTGGCGAACGTCGCGCACCAGCGCGATATTCGAGTTGTACACGGTGACGGCAAGGTCCACCTGGTCATCGAGCGTGCTGCCCGGGTGTTGGTCTTCTTTCACCGGCGGCGCAGCAACCGCTGTGGGCACAGCAAGCCGGCTCACGAGCAGCGGGGTGAGCGCGAGCGCAGTCACCAGCAGTGAAATCCATAGTAATTTGTGTGTCATTCCGAGGCGCATATTGTTCCTCCCTATGTTTTTGCCTTCCACACTTAGAACGAGCGAGGGGGAATTTCTTGCAGGCAGGGAGGCGCGGGGGTAAACCCCGCGCTACAACTAACGCGCGCGCCAGTGCGCGCCGGCGTCGCGGGTTTCGTAAGTGCGGCCGTCGGCAGTCGTCACAGTTGCAGTGAGTTGGTCGGTAGCTTTGATACTGACGATGGCGATTTTGGTGGGGGAAGGAATGCGCTCCCAGTTTTCGCCGCCGTCTGTGGTGCGGAGAAGCACGCCGTTGCTGCCGCCCACCCAGCAAATATTTTCGGCAGGCGCAGAGCCGGAGAGCAAGGATTCCTGTGTGAGGGCTTTTTGAGCTTCCCAGGTTTTGCCGGCGTCGCGGGAGCGTTCGATGCGACCGGCGGAACCGAGACGCCAGATCACTTTGGAATTTGGGGTGGTGAGCAGAATTTCGTCGGTCCTGGCGCGATATCCTGCCACGGATTGCGGGGTGGTTTGCAGTGCGTATCGGCCAGCGTCCGTATCCTGCCGGACAGCCGCTCTTTCCTTTTTGAGAGCCGCCTGTTTTTGGCCGGGCATTTCGGAAGTTACTTGCGCGGTGGCTGCTTTCGTTTCTGCCGCAACGACCACTTGATCCTGCTTTTGCGCACCTTGAACTCCGCCGGAGATGCCTTGCGCTGCTTGCACGCCGGACGGGGCCGCACCTGCAACCGCAGGAGCGGCGGGTTGCGCCACGACGACGCGACTCTCTGCCGCGGCAATCTGTTTTTCTTCATCTGCTTGTTTCGGCATCGCGCGGCCGGCAACAGAGGCGGAAGCACCCTCCGCCAAACGCCCGCCCTTGTCCTTTTCGGCTTGGGCGGCTTGCGCGGATTCCACGGTCCCCGCTTCATTGGCGCGTTGGAGTTTGTCCATTTTTACGACCACGTCTTTTGCAGTCAATTCGCCGCGACTCGCTTCTCGCTGCGGCGTGGATGGCGATTTTGTCGGTGAAATTGCATCCGCCGCCGCTTCTGTTTTTCCCACAGCCGGCTCAGCCGGCTTTTGCGGCAAATCAGCAGCGGCTGGCGAGTTCGGGGCCTCCCGCTTGGCCACCAATTCCCCGCCGACATCTGTTGGACCCGGCGCAAACAGAGTCCTGTAGGAAACGAGCGCAACGAGGAAAACAACTGCGGCGCCAACGGGAGCCATCCATCGCCAGTCCCAGAGCCATGAAAATGCGGGCCTCGCCTCTGCGGACGGCTTGGCTACTGGAGCAGGTTCCGAGCGAGCCAGTGCGGCCAGCTGCTCCTGGCAGCGCGAGCAGACGGAGAAGTGCGATTCCCATTGGGCGACTTCTGGTTCTGTGAGCGAACGGTCAAAGTACGCCGCAAGCGTGGCCGCATCGGGGCACACTTCCCCGCTCGAGGTGGGAGGCCACACGCCCGAGGCATCGGGATTGCGCCTCAGCATTCCGGCCATCGCTTTCTCCGCCTTGTGTTCGTCCGCCACTGCAGTACTCCTTACTTAGAACGTCCGCCGGGCGATTCCTTGCGTTGGCACGAATTCCCGGCCATCAGTCCCGCTCCGATAGCGCGCGAGTCAAGTCGAATGGCCATTCCTCCATGGCGTATTCATAGCACAGTCGAATCTGCGCGTCGCTGAGGCGCTTTTCGTCGCGCAGAGCGGCATCCACCTGTTTGCGCAGCTCGCGGCGGGTGCGCTCGAGATGGCGCGATGCGGTGGCCTCATGCTCGCCAAGCAGGCGGCCAATTTGTGCGAGCGTGAGATCTTGAACGTAATAGTAAGCCAAACGCAGGCGGTCACGAGGGGCTAGTGCGGCGAGCGCAGCGGTCAGCGCGACTTGAAGCAGGCTCAAGTAACGCGCACGGTCGGGGTCGCTTTCCGTGCGTCCCGAAGAGTCGGGATGGCGTGCGCCATGGGCGGGGACGTCGTGTTCCGTCTGCTCGTCATCCAGTGATTCCATGCGGCGCGAAGCGCGAACAGCATCCACATGCCTCTGAGAAAGGATTGCGCGCAGCCACGTGGAAAGCTTGCTGCGGCCGTGGAAGTAGTCGAACAAGGATTTGCGCTCGCCACTTCCCTGCTGGCCGCTTCGGCCGGCGCCAAAAAGCTCGCCGTAGAGCGAGTCGGCCAACTCACGAGCGGCAGCTTCGTCATGGCGGCAGATGGCCCGCGCAGCAGAGTAAAGGTCCGGGCGAAAGCGGGAGATGAAGTGCTCCCATGCCGGCTCCGACGCCTCGCGACAAGCGGTCGCCAGCGCCAGGTCTTCGATGTAGAGGGAATCCAGATAGGCAGCCACATCCTGCTGGGTGGGGCGGACGTCGCGAAAGCGGCTGGCCACGCTGCGCAGAAGCGCGTCCTTAAACCGCTCGCGAGAAATTCCGCCGAAAGCGGACGCCGAGGCTTGCGCCTTCGCGAAGAGCTTGTCAATGCGGGATGCGTGGGCCTCGAGAATTTTTTCGCCGCCGGACATGTCCATTCGTTGGATGCAGTCAGGGAATCATACCGCAGTCTGCGGCCCGCAACGCAGGGAGGCCCTGAAGCTGTGTCGCGCCTCGAGGCGCCGTGGCTGAGGAAATCGCGTAACAAGACAGACGGCTGAATCGTCTGATGGTTGGGAAATCTTCCACAGGCCTCGGCCGCAGGCTTCGAAATTCTATGTACCGGAGGCGTCCGGCCGGAGTAAGATTTGCCCGACCAAATAGTGCAAACGGGGCTTCTCGCACCGCGGGATAAACCGGAGGAACCGATGTCCAAGCGAAAACCGGATGAACAGAAGGGACTCTCGCGCCGCAGCTTTCTGAAGACAACTGGTGCGGCTGTTTCCGCAGGAGTGGTGAGTGGCGCGGCAGCGGAGATGTTGAGCGCACAGGCACCGCCGAAGAAGATTGCCGGGCCGGGCGAAGTGGCGATCACGCTGCGCATCAACGGCACAGCGCGCAAACTGAGCGTGGAGCCGCGCGTGACGCTGCTGGACGCCCTGCGCGACCGGCTGGACTTGACCGGAGCAAAAAAGGTGTGCGATCGCGGCACGTGCGGCGCGTGCACGGTGCTGGTGGACGGCAAGGCCGTGTACTCCTGCACGATGCTAGCGATTGAGGCGCAGGGACGGGAGATCGTCACCATTGAGGGGATTGCGCCGGAAGGGGAACTGCACCCCATCTCGGCGGCCT
>JAMCWK010000042.1:0-30650 GCA_023481105.1 Acidobacteriota bacterium | reverse complement strand
ACGCGCAGCAGTGCGGCTTCTGCACACCGGGATTCGTGATGGCGTGCAAAGCGTTTCTCGACAAGACTCCAAATCCTACGGAAGCGCAGGCGAAAAGAGCGCTGGGCGGAAACCTGTGCCGGTGCGGCACGTACATCGGCGTGCGAGCAGCTGTGTTGGATGCTGCCACGCGTATGAAGGGAGGGCGTTAAGCCATGGCCTCCGAAAAATGGCCGGAAGCGGGGAAGCGCAGTCTGATCGGCAAGCGCCTCACACGGCTAGACGGCGCGATGAAGTCCAGCGGGCGGGCGAAGTACACCTATGACGTCAGCCGGAAGGGCCTGCTGCACGGCAAGCTGGTGTTTTCGCCGCACGCGCACGCCAAGGTGGTGAGCATCGATACGAGTGCCGCCGAAAAGATGCCGGGCGTGAAGGCTGTGCAATTGATGATCGAGCCGGGCAAGGAAGTGCAATGGCAGGGGCAGGAAATCCTGGCCATTGCGGCAGAGACGGAAGAGCAGGCGCGCGATGCGGCGCGGGCGGTAAAAGTGCAGTACGAAAAGCTGCCGCACTTTGTCGTTGACGCATCGCCCGAAAAAGCCGGCAGCAATGGGCGGCCGCTGGCCGAACAGGTGACCGGCAATCCTGATCAGGGCTTCAAAGAAGCGGAAGTGACATCGGAAGGAACTTACGGCGCACCAGTGATTACCCACTGCTGCCTGGAATCGCACGGACAAGTAGCCGAATGGGAAGGCGACAACCTGCGCGTGTGGGCATCGACGCAAAACGTCAGCGGCATCAGCGGAGAAATATCCGACGGTCTGAAGAAGGGCGGCGTGGATGTGCCCGCCAGCAACGTACAGATCCTGACGCCGGTGATGGGTGGAGGGTTTGGGTCGAAGTTCAATGCCGACACCTGGGGCGTGGCCTGCGCGCAACTGGCGAAAAAGGCCGGACGCCCGGTGAAAATGATGCTCGAGCGCGACCAGGAATTGATGGCCGCAGGCGCGCGTCCCTCGATCCATGCCAGGGTCCGCGTCGGAGCAAAGAAGGACGGAACAATAACGGCATGGTCGTCGGAATCATGGGGCACGGGCGGCGTTGGCCCAGCCGGCAACCCTATCCTGCCCTATGTGTTCACGCGTATCCCCAACCGGCGCTCGCGGCATACGCGCGTGAATACGAATACGGGGCCGGCCCGGGCCTGGCGCGCGCCCAACCATCCGCAGATGTGCTTGATCACGATGTCGGCACTGGAAGACCTGGCGGCGCAACTGCAAATGGATCCGCTGGACTTTTTCCTGAAGAACCTGCCGTTTGTGATCGAGGCGCGCGCGGAATCCTACCGGCAAGAGTTGCTGAAGGGTGCAGAGATGATGGAGTGGAAGAAAAAATGGCACCCGCGCGGAGACAAAACGCCCGGGCACATCAAGCGCGGCCTGGGGCTTTCTATCCACACTTGGGGTGGCGGCGGGCATCCGAGCAATTGCAACTGCACCATCCGTCCGGACGGCTCGGTGGAAGTGTTCCTGGGCAGCCAGGACCTGGGCACGGGAACGCGCACAGTGATTGCCATGGTTGCCGGGGAAACGCTGGGCCTGCCGGTGACCGGCGTGAAGGTGAACATTGGCGACAGCAAGTTCCCTCCATCCGGTGCATCGGGCGGCTCGACGACGGTGGGCGGCGTGAGCGCTTCCACGCGGCGTGCGACCACGAATGCTCTTAACGAGCTGCTGGCAAAAGTTGCGCCGTCGCTTGGCGTCGAGCCGGACAAGCTGGAAGCCAAGGGCGGCACGATCCGCGTCATCGACGACGCCAGCAAGAGCCTTACGTGGAAGCAAGCGTGCGCCAAACTGGGCGCGACGCCCATTACCGCCAGCGGTCAACGTGCACCGAGCGGTCCCGACGGATTGATTTCGTCGGGCGTGGGCGGCATCCAGATGGCGGAAGTCAGCGTGGACATCGAAACGGGCATCGTGAAAATCGAAAAGATGGTCGCGGTGCAGGACTGCGGCCTGATCATCAATATGAAGACGGCGGAAAGCCAGGTGAATGGCGCGATGATCATGGGCGTGACCTACGCGCTCTACGAAGAAAAACTGATGGACGAAGTCACCGGCCAGTGCCTGAATCCGGACTTGGAGTTCTACAAGCTGGCGGGGATCGGCGACGTCGGGAACTTCGCAGTGCACTTCATGACCGGCGCGGGGTACGACGAGCGCGGCGTCATCGGGCTGGGCGAGCCGCCGGTGATTTCGCCGGGAGCGGCGATTTCCAACGCCGTGGCCAATGCAATTGGCGTGCGCGTGCCAACGATTCCCATCACGCCGGAAAAGGTGCTGGCTGCGCTGGAGACGACTCCTCGCCCGCCTTCGGCGGGCTCGGAGCGGGAAGGAGGCGCTGCTTAAATGAACTCCTTTGAATACGCGAATCCAACAACCGTCAAAGAAGCAACCGGACTCTTGGCAGCACAGTGGGGTGAAGCGGAGATTCTGGCTGGGGGCACGGACCTGCTGAGCTTGATGAAGAACTACGTGGCCACACCAAAGCGCCTGGTGAGTTTGAAGGACATCGCGGAACTGCGCGGAATCACGGCGAGCGCGGCGGGGCTGCGCATCGGCGCGATGGCAACGCTGCAGGAATTGCACGACCACAAAGCGGTGCACAACGACTATCACTCATTGGCGCATGCCGCGGGCAGCGTTTCCAGCACTCAGATCCGCAACATGGGGACGGTGGGAGGCGACCTGTGCCAACGGCCACGCTGCTGGTATTTTCGCAATGGCTTCGGGCTGCTTGGGAACGACGCGAAGGGACAACCGCTCGTTCCAAGAGGCGACAACCGCTACCACGCCATCTTCGGACACCCCGGTAACGGCGTTGGTGCGTACTATGTGCACGCGTCGAGCCTGGCGCCGGCGTTCATCACTTTTGGTGCGACAGTCAAAATCGCCGGTCCGAAGGGCCAACGGGAAGTGGCGCTGGCCAGTTTCTTCAAGACGCCCAAGACGGAAGGCGAGCGTGAAAATGTGCTGCTGCCGAATGAAATCGTAACGGAGATTTTCATTCCGGCAGCGTCGAAAGGAATGCAGACGGCGACCTACGAAGTGCGGCAGAAGGAAGCGCTTGACTGGCCGCTGGCGACGGCGTCGGTTGCGGTGCGAGTGGCCAGCGGCAAGGTGACGAGCGCGCAAATCGTGCTGGGACACGTGGCACCAGTGCCATGGCCGGCGACGGAAGCGAGCAAGTGGCTTGTCGGACAGGCGATAACCGAAACCACAGCCGCGAAGGCAGGAGAAGCCGCGGTGCGCGGTGCGGCGCCGCTCAGCGGAAACAAATACAAGGTGCAGCTCGCGCGCGTAGCCGTGAAACGGGCGCTGCTCGAAACGATCGCGGGCAAGGAGGGAATGAGTCATGGCTAGCCTGAACGAAATGATTTCCACCGGCCAGATTTGCTGCTGCGTGCGCGCGAAAACCATGTTCTATCAGGTGGAGGACATGGAGCAGGCGGACGATCCCTCCGTGGCCGAGTCGCGCACGTACGGCAACCTGTGGTGTTCGCAGACGCAATCCGTGCTCGGGCCGGATGGCCAGGCCGTGGATGTGGAGCAGTGCCGGCCAGGCAGGGGCTGCTGCGAAACCGCTTAGAATCATTCCAAACTCTTAATTGAATCCCGCAAATGGGCGTGAGAGAATATTCCTGCGCTCGGGCAAAGCGCAATCCGAACAGGAGCAGGAGTATCCTCCATGAATGCGAAGAGAATTCTATTCGCTTTGGCGGTGACGGTTCTTTGTCTCTCGGCGCCGGCGATGGCACAAATCCAAGGGGATTACATGGAAGTGCGCACGGCAGATATCTACACGGGGCCGTGCTTCGCAAACGGCGAGGTTGGGCTAACAGGGCTTGACGCGGTGCTGGCCTGGCGCATCGAAAAGGGAATGTGGAACGGCGTGGCACTCGATGGGTTGAGCGTTGTGGCAGCAGTGCGGGCCAATTCGACGCTGGGCGATCCCTATTCCAATCCGCTGCCGGCGAAAGCGGTGATGATCGTAGATGCGCAGGCCAGCCAGGCGCAGCGCGCGGCGCTGATCCAATTTGCACAGGCGCAGACAGCGGGATTGCTGAAGGACGTCGTCGCCGTGGAAATCTCGCCGATTCGATTTGCGGTGGATGTAGGCGGGCGGCACGGCTACGCCACGCTGGAAGCGGGCGGCCTGGCAAGAATCACCACGCGCACCATCACCATGGGGGACGCGATCTGCCACAACGAAGAAGTGTTTTATGAGCCGCTGGCCGGCGGCCTGATTCACGCGATGCCTGCGGTCGCCGTGAACGCGAGCTACCAGGGAAATCACCTGGGCGGCACGTGGAAGGAAGCGGAGCGGCGCGGCGCGTTTGTGGGAATGTTTTCGCGGTAGATTTCACGGCAATAAAGCGAGAGAATAAAAGGCCCGCCGAACGTGGCGGGTCTTTTTTTCAGAAGAGAACAACAATGCGAACTCCATTTTCAAGGCTGTTGCGTCTTTCGGTGGCGCTGCTTGCAGGAGCAGTGCTTGCGCCGGGAGTGTACGCGCAGGACTACAAAATAGAGAGTTTTGATTCGGCGGCACCAGCGGAACTTGCGCCGGCAATTCGTGAGACGCTCAGCAACGCGGCGGTGCGCGTGATTGGCCCACAGGGGCCGCTGTGCGAGATATGGTTTCGCACGGCGGTACCGGCACGCGCCAGCGCGCAGCAGACACTCGGCGTGGCCTACGGACAGTTTGAGGAAGGGACGCTGTTCGGCGCAGTTCGATTTCTGCGGGAGACGCGCGATTTCCGGAAACAACTGGTGAAGCCGGGAGTTTTTACTCTGCGCTACGCATTGAACCCCGTGGACGGCGACCACATGGGCGTGTCGCCGATTCGAGATTTCCTGCTGTTGCTGCCCGCCACGGAGGATGTGAATCCAGCTAGCTTCACACGAGATGACACGATCAAGCTGAGCAAGAAAGCCATTGGAGTAAATCATCCCTCCGTGTGGAGCATCACCAGCGGAGAGGGCGAACACGCCAAATTGCCCGAAGTCATCCACCTGGAAGAAGAGGACGCCTGGGTGCTTTTCTATCGTATTTCGGTACAGCCCGCGGGCGGAGCTGCGGCACCGCTGACCCTGGGACTTATCGTTGTGGGCCACGCGCCCGAAGCCTAACCAGAACAAAAACAGAAACTAGAAAATGGGCTGCTTCACTTCCCTTTGGCCGTTTTCTTGGCCTCCGCGGGCAAGGAGCGCTTCAAGACCTCCTCGAACAAATCAAAAATACGGCGATTGGAATCGAGGCGCGAGTATTCGTTTTGCCATCCGTGGTCCTCGATAGGCATGGAGGCCAGCTCCCAGCCTGTCTTTTTCAATTCAATCAAACGCTGCGTCAGGCGGACCGTATCCTGATAATTGACGTTTCGATCGAACATGCCGTGGAGAATCAGCAAGCGGTCCTTCAAGCCGTCGGCAAAATAGATGGGTGAGCTGCGGCGATAAGACTCGTCATCCTCGAAAGTGAGATTCAAGATATTCGCAGTGTACGGGTGGTTGTAGTGGGCCCAGTCAGTGACCGGATACAGCGCGGCGCCCGCGGCAAAAACGCCGGGGTGCTTGAAGAGCGCCATCAGCGTGAAGAAACCGCCGTAGCTGCCGCCGTAGATCCCGATACGGCGGGCATCCACGCCCTGGGTTGAAGCCAGCCACTTCGCGGCAGCAACCGCAGAATCAATGTCCTTGCCACCCATGTTGCGGTAGATGTCCGTGCGGCAATCGCGGCCGTAGCCGGCCGAGCCGCGGTAATCAAGGTCCAATACGGTGTAGCCAGCCTGCAACAAAACATTGAAAAACGGCGCGGTGCCGAAGCCGCCCCAATTTTTGAAAACCGATTGGGCGTAACCCGCGCCATGAACATAAATCACGGCCGGGCGAAGCGGATTCGGCTTGTCGGGCTTGTAAAGGCGCGCATAGAGCGCGTTGTTGTAGGAGTCGGGGATGGTGACAACTTCAAATTTCCGCCAGCGGTAACTCTTGAACTCGTCGGTGTAGGAATCCACGAGTCGCGTCATCTGCGCGCCCGGCTTGTTTTCCATGCGGTACAGATCCGGCGGGCCATCGGGATTCGTGTAGCTTACTGCGAGCCATTTTTCGTCGGGCGAGAGAGTCGCGTTGAAGACTCCTTCGCCTGCGGTGATGCGTGTGCGTGGCCCGCCGGAAATGGCCATGGAGTACAGATGCCGTTCGCCGGGATGCGTTTCGCTCGTGGTGAGATAGAACTTTGACTTGTCATTGGCAAGCTGCACTCCCGTCACTTCCCACTTGCCGGATGTGAGCGCCTGCGGCTTGCCACCGGCGACGGAGAGCGTATAGACGTGGAAGTAGCCGTGGCGCTCGCTGCGGAACCAAATGGTTTGATTGTCAGGTAGCCAACCGTAAGGGCCCTGGCTCTGAATCCAGGCGTCGTCGTGTTCCGTATCGAGAATCTTCGCTTTCGCAGCGGCGAGATCGAGGAGCATGATCCAGCGGTCATTGTTGTCGCGCGCGCGAAGCACGCAAAAGGAGTTTTTGCCGTCCTCCGACCAAGAAACCGCTTGATTGCCTCCGAAAAATGCGGCCGATGCGCCTCCGATCAGTTGAAATCCGAACTCGCGCTTCTCGAGGCCCATGTCCACGTAGGTGACTTTGCCGTCGGCGGCCTTCATGATGCCGAGCTTCTGCACTGGCTGGGCTGCGCCAACCTTCACGCGCCCGGCTCCACCAATCTGCGAGCCGAGCCGCTCGGTTTCGACGTAGCCACTCTTGGTGACGTACTTGGGCATCTCCGGCACCTTGGCCTTGTTGGCATCGGCGCGGTCGGTGAGAATAAAAGTGACCGTGTTGCGGTCCGGACTGAGCTGCAAGTTGCCGACCGACTCGGTGTCCTTCAGGTAAGTCGGATCCGGAAACGGCCCGCGCTCGCGTTTCGTGCGCCCTTTCTGTTCCTTCTGGTCTTTCTCCTGCTTCTTGAGGATTTCGAAAAGCTCGAGTTGCTGTTTCTCCAGGAACTCGTCCTGTTTCGTGAGCTTGGGCTTTTCGTCGGGATCCTTGCCTTTGCGAAAGTCCGTCCACTGGCGCGTCTCGCCCGTGTCGATTACCCACTCAAACAGGTTGTCGCCGCGCGTGAATAGAATTCCCTTCCCATCGGAACTGAAACGCACGTTCGATTCGGAATCGGAGGTCATGGTGATTTGGCGAGTCTTGCCGGTGCGGAGATCATGCAGGTATAAGTCGCCCTGATAGGCATAGACCTTCAGCGTTTCCGCCTTGTTGCGCTCGCCCGGGTTGGAGGAGAGCCATCGCTTCTCCGCGTCCTCGACTTTGCGGGGCTTAGTGTCCGGTGTGTTTACGGCGAGTTCGTAAAGCTCGTTGCGGTCGGCCCGCTCGGGGTTCCATTGGAAATGCAGCTTGGTGCCGTCCTCCGACCAGCGGATTTGCGTTGGGGCCGTGCCGCCCCATTTGCCGGAATCGCGCGAAATAGCTTCCAGAGTCAACTGCGGCTCCCCTTTCGCCGGTGGCCGCTTCTTGCCAGCTGATTGCGCCGCAAGCGGCGCCACATTCGTCGCCAGCATCGAACACTCAAGAAGGAAAACACTCAACAGCGCAACGCTTCGCTTCATCACTAGCCTCCTGCTGCACTCAAACGAGTCCGGGTGAAATACCCGCCGTCCCAATCGGTGGGGACGGCGCGCACGCTAACACGATTACCGCGGCACCCTCAAGCTTTATGACCGCGCCCGCTGCCGTCCATCAAGAAAACGGACGCAAGGTGCTGGCCGCTGGCTGCAACATCCGGAAGACGGTAAAATACACCGCACATGTACACGTGTCGCGAATGCGAGCGCGAACTGAACCAGGCGACCGAAGTGTGCCCGTATTGCGGGACTGACTTGAGCAGCGACGCGCAACCGGAAGCTGCTCCCCCGAAAAAAACTAGGTGGATTTCTGTAATCGTCCGCTATGCGATTTTGCTGGGGGCCATTTGGGGTTTCATGTGGTATGTGGTTCCCGAGAAGCGAGGCGGCGAAGCCGCCGCACAAGCGGAAGAGCGCGCCATCCGCGCGCTGCGCGATGCCGGGGCGTCGCTGGCCGCCTATGCCGATGCGCAGGGTGGCAGCTTTCCTCCTTCTCTGGAGGCGTTGCCGGGCGAGTCCGGTGAGCGGATGAGGCGCGCGGCGCAAGCAGCGCTCGCGGAAGGCTACCAGCTCGAGTACTCGCTGCGATCGCATGACGGAAGCGGCGTGCCCCGGCAATTTACCCTGTTGGCACGGCCCCGCAATTGGGGTTACCGGAATTTCTATCTGGATGAGTCCGGCGTCCTGCGCGGGACGCGCGAAAACCGCGCCGCAACGGTTCAGGACCCGCCGATTTAGGCATGGACACCTTAGACTGGAGGCGCGCGATGCATTTGTGGAATAGACGCTTGCTGCAATTTCTCGTTCTCATTGGCCTGTTTCTGCCCGTGGCTGCGCTGGCGCAGCGGAGGGATTTCTCTATCGGCCCGGTGACGGCGGCGCCGGGGACGCGGGCCTCCGGATTTTTAGAAGTGCCGGCGCGAGGAGCGGAGCCGGGCACGCGAATTCCGCTGACCATCATTCATGGCGCAAAAGCAGGGCCCGTGCTCGGCCTCGTGGCCGGGACGCACGGCTACGAGTACGCGCCCATCGTGGCCATGCAGCGCTTTCCCGCCAAGGTGGACGCGAAGGAGCTCGCGGGCACCATCATCCTTGTGCACATTGCGAACATGCCTTCATTCCTCGGCCGCACGATTTATTACAGCCCGGTGGACAACAAGAATTTGAACCGCGTTTATCCCGGCAAGGCCGACGGCACACTTTCCGAACGAATCGCGGAGATCATTACGCGCGAGGTGATCGACAAATCGAATTACGTTGTGGACCTGCACTGCGGAGACGGCAACGAGTCCCTGCGGCCCTACTCCTACTGGATGCCGAGCGGGACACCGGAAGTGAATGCCCAATCGAGGGAAATGAACATCACGTTCGGCCTGGACCACATCGTGATCGACAACGAGCGAAGCGGCGACCCGGCAAAGTCGGTGTACACGGCGAACACGGCCATCACGCGGGGGAAGCCTGCGATCACCACGGAGACGGGTGGCATAGGTCAAGTGGACGCTGAAAGCATGGATTTGGCCGAAGCTGGCGTGTTCAACCTGTTGCGCCATTTCAAAATGCTGCCCGGCGAACCGAAGCGCGCCGCGCATCCTATTTGGATCGACCAAAATGAGGTGTTGCGTGCAGTGGAGACAGGTACGTTCCACGCTCGGGCAAAAGCCGGAAGCTTTATCGCCGAAGGCGGAGTGTTGGGGGTGCTGACAGACTTTTTTGGAAAAACAATTCAGGAGATTCGAGCGCCCTTCTCCGGACTGATCCTTTACGTTGTGGCCACTCCGCCGGTAAACCAAGGAGAGCCCCTGGCCATGGTGGGCCGTGTGAAGAAGTCCGACTAAGCGCAAGAAACCGCCCTGCCAAAGTCGAGCTTCTCATCCTGGGAAATGCTGGCTTTCCGAGTCCCGTACTTTCCCTCGTATTAACAGATAGACCGAAATCCGTTGGGAACGCCTTTGATGCAAGCCCGAAATACGGATAATGCAAATAGGGTAGCCATGGTTAGAGACACAATCAAATTAATAGGAACCATTATTATCGTCGCGGTTGCGTTTGTGGCCGGCTACTGGCCGCAACGCCAGAAATACTTGAACGCAGTCGAGGACTTGCGCGTCGCGGACCGGCAGGTCACGGAAGCGATGGCTCACCAGCGCATTTATCTGCTGGAAAACTTGATGCTCCAAGTGCTGGACCACACAGCGCACAAAGAATCTGAAGAGGCGCATACCCTTGCGAGGCAGTTTTTCGTGGTTCTCCGGGCAGACATGGCCCGGCCGGACATGGCAAAGTTCCGTCCCGCGCTGCAACAAATTCTGGACAGAGCGGATATCGTAGAGAAAGCGCTGGACAAAGAGGATGCGCTTTCGCGCGATGTGCTGCGAGAGGTTATGAAGCAGCTCGCACAGTTAGTGGCGCCACCACCGGAAACGAGCGACCCTCCAGCGTTTCTGAGAACGCCGCCCGCGCCACAGGACTGAGGACCGCCTTCCCTGAACCCGAAAGGGAGAATGTGCATCAAACCAGAGTGTGCATTCCCGAGACATTTCAGCTGGTTATCAGAAAGGCAATTCGAGAGATGGCGTTCAGGCTCTCGATTTGCTAGAATCGTAGCGAATGAAACAGCGTGTTCTCATTTCGGTGCTGTGCTTGAGCTTGGGTAGTTTGGCTCCGGCGCCGCTCTCTGCCTGCACGATGCTTATGACTGCAACTGCAGAGTGCGCTCCGGCCATGGCCGAACCGGCCACGAAAGCCTCGCATTGTGAAATGGCAGCCTCTACGGAGGCTTCCCATCAAGACGCTCTCCGCGCCGGCGCATCGCGGCTTCCCTGCTGCGAATTGACAACGGCCTCAGTACCGGACGCAGGGAATGCTCTCGGCAAAGTCAGCGTATCCTCGGCTGCTGCGTCGCTGGGAGATGTGCAGCAGGTAATCCCTGACCGAACGATTGAACGGGCCGTTTCCCGGACGGAACTTGAGCAATTCGATTCTCCCCCTGACCGCCAGACTCTCCTCTGCACGTTCTTGATCTAACTCTCTCCTGAAAGTTTCGCCCACGCGTCTTTGTGTCTCCGGACGCCGACCCATGCTGTTTTCATTGCACCCATAATCCCCCGATTGGGGAGCGAGGAATTTCAAATGAGAGTCCGAATGGAACTACTTTTGAGCGTAGTGCTGATTTTCAATGCTGCAGGAAATGTCCGCGCGCAGGAACCCCCCGGCGAGAGCGCGCCTCCGGTGAGGCTGGCCGACCTGGTGGCGGAGGCGGAGCGCAATCACCCGTCGATCCAAGCCGCCGCTCGTATGGTGGACGCAAAGCGCGCCCGAGTCGCGCAGGCGCGCGCGCTGCCTGACCCGCAGATTTCTGTCGGATACATGGGAAGCCTCGCGCCGTTTAGGACGCAAAGCAACGATCCATCGAGCTACCGAACCCTCGGCGTGATGCAGGAATTCCCCTATCCGGGCAAGCGAGACCTACGCGGAAAGGTCGCCGCCAAAGAGGCCGATGCCGAACTGCCCAACGTGGAAGCAGCGCGGCGGCGCATCCGCGCCGAAGTGAAGCTCGCCTTCTACGAATTATGGGGCGTGGAGAAAGCGCAAGAGATTACGGGAAGAAACAAAGAACTGCTCGAAAAACTCGCACGCATCGCCGAAGAGCGCTACAAGCTCGGAAAGGGCCTGCAGCAGGATGTTCTGCGCGCACAAGTGGAAGTGACGCGCATCCGGCAGCGGCAGACGCTGCTCGAGCAGCGCCGGCGCACACTGGAGGCGCAGCTCGCCAGCCTGCTGCTGCGACCGGTGGATGCTTCGCTCGGTCCGCTGCCCAAGGAGCTTGCCAAATCCGGCCTGCCCTACTCGCTCGAAGAGTTGATCAACAAGGGTATCGAAAATTCCCCTGAAATGCTGCGGCAGGAACAACTGATGGAGCAGAGCCGGCTCGCCGTCGATCTCGCCCGGAAGGATTTCTTCCCCGATTTCAGCGTCAGTTGGGACTATCAGAACCGCACGTCAGGCATGCCGGAAATGTACGGCCTGAAATTTACGCTGAACCTGCCCATCTTCAACAAGGGCCGGCGCTATGCGGCCATCAACGAAGCCCACGAAACGCAGGCCAGCGCAAAACAGATGCGCGAGGCCGTGCGCACGACGCTGCTCTTTCAAGTGAAAGAGCAGTTTCTGGCGGCGCGAGCCTCGGACGAATTGCTCACGCTCTATTCGAAGGCCATCGTGCCGCAGTCGGCGCTTGCTCTGGAGTCGTCCATGTCGGCTTATCAGGTGGGGTCGCTGGATTTTCTGAGCCTGCTCACCAACTTCACCACCGTGCTCGACTACGAAACGAACTACTACGAGGAACTGGCCCGCTACCAGCAGGCGCTCGTGCGGCTTGAAGAAATTACCGGCATCGAACTCGACGGGGATTCCGGTAGCTCCCCGGAAGGAAGGCAGTAATGAAAACCAAACTCCTATCCATATTCATCCTTCTTGTCATCGTGGCCAGTGGCGCCTGGTTTTACCGCAGCGTGATTTCCGCGTGGTTCCAGACAAGTCCGACGACGGAAACAGGCGCCACCGCGCCCGGCGAACGAAGGATCCTCTATTGGTATGACTCGATGAATCCCGCATACAAGTCCGATAAGCCCGGCAAGGCACCCGACGGCATGGACCTTGTTCCCCAATATGCGGACGAGGAAAGCACCGCGAAAACTACGACGCCGGGAGAGCGCAAGATCTCGTATTGGTACGACCCAATGCATCCGGCCTACAAGGCCGATAAGCCCGGCACAGCGCCCGATTGCGGCATGGACCTCGTGCCCAAGTACGCGGATGAAGAAAGCGCCGTGAAGGATTTGCCGCCGGGAACGGTGCAGATCTCATCAGAGAAGCAACAACTGATCGGCGTACGCACGGGCAAAGTGGAGCGGCAAAGGATCCAACGCGTTCTGCGTGTGGTGGGCCGCATCGGCATTGACGAAACGCGCGTTTCTCACATCCATACCAAAGTATCAGGGTACATCGAGCAAGTGTACGCGAACTTCGTCGGCAAAGAAGTGAAGGCCGGCGATCCGCTGTTCTCCATTTACAGCCCCGACCTTGTCTCCACACAGCAGGAATACCTGATTGCCGTCCGCGCGCAGAAAGAACTGAAGGATGCCCCGTACAAAGAGGTGTCGAGCGGCGCGGCATCGCTGGTGACGGCGGCGCGCGAGCGGCTGCGGCTATGGGACATGAGCGAAGCGGAAATCGCCGCGCTCGAAAAAGATGGCAAGGTCAAGCGAGAGGTAACGATTTATTCTCCGGCAACCGGCATTGTGACGGAACGCGCTGCGTATCAGCACGGACGCTTCGTCAGCCCGGAGATGGACCTCTACATCATCACTGACCTTTCGTCCGTCTGGATGCTCGCGGAGGTCTTCGAATTCGAAGTGCCGTACGTGCACATCGGTCAAGACGCGACCGTGCGATTGAGCTACACGCCGGGGAAAACGTACACCGGAAAAGTGAGCTTCATCAATCCGAGCGTGGACCCAAAGACGCGGACCGTGCGCGTACGCATCGAGCTGCCTAACCCGAACCTCGACTTCAAGCCGGATATGTACGCCGACGTGGAGTTGTCCATTGACTACGGCACACAGATCGTGGTGCCACAGGAAGCCGTGCTTGATTCCGGAGCCGAGCAAATCGTGTTCGTGGCCCGCGGCGACGGCTATTTCGAGCCGCGACCAATCAAAATCGGACCGAAGATGGCGGGCCTGCCGAAAGGCGTCGGCGCGGCCGCCGGCAGTGAGCAAGTGATCGTGCTCTCTGGTTTGCGGCCGGGAGAAACGATTGTGACGTCAGGAAATTTCCTGATTGATTCCGAGAGCCGGCTGAAAAATCCTGCCGGCGGGCCGAAGCACCAGCACTGAGGTGAGAGGAGAATGTCCATGCCGAAATCCATTTGGTTCAAGACCACAATGAGCGTTGTCCTCCTGGGGCTGCTCGGCGTCGCGGGCTATTGGCTGCTGCAACGGACGACACCGGCGGAATGCAGAGTGTGCCGGCGCGAAATCCATGCGGCTTCGCGGGCCGTGATTGAAGTGGATGGCCAGCAGGAGGCGGTCTGCTGCGTGCGGTGCGCAATGACGCTGGATCAGCAGGAGCAGAAGCCGGTTCGGCTGATTGAGGTGACGGACTACATTCGGCACACTCCGCTGGCTCCGAAGGATGCCTTTTACGTGGAGGGCAGCCGCATCGTGCTGTGCCAGTCGCACGAGCAGCACATGGACGAGACGAAGCACGCCCAGGAGCGCGTGTTCGATCGCTGCGAGCCGAGCGTGTACGCCTTCGCTCGCCGCGAGGAGGCCGCGTCGTTCGCAGCGCAGAACGGCGGCGTGGTGCTGCAGCTTGCCGAGTTGATGAACGAGATTCCGACCGCTTCGGCTACGGCGCAACCCGGCGCAGGCACCGTGAGGAAGCCATGATTGATCGCATCATTGAATTCTCAGCGCATAACAAGTTCCTGGTGATTCTGTTTGTCGCGGTGGGCATTCTGTTTGGCTGGCATGCGGTGCAGAACATCAAGCTGGATGCGATCCCGGACCTTTCCGACACGCAGGTGATCATCTATTCGCGATGGGATCGCAGCCCGGACATTCTGGAAGACCAGGTGACGTATCCCATCGTCTCCGCGCTGCTGGGCCTGCCGCGCGTGAAGGACATCCGCGGCTTTTCCGACTTTGGCTACTCCTACGTGTATGTGGTTTTCGAAGACGGCACGGACATTTACTGGGCGCGCTCGCGCACACTGGAATATTTGAGCACGATTCTTCCCAGGCTGCCGCAGGGCGTGAACGTGGAGCTGGCCAAGGACGCGACGGCCGTGGGCTGGGTCTTCCAATACGCGCTAGTGGACAAAAGTGGAAAGCACAGCCTGGACGAGCTGAAGAGCTATCAAGATTGGAACCTGCGCTATCAATTGCAGTCTGTCCCCGGAGTGGCGGAAGTCGCGCCGGTGGGCGGATTCGTGCGGCAGTACCAGGTCAACCTCGATCCCAACAAATTGCTCGCATATCACATCTCCACGGACATAGCCGTGGAGGCGCTGCGCAAAAGCAACAACGACGTCGGCGGGAGGCTGATTGAATTCTCCGGGCGGGAATACATGGTCCGCGGGCGGGGCTACATCCGCTCGATTGCAGACGTCGAACAAACTGTTGTCGCGAGCAACCCGGAGAACGGCACGCCCATTCTGCTGCGCGATTTGGGCACAGTGACGCTGGGGCCGGACCTGCGGCGCGGCATCGCCGAATTGGACGGCGAAGGTGAAGTCGTGGGCGGCGTGGTCATCATGCGCTTCGGCGAAAACGCGATGGCCGTCATCGAGCGTGTGCGCCAGAAAATTGCGGAGATCGAACCGTCGCTGCCGCCGGGTGTGAAAATTGTGACCACCTACGACCGCGCGGAGTTGATTGAGCGCTCCATTGAGAACCTGAAGGGAACGTTGATCGAGGAAATCACCATTGTGTGTCTGGTGATTTTGCTTTTTCTTTGGCACATCCCCAGCGCATTGATTCCCATCGCGACGATTCCGATTGCCGTGCTGCTGGCGTTCATCCCGATGCAGGCGATGGGAATCAACGCGAACATCATGTCGCTAGGCGGGATCGCCGTGGCCATCGGGGCGATGGTGGACGCCGCTATCGTTGTCGTCGAGCAAACACACAAGAAGCTGGAACACTGGGAGGCCGAAGGACGTCCCGGGGACTATCACAGCGTGGTGATCAACGCAGTGAAGGAAGTCGGCGGCCCAAGCTTCTTTGCGCTGCTGGTGATTGCGGTGTCGTTCCTGCCGGTCTTCACGCTGGAGGCGCAAGAAGGCCGCCTGTTCAAGCCGCTGGCCTACACCAAGAATTTCTCCATGATTATCGCCGCGCTGCTGGCGATCACGCTGGACCCAGCACTGCGGCTGCTGTTTACGCACATGAAGAATTTCGAATTCCGGCCGCGATGGCTGGCGCGCGTGGCAAACGCGGTTCTCGTGGGCAAAATCCACGGCGAAGAGAACCATCCCATCAGCCGGCCGTTGATGAAGATTTATCACCCCGTGGTGGAGTTTGTCCTCGAGTACCGGTGGACGACGATTCTGGCGGCAGTGCTGGCTTTCGCGCTGACGGTTCCCGTTTTCTTCCGCCTCGGCAGCGAGTTCATGCCGCCGCTGGACGAGGGCACGCTGCTGTACATGCCCATCACTATGCCGGGCATTTCCGTGACGGAATCCGGGCAATTGCTGCAGGTGCAAGACAAAATCCTGAGGACGTTTCCGGAGGTCGAACGAGTCTTTGGGAAAGCGGGGCGCGCCGAAACCGCAACGGACCCGGCACCCTTTTCGATGATGGAAACCGTAGTCGTGCTCAAACCGCACGACCAGTGGCCGAAAAAGCAGCGATGGTATTCCGAGCGAGCGCCCGAATGGCTGCAGAAAATCTTGCGGCGAGCCTGGCCCGACCACAAGAGCACGCAGGAGTTGATTTACGGACCGGGCGGGCTGAACGAGGCCATGCAAATTCCCGGCTCGACGAATGCCTGGACCATGCCCATCAAAGCGCGCATTGACATGCTGACTACGGGGATTCGCACGCCGCTGGGAATCAAGGTGCTCGGCGCAGACCTGGGGCAGATTGAAGAAATCGGACAGCACATTGAAGCGGTGCTGAAAAATGTGCCAGGAACGACGAGCGTGTTTGCTGAGCGTACGGTGGGCGGTTACTTCCTCGATTTCAAACTGCGGCGCGATGATCTGGCGCGCTACGGCTTGACGGTGGACGACGTGCAGATGGTGCTGACGTCGGCGGTCGGCGGCGAGCAGGTGACCACGACGGTCGAGGGCCGCGAGCGCTATCCGGTGAACGTGCGCTACTTGCGCGGCTACCGCAGCGATGTGGGCACGCTGGAGCGCGTGCTGGTGCCCACGCGCGACGGCGCACAAATCCCCCTTGCGCAGCTCGCGGACATCAGCATCATCACCGGACCAGGCATGATCCGCAACGAAAACGGTCGGCTAAGCGGCTACGTGTACGTGGATGTTTCCGGGCGCGATATCGGCGGATACGTCGAAGAAGCCAAGCGTATCGTGCGAGAAAAGGTGCGGCTCCCGCAGGGCTACACTCTGGTCTGGAGCGGGCAGTATGAAAACATGCAGCGCGTGAAGGAACGGCTGTTTCTGGTGGTGCCCATTACGCTGTTTCTGGTTTTTCTGCTGCTGTACATGAACACACGCTCGCTGGCGAAGACTTTCATCATCGTGCTGGCCGTGCCGTTTTCGGCCATCGGCGCGATCTGGCTGCTGTATTTGCTCGGTTACAACATGAGTATAGCGGTGTGGGTGGGACTCATCGCGTTGCTGGGCGTGGACGCGGAAACCGGGGTGTTCATGCTGCTTTATCTCGACCTCGCCTACGCGGAGGCCAAGCAAAAAGGCCAGTTGCGCAATTGGGACGATCTGCGCGAAGCCATCGTGCACGGCGCGGTAAAACGGCTGCGGCCAAAGGTGATGACGGTGGCCACCATGTTTTTCGGCTTGGTGCCGATCATGTGGTCGGTGGGCACCGGCGCAGATGTGATGAAGCGGATCGCGGCGCCCATGATTGGTGGCATTTTCAGCTCATTCGTGATGGAGCTGATCATCTATCCGCCGATTTACGCCATCTGGAAGAAGCACGAGATGAAGCGCGACGCTCGCCTGGCGGCAGCGGCTCAGGCGCAGCCAGAACCCAGCGAAGGGGGAACGGAATGACGTGGAAAAGCGCAACCGCTTTGGTACTTGTCATCGTGATTGCCGCACTCGGTGCTCTGGCCTTCTGGTTTCAGAAGCACGGGTTCAGCGCGCGGGAAGAACCTGCCTGGTACGAGAAAACGCTGGCGCGTCACGCGCGACGAATTGCGACGCCGGCCGGTTCTAAGGAGTTGAAAAACCCGCATCCGCTGACGGATAAAGGTCTGGTGGAGGCACGCGAACACTGGATGGCACACTGCTCCACTTGCCATGCGCTCGACGGCAGTGGAAACACGACGATTGGGCGAAACCTCTATCCAAAAGCACCGAACATGCGCGATGCGGAGACGCAAAAGTTGAGCGATGGCGAGCTGTTCTACATTATTTCGAATGGAGTTCGATTTACCGGCATGCCGGCATGGGGCGACGAGGACAGCCCGCAATCCATCTGGGAGTTGGTTGGCTACATCCGGCGGCTGCCAACGCTTTCGGCAGAAGAAAAACAACTCCTGGAAAAATTGCAGCGTGGGGACAGCGGCGAGGAAAAAGCCGGCGCGCCGAAGCCGCACAGCCATGCGGATACGTCCGGCGCGCCGCCGCACAAACATTAGGAGGAGCAACGAAACATGCGAGCACGCAACGCAATTCTTATTCTGCTGGGCGTGGTGGCCGGCACAGGAATCTTCCTGAGCCGCCGCACCGAGCAGCCGCCAGCACCAGCAAGCGCTGAACGTACGGCGCCCGCCGCGCCAAACGCGGTGGCGACACAACCCGCTCCGCAAGCCACAGCGGAGGCAACGGAGCCCGTGCCTCCTTACCTGAGTGCTACAGCAGCGACCGGGAAACTGCCCCGAGCGCTGCCCGCGTCCGACTTCAAGGCGTATCCCATCGTGGCGCGCGCGTATCGCATTGCGGCGCGCATCCCCACGGTGCTTGCACAGCAGCCGTGCTACTGCCATTGCGACAAGTTCGGCCACGGCAGCTTGTTTGACTGCTTCGCAAGCGACCACGGCGCGGGTTGAGCGATCTGCGTCAAGGAGGTTCTCCTTGCAGACCGCATGAACCGTGCAGGAAAAAAGCCCGCGGAAATTCGCGAAGCGATTATCCGGGGCGATTGGCAAAACGTCTCTATGGATGAGAAGGAAGTGTGACGCTCAGAACTCCAATCCGCTGGTTGCCGGCTGCGCTCTTGGGTTTGTGGGCGCTGGCCGCGCAACCGGCGTTCGCGCAAGCGCAGGGCACCGCCGGCGACCCCTTCGCCGACGAACATCATCGCCTCATGCAGGCTGCCGACGCCCAACTGGAAGTCATCCGCACGGGGCCGCCGGGCCGGATGATGCCGTCCGTCGCGGGGCAAGCGTCCACAGATATCCGGGCGACGTCCGCGCCGTGGATTTCCAGCTCCCCGCAACTGGCCCCTGCCGTTTCGCTTTCCCGAGTCAGCGCGGCGCAGAGGAAATTGCTTAGTTTGCGCGTGGATGCGGCGCGGATTTTCAGCGAAGAAGGTGTGCCTCTCGAGTTGCTGGTTGTGGCTGAAGTCGAGAGCAAATTTGATCCGCTTGCGCTTTCGCCAAAGGGCGCGCGGGGACCATGGCAATTCATGCCGGCCACCGCGGAGCGCTTCGGGCTGCGCGTGGATGGGCTCACAGACGAGCGCATCCATCCAGAGCTTTCCACGCGGGCGGCAGCACGCTATTTGCGGGAACTCCACGCGCAGTTCGGTGATTGGATGCTGGCGCTCGCGGCGTACAACGCTGGCGAACAGCGCGTCGCCCATGCAATTGAACAGGGCGGCACGCGCGACTTCTGGCAGTTGTCGCAGCGGCGGCTTCTGCCAGAAGAGACGCGTCGCTACGTTCCTGCTGTGGTGAACCGGGAAAACTAGCCCGGAGAATGTTCGGAAATGTTTGGAATGGCGGAGAGGGGGGGATTCGAACCCCCGACACCGGTTTTAGCCAGTGTAACTGCTTAGCAGGCAGCCCTGTTCGGCCACTCCAGCACCTCTCCGCAGAGATTGGCGGCCAATGGCACGGACCTGCTCAACAAAGTATAGCATTTCGGCCGCCCGCAGCAGAAGCGGGCCATTCGCGTTGCGCCGACCGCGAAAAATCCTCTATAATTCAGGCGTTCCGCAATTTGCGGGGTTCCGAATCGACAGCTTTGGGAATCACCGCGCCGGATGGAGCGTTGCCCACGCGAAGCGGCAAGCACCAATTTTTCGCAGCCTGAAATAGAGAAGAACGAAATATGAGCGACGTGGTAACCAAAATTCGGAGAAAGCTCGAAGAAGAGATCAAAACCGTAGAGCACGAGTTGAACCTCGAACTGCCCAAGGAGCTGATGAAGGCCCGAGCCCACGGCGACCTTTCCGAAAACGCGGAATACAAGTATGCCAAGGAAAGGCAGAGCTACTTGTCGGCGAAGCTGGGACAACTCCAAAAGCGGATCGCCGATGTATCCATGCTGAACCTGGAGAATTTGCCGGTCGACCGCGCGGGTTACGGTTCGCGGGTATGGCTGCTGGACGTGCAAAAATCATCGGAAGTGGAGTATAAGCTGGTGACACCGGAAGAGGCCGACGCGACGAACGGACTCATTTCCACGTCGTCGCCGATCGGCAAGGCGCTGCTGGGGCGGCGCGTAGGCGACGAAATTAAAGTGCAGACGCCGGCGGGCAGCAAGGAATTCGAGCTCGTGCGCCTGCGGACGATCCACGAGGAAGCATAGCGGCGGGCAAGCGGCGGAAAGAACCGCGTCCGTCAAAGCAATCACATGGTGACACGAAAAATCGGCGAGGCCTTGCGGTGGGTGCTCTACAAGATTGTCCACGCGCTGGCGGCCACGGGCGTGGAGCCGAATCTCCTGACGTTCTTCGGGTTGGTCATCAACGTTTTTGCGGCGTATTTGTTCGCGAAGGGGCGCTTCCCCGCCGCGGGCGGCGTGATGATTCTGGCCGGGCTGTTCGACATGGTGGACGGCCGCGTGGCGCGAGCGCAGGGGCGCGTGACGAAGTTCGGGGCCTACTTCGATTCAGTCATTGACCGCTATTCCGACGTCGGCCTCTATTTCGGACTGCTGTACTACTACGCCAGCGTGAACCGCTCTCGCTACGCGATCCTGGTGGGCGTGGCGATGGCGGGCTCGGTAATGGTCAGCTATGCGCGGGCGCGCGCAGAGTCGCTGATTCCGGAGTGCAAGGCCGGTTTCTTTGAGCGGCCAGAGCGCATCGTGCTCCTGATTATTGGCGCGCTGTCCAACAAGATGGCGCCGGCGCTGTGGCTGCTGGCCATCGGACCAAACATCACCGTGATCCATCGCATCGTGCACACGTGGCGCGAGACGAAGGCCGGACACTTTGTAGAAGTGGTGCCGGTCATCGCACCGGAAACGCCATCCGGAAAACCGCAGGAAACCGCGGCGAAGGCGGACTCGCAGGGCGAGGAAAACCTCGTCCCCGGGGTGGCCGTCTCGCCACGCGGGAGCAGTCGTTAGAACAAGAACATGAACGCGACCACCGTATGGGAACTGCTGGGACTCACCGGCATCATTCTTTTCTTCGCGGGACTCCACATGTTGTGGCAGGCGCGCGAGGAATTTTTCTTCTGGCTGGAGGAGTATTTCCGGCTGCTGCGGCTTTCGGTTCATCGGGTGGCCGCGGCGACGCCGGCGGATGCAGCAGCGGAAAGTGCGGCACGCCCGCGCGTACAACGCAAGCAAACGCTGCGGATTGTGCTCGGCATGGTTTTGGCCTTCGTCGCCGCGCCCATGCTCTTGACTGTGGGACTGCTGATGGTGTGGCTCACGCGCCGCGGCGGATGAAACGGAATCTGAGTTCGGTGCCCCCCCTCACTGGAAAGCAAAGCCACTGTGCCTAATTCTTCGAAACCATCTCTCATCGTTCACGGAGGCGCCTGGACGATTCCCGACGAAGCTGTCGTCGCGTGCCGGGAAGGATGCCGCCGCGCACTGGAAGCGGGCTGGGCCATTCTCACGCGTGGTGGTGCAGCAGTGGAGGCCGTGGAAGCGGCGATCGTTGTGCTCGAAGAGGATCCCACGTTTGACGCCGGCTTCGGATCCCATCTGAACCGCGACGGCCGCGTCGAACTCGACGCCATCATCATGGACGGCGCCACCCTCAATGCAGGTGCGGTAGCTTCGGTGCAGCGCGTGCGAAATCCGATTCGGCTTGCGCGAAAAGTGATGGAGTCCTGCGAGCACATGATGCTGGTCGGCGCCGGAGCAGAGCAATTTGCCGCTGCGCAGGGTTTGCCGCTCTGCCAGCCGGAAGATTTGATTTGCGAGCGCGAGAAGAAGGCCTGGGCAAAGTGCAGTGAGGGCGACCATCTCGCTGAGTTTCACTTCAGCCACCGGCACGGCACAGTGGGAGCTGTGGCACTTGATGTGCAAGGCCGCATCGTGGCCGGCACGTCCACCGGCGGTACGTGCTGCAAGTTGCCGGGCCGAGTCGGAGATTCCCCACTGATCGGTTGCGGGTGTTACGCCGACATCGAAGCCGGCGGTGTTTCCTGCACCGGATGGGGCGAAGCGATTATGAAAGTCGTTTTGGCAAAGAGCGCCGTGGACAATCTCCGCTCCGGGGAAAATGCACAGAAGGCTGCCGATGCCGCAGTGCACTTGCTTGCGCGACGCGCCAACGGCGCCGGAGGGCTGATTCTCCTGGATCGCAACGGCAAACCCGGATTTGCTTTTAACACTTCGCACATGGCCTACGGTTACGTTGCTTTAGATGGCTCGTTCGTCGTAGAAGTCTAAAACGAAACCTCCACTCTCCAAACAGCGGTTTCCGATGACAAGCCCGCATTGAACAAGCTATTACCGCTGTGCTAGCATCCGGAGTTTCGGCTCGGAGTTTTCCGATTTTCGGGAGACCCGGGCCCTTGCCGCCGCGTAAGCACTGAGTCTGGCCGCCACCACGGCCACGGGGGAATCATGAAGACTTACAACACGGATTTCATCCGCAACATCGGCATTGTAGGTCACGGCGACACCGGGAAGACCCAGCTGGTGTCGTCGTTGCTCTTCACCGCCGGGATGACGAACCGGCTGGGAAAAGTCACCGAAGGAAATACGGTGACAGACTGGGATGAAGAAGAAATCGCGCGCAAGATCACCATCCAGACCGGACTGGCCTATGCCGAGTGGGCGGCGCCCAACAGGCCCGAGAAGACCAAAATCAATTTCCTCGATACGCCGGGCTACAGCACATTCATCAACGAAACGAAGGCCTCGCTGGCAGCCGCCGATAGCGCGCTGATCCTGCTGGACGCCGTGGCCGGCGTGCAGGTGGTCACCGAGAAAGTGTGGGATTACTGCACCGAGTACGACATCCCGCGCGCATTCGTCATTAATTGGATGGACCGCGAGCTGGCCAGCTTCGAACGCACCATGGCTTCCGTGGAGCCGGTTTTCGGCCGCGCCGCGGTGCCGATCCAGCTTCCCATCGGACAGGAGAAAGAGTTTCGCGGCGTGGTGGACTTAGTGTCGATGAAGGCGCTGATCTACAAACCCGACGGAGACGGAAAGGCCAGCTTCGAAGAAATCCCCGCGGACATGGCCGAAGCGGCCAAGGCAGCTCACGAAAAGCTGGTCGAGTTAGTCGCGGAAGGCGACGACGCCTTGATGGAAGAATTTTTCGCCCAGGGCACGCTGCCGGTGGAAGACTTGTCGAAGGGGCTGCGCCTGGCGGTTTTGTCCAAACGACTGTGCCCCGTGCTGCTCAGTTCAGCGCTGCACAATATCGGCAGCGATGCCATCCTGAACTTCATCGTGGACTTCATGCCCTCCCCCGCGGAGCGCGGCAAGGCCGCCGGTTTCACGGAAGCGGACCGCAAGGGCAATCCGGTGGAGCGAACCATCAGCGCGAACGAGCCGCTCTCGGTCTTCGTCTTTAAGACGATTGCCGATCCCTTCGCCGGGCGCATCAACTATTTCAAAGTGATGTCCGGCGTGCTCAAAAATGACGCGACACTGACGAATTTCAATCGCAATACCCCGGAGCGGCTGCAGCACGTACAAGTGATGCAGGGCAAGACTGGCACCGAGTTGACTGTGCTGAACGCCGGGGACATCGGCGCCATCGCCAAGCTGAAGGAAACGCTCACCGGCGATACGCTGGGCGACAAGGCCGCTACGATTTTTTATCCGCCAGCGCGGATTCCCGAGCCTTCCATCACCTTTGCGATCGAGCCGAAATCCCGCGCCGATGAGGACAAAATCGGCACGGCGATTCACAAGCTGCTCGAGGAAGACCTGGCTCTTCGCTTTTCGCGCGACCCGCAAACAAAAGAGTTCCTGCTCGCAGGCTCCGGGCAGCAGCACATTGAAGTGGTTGTCGCCAAGCTGCACAAGCGCTTCCACGTGGACGTCACGCTGAAGCCGCCCAAGGTGCCCTATCGCGAAACGATTCGCGGCAAGGCCGACGCGGAAGGCAAGCACAAGAAACAGACCGGCGGCCACGGCCAATTTGGCGTCTGCCGCATCAAGATGGAACCCCTGCAGCGCGGCGCCGGGTTTGAGTTCGTCAACGATATTTTCGGCGGCGCGATTCCCAAGAACTGGATCCCCTCCGTCGAAAAAGGGATTCGCGATTCCGCGGAGCGCGGATACCTGGCGGGCTTCCCCGTGGTGGATTTCCGCGCGAGCCTGTACGACGGGAAATACCACGATGTGGATTCGTCCGACATGGCCTTCAAGATAGCCGGGTCGCTGGCCTTCAAGGAGTGCATGAAGCAGGCGCGGCCCGCTCTGCTGGAGCCCATCATGAACGTCGAGGTTTACGCGCCGGATCAGTTTTCGGGCGACATCATGGGCGACATCAGCTCGCGGCGCGGGCGCATCAGTGGCAGCGAAACGCGCGCGTCGAACGTGGTCGTCAAAGCCCAGGTGCCGCTGGCGGAAATGCTCTCCTACGCCAATGACCTGACCTCCATGACGCAGGGACGCGCAAGCTATACGATGGAATTCAGCCACTACGACTACGTGCCGGGCGAGCAGGCGGAAAAAATCATCGCTGCCGCCAAGGCGGCGCGCGCAGGCCAGGTGGAAGAAGAAGAGGCCTAGCCGGCGGGTCGGCCAAATTGGTGCTTGCTGCAGCGCAGCGGCTCTGCGCTAATAGCGCTCTATGAAAAAAGACAATCGGAACACGTGGCGCGCCGCCACGCGCGCGATTCACTGCGGCGAAGAAAAACATGGGATCGGCGCGCCGGTGACCACGCCCATCGTGCGCACCTCCACCTTCACATTTTCCAGCACGGCGGAGATGAAGCGCTGGGCGGAGGGCCGCAGCAAAGCCTACATTTACACGCGCTACGGCAATCCCACGCTGACAGTAGCGGAAGAAAAGGTGGCTGCGCTGGAAGGCGCGGAGGCAGCCGTGGTGACGGCCTCGGGCATGGCGGCGATTTCCAGCGCGCTGCTTGCGGTGCTCAAGTCCGGCGACGAAGTCATCGCCACGCGCCAGCTCTACGGCGGCAGCTACCGCTCGCTGCGCGACATCCTGCCGCGGTTCGGCATCCGCGTGCATTTCGTCGAAAATGACCTCGCTGGGATGGAGCGCCTGCTCAACAAAAACACGCGCGTCCTCTACACGGAGTCTCCGACAAATCCCACGCTGCGCCTGGTGGACCTCCGCAAAGCGGCGGCCTTCGCGCGGCGGCACGGTTTGGTGTCCATCGTGGACAATACTTTTGCCACGCCCGTGCTGCAGAGGCCGCTTGCGCTGGGCTTCGACATCGCCGTGCACAGCGCGACAAAATATTTGGGCGGCCATTCCGATTTGATTGCCGGCGCCGTGGCCGGCAACGAAAAATACATGGCGGAAGTGCGGAAGATGGTGATTTATCTCGGCGGCTCGATGGACCCGGAGGTCGGCTTCCTCCTGATTCGCGGCATCAAGACGCTGGAGCTTCGCGTCGAACGGCAGTGCAAGAACGCCATGGTTGTGGCGAAGTTCCTCGAAAGGCACCCTAGAGTTGCGCGCGTGCACTATCCCGGGCTGAAATCGCATCCCGATCACGCACTGGCGAAGAAGCAGATGAGCGGCTTCGGCTCCATGCTGGCCTTCGATATGAAGGGCGGCATCGGTGCGGCGCGGCGCGTGTGCGATCGCGTGCGCGTTTTTCTGCTGGCGGCAAGCCTCGGCGGAGTGGAATCGCTCGTCGTCCTGCCGATCTACACTTCCCACTACAAAATGAGCGCGAAGGAGCTGGCAGGCGCCGGCGTTTCTCCCGGCACCGTCCGTGTTTCCGTCGGCCTGGAAGATCCGCGCGATCTGATTGACGACCTGAAACAAGCCCTGGCCTGACCAGCTTGGGCCAAATTCCCCGTTCGCACGTTAATAGTACTGCCTGTTCCGAAGAGCTACTCCCGCGCGCCGGAAGAAGTTGACCTTGCCTTCGGCTGCCCGTACACTTTCCGCTACCCCACCCGCTGACAAATGCGTCCAAGTGAGAGACGGATGCAACAGCAGCGGACAGGGTTTGTATCTCGATGCGGAAACCGGATGACGCCTAATCGCAGCGCCCTTTTTCTTGCCGCCGCACTTCTCTTCGCACTGTCAGGGTGCGAGGAAACGGCCAAGCGCACCGTTCGCGTGCGCCCGCCGGAGGTTGTGCTTGCAACAAAAGCCCAAATGCCCGTCTTGCTTCCCTTGTCGGTAAGACACTCTCACTACGATTTGCTCACTCCGCCGCCGCCCGCTGCTGCCGATGTGCTGTTCCAGGCCGTCGAGGCCGTTGTTCGCTCAGGCGAGCTGCAGTACAAGGCGGGCCACCCGGAAAAAGCGCGGCCTCTTTTTGACCGCGCCATGGATTGGCTGCTGGCCAGCGGTGTGGATCTGCAATCCGACCCTCGCCTGGAAGAACTTTTCGATCGGCTGGTAGATACGATTCACTCATTTGAAGCGGCTGCATTGCGCGAGAGCAACGGGGTGAGCGAGCAACGTGCCGAGCCCGCGCCTATCGATGAAATTGCCGACCTCTCATTGCCCGTTGACGCGAGCCTGAAAGAGCGCATTGAGGCGAGTCTAGCTTCCATTCCCCACGACCTCCCGCTGGTGGTCAACGATCCGGTTATTACCTATCTCAATTTTTTCCAAACCACGCGCGGCCGCGCCATCGTCGAGGCCGGCTTGCGCCGCGCCGGTCGTTACCGGGAAATGATTGAGCGCATTTTGCGCGAGGAAGGTCTCCCACAGGACTTGATTTATCTGGCGCAGGCCGAGAGCGGGTTCAAGCCGCAGGCGCTTTCTCGCGCCCGGGCGCTGGGGATGTGGCAATTCATGCTGTTCCGCGGACGGGAATATGGCCTGAAGCGGACATGGTGGGTGGACGAGCGGCAGGACCCGGAAAAATCCACCCGCGCCGCGGCCCGTCATTTGCGTGATCTCTACGCGCAATTCGGGGACTGGTATCTGGCGCTGGCCGCGTACAACAGCGGCCCGGGCAACGTGCAGCGCGCCATCGAGCGCACCGGCTACGCGGATTTCTGGGAACTCTACAAGCGCAACGTGCTGCCGCGCGAAACGAAAAATTACGTTCCCATCATCCTGGCGCTTTCCCTGGTGGCCAAGAACTCCGCTCGCTTCGGCGTTTCCGTGGAGCCCGAGACCCCCGCTCGCACCGATCGCGTGCAGCCCGGCCATCCCATCGACCTGCGGCTGGTGGCGGACACCATTGACGTCAATGTGGACGACCTGAAGACCCTGAACCCGCAGTTGCTGCGCTTGGTCACGCCGGCCGACGCGGAGTTCGAACTGCTCTTGCCGGAAGGCTCCGGCGAACGATTTCTCGCGGAAATCGCCGCCATCCCCGACGACAAATGGGTGAGCTGGCGCCGCCACCGAATCGTGGAAGGTGACACGCTCGGCGGCATCGCGAAAAAATATCGCGCGAATGCCAAGGCCATCGCCGCCGCCAACGGTTTGGAATCCGGCGCAACTTTGCAGGTCGGAGAGAGGCTGGTCATTCCGGGGAACGCATTCGCGTCCACCGGTCTCGGCAAGCTCGTGCGCTATCGTGTGCGCCGCGGCGACACGCTGCCGTCGGTCGCCGAACAGTTCAGCGTCACGCCCGCGGAACTCCGGCGCTGGAATGGGCTGCGCAGCGACCGGCTCCCTCGTGGTGTGGCCCTGCGGATTTATCCCGGCGGCGAAGCGGCGCGCAACTCGGCTCGCAGCAAGCCCGCGCCGGCCACACGCACGCGCTCCCAGGCTGGCTCCGCGAGTGCTGCGCGCCTGGAAAACGCGGCACAGAAATCCGCAAGCGTGCTGGCGGGGCAAGCAGTCGTTCATCTCGTGCAGGCCGGCGAAACGCTGTGGTCCATCGCGCGCGCTTATCAGACCACGGTCGAGGCCCTGCGCCGCGCCAACCGCTTTTTGGCCAGCCGCCAGATTCAGCCCGGCGACCAACTTCACGTGCTTCCACCGCAATAAAGCCCCGCCTGGTGTGTGTTCTTAACTCTTTTATGTGCAATTAGTTATGGACAGTTTACCTTCGCGCCTCTTGACCCCACTGCCCGCTTGCCTCGCTCTTGCACGCACCAGCCCTCTCGCGCACCATTCTGCTTTGACTTGACAACCTCGCGGAAGTCCGTATAAATGCCGCGGTGGATTTGAGGTCTCCCGTTCCGATGTCACTATGCCTCGGGACGGGGCGGGCCGGTTTTTTCTTGCTCATTGCGGATCCGTCCCATTCCGATCCCGCGGATGCGGGAATCGGAATCAGGACCCGGAGGTCATCATGCCTTTCTACTTGAATCAGCACGGCGACGACGAGGCCAACGATATCCCGCACTTTGAAGAAGACGACGAGCTGGGCTCGGTGCGCGACGAAACTCTGGAAGAGGAAGCGGACGATGAACTCGTCGTGGAAGAACGCCCGCTGATTCCCACGCCGCCGCCTCCGCCAACGCTACCCGCTAAAAAGTCGGCGAAGAAAAAAGCTCGCGCCGCCAAGCGGGGAAAGAAGAAGTCCAAGGCGCGTCGCGGTGGGCCCAAACGGAAGACGCGCAAGGCCAGGCCGAAAAAGAAAACCAAATCCAAAGCCCGCAGGAAAAAGCGCGGAAAAGGGAGAAAGCGTCGCTAAGTTCTCGTAATGCGCGACAGGTCTTGCTCGCGTCATTGCGAATGGAAGTCGCCTCCCCCATGGCGGGGTCGCGCAAAAAGTGCACGGGCGTCCCGGCAATCTGGGACGCCCGTTTCATTTCAAATGGCTCTTGGACCTCTGCCCGACAGCGCACCCCCGACGAATACTTTTACATTTCGGCGGAGACGTGCGCCACGCGGCCGATGATCAAGTCGGCGTAGGTCTGCCCTTCTTCGATGGGCACTACCTCGACGGGGTAGTCGGGATTGTGCGGCCGAAGCACGAGCATGCCTCCCGGCGCGCCCGGTGCAGTCTCGCGCAGCTCCACGTACTTCACCGTGCAGCCGTCGCCCTTGCGCACGGCATAGAGGTTGCGCTCGCCTTTGTGATAGGCAGTCAAGCTGTTGTAGTGGCGGTCGATCAGCAGCGTTGCTCCCGGCCCGACCCGCGGCCACATGGACATGCCTTCCTTCTGGTCCACCTTGATCAGCACAAACCGCGTCCAGCTCTTGCGGCCCCCCTCTTTGCCTTGCTGGCTCCGCGGCACGGCGGCCAGGTCCGCGCGCAAACGCTGCAAAAACGATTTCCGGAACTTCAGCAGCTCTTTCACCTCTTCGTTGACGATTACTTCGCTGCCCGCCGCAATCGAGCCTTCCACCAGCGGGGCCACTTCGTACTCCTCGTCCTTGCCGGGCCCCGCGCTGCGCGAAACCGCTGCCACCTTGGCCACTTCATGGGGGTTCAGCAGATCGTACAGCGTCAGGCCGATGGCCTTTACCATGCGGTCCAGCGCGGATAGTTTCAGCCCGCGCTTTCGGTTGAGAAAGTTTGAGATGTGCGCCTGCGTGAAGCCGGTGCGCCGCGCCAGTTCCATGCCCGTCAGCTCTCCGGCATCAATCCGCTTGCGCAATTCCTTCCGCAAATTATCCTGCAATCCGACGAAGCTCATAGGCCAACAATATAACGTCCAGCTAACAAAGGCAAGCGAAAAATGCCACCGAATCAAGCCTTTCCGATTTTTGAAAAAATATCTTGACAAGTAATTACCATGAGTTACTATATGAATGTAATGTATAACCGCAAGAAGACACCGGCGGACCCCTTCCCTTCCTCCAGCTCTGCCCCGCTTGCTGCGTTGGAAAAAGAAAGTGCCGCCGGCGAGCCGCGCACCACAGCTGACGATTGGAGCGAAGAAAACAATCGTCAGGCAGCGGCCGTGGCCGCTGGCGCGGCTGCATCGGTCGAAGTCGGATTGTTCACGGAGTTCCGCCGCAAACTGGCCATGGGTGAAGCGCTTTCGCGCGCCGTCGCAAAATTGGCAGAGGCGCTGCACTTCTCCGGGCGCATCACCATTTCGTTTCACCAGGGACGCATCACCAAAACTGTTTTTGAGGAGTTGCACATTCGGAACACGAAGGCCACGGGGGCCTTTTCTTGATGTTGGAACAGCGGCCGGCCTTCAGGCCGGCTTGCTGAACATCGAAATCATTTCGCAGGTCTGACGAAACCCACTTCGGAGCCCTGCATCGCGTCACGTTTCCCGCGTCGTTTGCCGGGGCGTGCCGCGATGGCAGGGCTTTTTGCTTTGGAGGCCACACGATGACGATCAGCAACGCACACCGTGCACGAGATGGGATGTTGCGCGTGGAGCTCAGTTATTGCCCGCGCTGCGGGACCCTGCGCGCTTCCCCCGCTGCCGCGACGCCAGAGGTCTGCGAGAAATGCGTGGCGATGATGGAGTGGATTCATTCCGGATGCCTCCGCCCCAAGCGCCGCAGCCCGCGGCGTCTCGACCCGCTGCAAGGAGATTGCACATGAAACTCGCCACCTTTGAGCGCACGCGCACCATGGCCCTCTTGCACCGCTTCCTGCGCACCGCCATTTCCGTCGGCCGCATGCCTTCTCTTTTTGGCCGCGAGGTCTTTCGCACCACGGCACAGGCGGGTCCGCCCCGCGCCTTCGAAGATTCCGTGCTCTTCGTGTGCGACATCGAAAAGTGTCTGCGCTTGCTGAATCCCCTGGAGCAGCGGCTGATCGCCTATTGCATTCTGGAAAACCGCTCGGAGTGGGAGGCCTCGCGGCAGTTTCACGCCAGCCAGGCCCTCATTTCTCGGCACCTGGCTCACGCGCTGGA
>JAMCWK010000143.1 GCA_023481105.1 Acidobacteriota bacterium | reverse complement strand
GTCGCGTCGTGGACTTCGTACAGATGTCGAGGATGGTGCTCCGGCGGATCAAGCTGAACATCTTCTTCTCCATCATCTACAACGCCGTGGGCCTCGTCCTTGGGACGCTGGGACTCCTGACGCCGGTCCTGGCTGTGCTGTTCCAGGAGGGCGGCTGCTTCACCGTGGTGCTGAGCTCGACGCTTCTGTTGTGGGCGCGGCCGAAGCCGCTCGCGGACATGGCCTCGCTCGTGGCACGTCCACGTTTTTCTCATCGCCATTGCGATTTTGCTGCAGGGGTATCTGAACGCGTCGCTGTCCTACGGCCTGATGCGCTGGCTGCGCGTGCCCTACGCGGTGGCCGCGCCGGGGGCGCTGATCGGCGCGAGTAATTTTTTTGGACTCGCGGTGGCCACGACGATTGCGCTGTTTGGTCCGGGATCGGGCGTGTCGCACTAGTTCCTTGGAAGGCCGAGGAACCGGTTGGTCCGGCCAGGCTGCGAGATCTTGTGCGGGCAGCGTGCCTGCTGAATGTGTGACGATCCCTTGAGGTGACCAAGCGAAATGGCAGACACACTCACCACCCCCGCCGTAATAAAAAGGATCAACTTCTTTGAGCGATACCTGAGTCTCTGGGTTGGCCTCTGCATGGTGGTTGGCATCCTGCTCGGCAAGACCTTGCCAGCGTTCATTGACTTCATGAGGCGACTCGAATTCGGCGAAGGCACTCAGATCAACGTGCCGATTGCTGTGCTCATCTGGCTGATGATTACGCCGATGATGATGAAGGTGGACTTCACCTCCATCCGCAACGTGGGCAAGCGGCCAAAAGGACTTCTCGTCACGCTGTTCGTGAACTGGCTGGTGAAGCCGTTTTCGATGGCGCTGCTGGCGTGGATTTTCTTCCGCTATTTTTTCGCGGCGTGGATTACTCCGGGAGAGGCGAGCCAATACATCGCCGGTGCCATCATCCTCGCGGCGGCGCCGTGTACAGCGATGGTCTTTGTGTGGAGTCACCTGACCGACGGCGACCCTGCCTACACGCTGGTGCAGGTCAGCGTGAACGATTTGATCATGCTGTTTCTGTTCGCGCCAATTGTGCGGTTTCTGGTGAGCGGCGCGTCCTCGCTGGAGGTGCCCTTCCGCGTGCTGCTCTATTCCGTGGTGGCGTTCATCGTGATTCCGCTGACGGTCGGTTCGCTGCTGCGGCGCTGGCTGATTCATCGCGGCGGCAAGGAGTGGTTCGAGCAGACGCTGCTGCCGCGGTTTGCACCGGTGACCATCAGCGCGCTGCTGGCCACGCTGGTTTTTATCTTTGCGTTTCAGGCCGATAACATCACGACCAAGTCCTTCCACGTTTTCCTGATCGCCATTCCGATTTTGCTCCAGGTGTACCTGAACGCGTCGCTGACGTACGGCATGATGCGCTGGCTGCGCGTGCCGTATGCGGTAGCCGCGCCGGGGGCGCTCATCGGCGCCAGTAATTTTTTTGAGCTGGCGGTGGCCACGGCGATTGCGCTGTTCGGCCCGGGCTCGGGCGCGGCGCTGGTCACCGTGGTTGGCGTGCTGGTGGAAGTGCCGGTGATGCTGACGGTCTGCGCGGCGTGCAACCGCACGCGACACTGGTTCCCGGCGCTGTCCGCACAACAAGCGCAAAATTGAGCAAGGAATTCGGTTCAGCGGAGGGCTTCTTTTTCCAAGGAGAACTTGGACTTCACGGTAGCCTTTTTGCCTTCGAACACAAATTCCGCGGTATCGCCTCGAGGGTCAAGGATGGGCTGGCCGTCTTGCTCGCGCGGAAAGAAAAAATGCAAGGCTTCGTTGGCGCCCACGCCGCTGCGCTCGGTTTCGAGTGGAACAAACGTGCCGCGGCTGGTTTTCAGCCGGACAGGTTTCCGTTCTTTGCTGTCCTCGCGCAATGCAAAGAGGTCGCCGGGACCTTTGGGGGGCCGCATCACGTTCAGGGTGACGACGTAGCGATCCGCAGGGCGGCGCGGCGGCGGCGAGCGAAAAACCGCACTGGCGCGCTCGCCCAACGCGTCCAGCCGCGCAAATGCCGCCACCACTTGCGGCGCGGAGTCCCAGCGCACCAGGTACACGACGACGTTGAACTGCGTGTCGGGGATTTTGCGCCCGCGCTTGGATGCGGGATTGCGAGGAAACCGAAACTGCGGGTCGCGGCAATTGCCGTTTTCGTCGTAGTCGTCCGGATCGCAATTCGGCGGCGGCCCGACAGCGATGGATTCTTGCCGCGCCCAGGGAGAATTCTGCAAGATTTGCAGGGCTTCTTCCGCCGTCCATTCCGACGGCGGCTTGGATTTCCAGAAATCGTCGGCGCGCGCGGCCAAAGCCAGTGCCACCAGCACGCAGATCGTCACGATTTGCCCCGTTCGCCTCATGCTCGTAGTTTACCCCATACTTTGAGTGATGCGCGTAACCGCGGCGGCGCTGCATCGCACAAGGGCACGCTAAAATGCGCCCCTGCGGACGAGCCTTTGACTCGGCAGCGGGCAGGCCACTACAATGAAGAATTGCGCAGCGCTCGATGGCGCGAACAGTGAACACAAACCATGTTTGAGAATCTGACCGACAAGCTGCACCGCGTATTCAAGAACCTGCGCGGGCAGGGAAAACTTTCCGCAGAGCACCTGGATGCGGCGTTGGGCGGACTGCGCGAGGCCATGCTCGACGCCGACGTGAACGTCGCGGTAGTGGACGAAATCCTCGGGCGCATCCGCGAGAAAGCTCTCGGCGCAGAAGTGCTGCTGCAACTTTCTCCGGACCAGCACGTGGTCAAGATTGTGCGCGATGAGCTGGCCTTCCTGCTTGGCGACCAGGCGAAGCCGAAATTCGCTTCGCGGCCGCCGTCGGTGTGGTTGCTCGTCGGGCTGCAAGGCTCGGGCAAAACGACCACGACAGGAAAACTCGCGAAATGGCTTGCCGGTACGGGGCATCGCCCGCTGGTGGTGTCCACGGACGTCTATCGCCCGGCGGCGCGCGAGCAGCTCGCGCAAGTGGCTAAGGCCATCGGTTTGCCGTGCTGGGCGGCGGAAAATACCGACAAACCGCTGGACATCGTGCGCGGCGCGATCCGCGAATCGAAACTTTCCGCCAGCGACGTGGTGCTGGTGGACACCGCCGGCCGCCTGCACATTGACGACGAGTTGATGGCCGAGTTGGGCATGCTGAAGCGAGAGTTGCAGCCCGCGGAAATTTTGTTTATCGCCGATGCGATGATCGGGCAGGACGCGGTGCGTTCGGCGGGCGAATTCCACAAGCGGCTGGGACTGACCGGCGTGGTGCTGACCAAGCTCGATGGCGACGCGCGCGGCGGCGCGGCACTGAGCATCCGCAAAGTGACCGGCGCACCGGTGAAGTTCGTGGGCATCGGCGAAAAATACGAAGCGCTCGAGCCGTTCTATCCCGAGCGCATTGTCAGTCGCATCCTCGGCATGGGCGACGTGCTGACGCTGATTGAAAAAGCCGAGCAGCACATTGATGCCAAAAAAGCGGCGGAGCTGGAGAAGAAACTCCGCCACGACGATTTCACGCTGGAGGATTTCCGCGACCAGCTCAAGCAGCTCAAGAAAATGGGCCCGCTCGAGCAGGTGATGGGTATGCTGCCGAAGGTGGGGCCGTTCGCGAATATTCCGCGCGACACGCAGGTGGACGAGAAGCGGCTGACAAGCGTGGAGGCCATCATCAATTCCATGACGGCGGCGGAGCGCGATGACCACTCGTTGATTGACGGCAAGCGCCGCAAACGCATCGCGCGCGGCAGCGGGACTTCGGTGCAGCAGGTGAACGAAGTCCTGCGGCAGTACATGACCATGCGCAAGATGATTAAGCAGTACGGCGCCGCTGCGGCCAAAGGCAAACTGCGCGGGCTGGGAAAATTCTCGGGAATTTCCTGAAAAACCCTCAAGTTTCCGCCAATAATGATGCTCTGTCGATCGGCTCTGAAAAAATCCGCTACTGAGCTCACTACTCACAAACCCATCGGGTGAATGTAGTTCGAAACGTCTAAAAATTTAGACGATAAATGATTATGTCCTTCTTGTATCATAAACATGCTAAACGATTTGAACGAATGTTGAGCGAATAAAAAACGAATATTGACTTGCTCAAATCCAAGCAACGCTTGACAACTTGGTTTCAATTCCGTATCTTTGAAAGGTCATGACCATCAGACTTAGGCTTAAAGACGACGGCTCCATCGATGCGATCGAAGTTGATTCGGTCGAAGAGTTGCTCACTATTTATCAGCAGTTTCCTCTCGCTGGCAATCGGGCCGGGACCCACTCATTCGTCCCCCGAAAGCTATCTGCTGATACAGACAACTCTCCGCTGCCTGAAAGCGCGGCACGCCTTGTGAGCCTTCTGTATTCTGCTCCTCACGGCATGAATACGTTTGACGTGGCGAAAGCGCTGCACGTTGATCCAAAGGGCGTCGGCGGCTTTGTTACATCTCTTACCTCTTGGGGAAGACGCCGTGGTCTAACGAAAAAGCAACTCATCATGAAAGAAAGACGCCCAAATGCGAACGGTCGCATGGTGCGCAGAATCAATCTTACTGATTTCTTCCGGAAGATGATTGAAGACGGAAAAGTACCAGGCATGAAGTTAGAGACGTAGCCTGAAGCGCCCCATGATAGACCGGCCAGCGTTTTGGGCGAAAACACCAAGGCCCACTCGGAACGACCTTTTGGCCAAGATAGTCCGAGCGGGCCGTGGCCGTGGCTAGCAATGAGGGGGTCGCCGGAAGCGGCCCCTGATTACAATGCGGAAATGCTGAAACCAACACCGTCATCATAAGCGTTCCAGCGTTTTCCGTCAACAGTCAAGCATGAAGCGTGCGCACAGTTAGAAATTTTTGTGTCCGCCCAACCGCCCTCATCGGGCAAAGAAAGGTAAATCCAGTGGCAAAAGAACGAGAAACTAGCTTGAAGGGCCGTGATGCTAGGACTGGGCAGTTCATTCCAGTTGAAGATGCGCGGAAGCGGCCCACTACCACAGTTGTTGAGCGAGTTCCATTGCCAGGCAAAGGCCGCAAGTAATCGGGGCTTTTAGCTCGACTAAGCTCAACTTCATTCCGTGGGGGTCGAAAGGCCCCCACGCTTTCGGGAATGAAGCGCTGGCATCCTGCCGGCTCCTTTCAGGACTGGATCATGAAGATCACTGTGTATCTCAGAAAAGAAATGATTGCTCGCTTGAAGCGTGAAGCCGCCCGCCAGGGCCGTACCATGTCCGAATTGGTCGAATTGGCACTGCAGTCAATGTTCGAGCAACAGAGGCAGCCGCCGAAAAGGCTTCCCAAGCTGCCTAGGTTTCACATGGGCCGTGCTCTCGTTGATGTCGCGGATCGGGACGCGCTCTACGACGCCATGGATGACTTGAAGCTGTACAGAAATGATTGAGGCGAGTTCACGCGCGACACGGATTTTCACCGCTTCCCTTTCGTTGAGGCCCTCGACCCGTTAACGCAATCGGCTTAACGCTCTGCGCCGCGTATCGTGCATTTCTATTTCCCCTTTTCAATCCGATTCGGCCATAATGACGCCCGCGGAACGGCCGGGCTCTAACGGCCCGAGTCAGGAGGTGCATGAAATCCCTCTTCGCACCACCAGGATCACTGGAGCTTCGGAATCCCCTGGGGCCGTCGATATTTTGGTTGACGGTCGTCAACGTGGTGATTGATCTTCTCGTCTCTCCTCGCCTTGCGAGCATCGTTCCTCCCCTCCTGCGGACTTTCAAGCCCGCTTATTTCGTGTTGGGCGCATCAGGAGAGCCGTCCCAAACGCTCGTGCGGATCGCCGAAGTCGCGGCCTACTGGGTGGTCTCAACGGCGGTGTTTCCGATTTTCATGCGCGCGCGATCTTACAATTTCCTTCTAATACTCGGTGGCGTTCCCTTGCTCTACAGCATCGCCGTGTTTCAGTTGCCCTTCGACAAACTTCCGCTGTGGGTCATGCTGTCTCTTTTTTCGCTCAGTCTGGCCTTTCCTCCCGCGCTGCTGGGCATGATGCTCCGGCGCAATTGGCTTCCGTGGGTCGGGGGACTCATCGTGGCTTTCGTACTCTTCCGCCTCGCCCAGCAGCGGGTTGACATCTTCAAATACCCGTGGGTTTCCGCTTCCGTTGTCGAGCTTTGCTTCTCTGTCGCCCTGCTCAAGATGATTCCGCAGCAGCAGCCCAACTGAGTTGGCCGGGCAGCCCGGGGGTGCGGCATGGTATGGGTGCGCTTCCCCAACTCTGCGCAATCGTTTATAATGGCGTCCGGAGGTATGGCTGCGTGCTGACGATTCGACTGTCGAGAATTGGCAAGAAAAAGAAGCCCTTTTACCGCGTGGTGGTGACGGAAAGCAGCCGTCCGCGGGACGGCCGGTTTGTGGAAATAGTGGGCACGTACGACCCGCTGAAGAAGACGGAGGGAGTGAAGCTGAACGCCGAGCGCATCAAGCATTGGCTTAGCCGTGGCGCGCAGCCCAGCGACACCGTGCGCAGCTTTATCCGCCGTCAGAAGAGTTCCTAGGTTTCTGCTCCGCGCCCGATTCTCTGCATGGGAGGCTTTCTACCTCGTAGTTAGCTCGAGTTCATGGGCAACCGCCCGGCCCTCCCACCCGCTGGTGGCCTCGCGGTTTCCGCGATTCCCGGAAAGGGGTTTCGGTGCGAGAGCTTGTCGAAGCCATCGCCAAGGCGCTGGTGGACAATCCCGACCAAGTTCAAGTTCGTGCGGTAGACGGTGAACAGGTGACAGTGCTGGAGTTGCGCGTGCATCCCACCGATCTCGGCAAGGTCATCGGCAGGCAGGGCCGCACAGCCAAGGCCATGCGCACACTGCTCGGCGCGGCGGGCATGAAACTCCACAAGCGCTACACGCTGGAGATTCTCGAGTAGTGGCGCCGGACTGGCAGGGCGTTGCACTCGCGCGGATTCTCCGCAGCCGCGGCCGCATCGGCGAAGTGGCCGCGGAAATCCTCACGGATTTTCCCCAGCGTCTGACCGCGCTCCGCGAAGTGTATTTATCCGACGGAAAGAATCCTCCCCGCCGCATCGCTGTCCGCCGCTGCCGCCTGCACAAGGGCCAGGCCCTCTTCCACTTTGAAGGCGTGGACTCCATCTCCGCCGCGGAAGTGCTCAAGGGCCTCGAAATTCAGGTACCGCTTTCCGAGCGCGTCGCGCTGCCCACGGGGATGTTCTTCATCAGCGATCTGATGGGCTGCGAAGTTTGGGAGCAGGGCGGCCTGGCGCCGCTGGGCACAGTGCGCGATGTGCAGCCTACGGGAGAAGGAACTCCGGGCACGCCGCTGCTCATTGTGGACACGCCGCGCGGAGAGTTGCTCATTCCCTTCGCGGCAGAAATCTGCACGCGCATTGACCCCGCCGGGCGGCGTATCGAGGTCGTCCTTCCTGAAGGCCTGCGCGAACTGTAGGAATGCGGAAATTGGGCTACACTCTAGCCGTATTTTCGCGATTTTCGATTTTCGAATTTCGAGTTCCTGAACTATGCGCTTCGACCTCATCACGATTTTCCCGGAGTTTTTCGCGGGGCCGCTCGAGCACGGCATCGTGCGGCGCGCGCGCGAGGCGGGCATCATCGAAACGCAGGTCCACGACCTGCGCAACTGGACCCACGACCGCCACCGCACGGTGGACGACCGCCCGTTTGGCGGCGGCGAAGGCATGGTGCTGAAGCCCGAGCCGCTGTTTGAGGCGGTGGAGGAGATTCTTGGAGTTCCGTCGGGCGCGGCAAGCATCGCCCCTACGACGGCGATTGTGCTGCTTTCGGCGTCGGGCAAATTGTTTCGGCAGGAGACCGCGCGACGCTTTGCGCAATTGAAGCGCATCGTGCTGCTCTGCGGGCGCTACGAAGGCGTGGATGAGCGCGTTGCTGAGCATCTGGCCACCGACGAACTCTCCATCGGCGATTTCGTGCTTTCCGGCGGCGAACTTCCCGCGGCGCTGGTGCTCGACGCGGTCACGCGGCTGCTGCCGGGCGCGCTGGGCAACGAAGATTCGTCCGTGTTCGAATCATTCAGCGCAATGGAAGCGACCAGCGACCCGCGCTCAGCCACCGGTCAAGAAGTGGCGAGTGGTGATTGGCGAGTGGCAAGTGCACCCCAGCGAGGGCTCCTTGACTGCCCACATTACACGCGGCCGGCAGAGTTCCGCGGCTGGGCTGTGCCGGAAGTTCTGCTCGGCGGCAACCATGAGGAGATCCGCGTGTGGCGGCGCAAAATGGCATTGGCGAAGACGTTGCGCAACCGCCCGGAATTGCTGGCCGGCGCGGCGCTGTCCGAAGAGGATGCCCGCCTCCTCGCGGAAGTGGGCCGGAGGCACGCCTGACGGCGAGTGCTTCATCCGCCGGGCAACCACTTCGCCACTAGGCAAAGCGGCCAAACTTCGCTATAATCTTCGTTTGCTTGCACTGTGCTGGCCCCACCCGAGCGGGTCTGCCTGGAAAAACTGCCATGAACCGCGTGATTGAAGAGCTCGAAGAGTCGCAACTGCGCAAGGATTTGCCGGAGCTCCGCCCGGGCGACACCGTGCGCGTGCATGTCCGCCTGAAGGAAGCCGAGGGCGAAAAGGAAAAAGAGCGCATCCAGCCCTACGAGGGCGTGGTCATTGCCCAGCGAGGGCGGCTGGCTTCGCGCAGTGTGACCATCCGGCGCGTCAGCTTCGGCGTCGGAGTGGAGCGCATTTTCCCCATCAATTCCCCTTCGATCCAATCCATCGAAGTGGTCCGCTCTGGCAAGGTCCGCCGCGCCAAGCTCTACTACCTCCGCGGGCGCAAGGGCAAGGCCGCACGCCTCCAGCGCGCCGACCGCGTGGAGGCCGCCGCACCCATCACGGAAACGGCAAGCGAATCGGCCGAATAATCCTTCGCGATTTTGAATTGCAGAAAGCCCCGAGGCATCGCTGCCCCGGGGCTTTTGCTTTTGTGCGCCGGTGACAAATGCGGGCGGATGTGTTTGCATCCACCCGCCCGGTAACGGCTAGCGCACGGAGACTTGCACCTCGTGCGTGGTCCCGTCATTAAGCACGGCACGCAGCAAATACGTCCCCGACGCGTAGCCCTTGGTGCTGAGGTCGTAAATGTACTGGTTGCTGGTGGAGTCGTAACGGAACAGGTTGCCAGTATTGCTGGAGCCGGACGCGTCGGGAGTGACTTCTTCCACCGTGCCCAGCACCTGGTCCGTGACCTGGAAGACCTGCAGCGTGGCCGTAGCGTTGGAAATGAAACTTCCGTCCGCCGCGGTGAGCTGGAATTTCACTGGAACCGCCCGTCCCGAACGAAAGATGGAACTTCCATCGTTGCGGATCGGCATCAGGAAGCCGATGAAGTTGTACACCACCTGCACGGTGAAAGTCTTCTGGCTGTAGTTGCCGCTGTCATCAGTGGCAGTGATGGTCACGATGGTCGTGCCGAGGGGGAATACCGCCGGGCCATTGTGACTGAGCGAAGGCGACGGATCGCAAACGTCGTTCGCGGCTGCGCCCGAAGCCGCCAGCACGTCCACGGCGACGCCGGAGGAAGAAGCCGTCGGCACCACGATGGTTTCCGTAGTGCTGCTGAGAGTCAGCGTGGGCGGCGTTGTATCCTGCACAACCACCTGCACAGAATCGCTTGCTGAGCCACCGTTGCCATCGCTGACGGTAAGAGTAAACGTGTGTGTGCCGAGAGGCACGGAGACGGTTGCTGCTGCGCTCGTACCGATGATGTTGTTGCCGGCGTCGCGCCACTCGTAGCTGAGCGTGTCGCCCGCGTCCGGATCGCTCGAGGCCGAGCCGTCCAAAGTCACGGATGTGCCGGTGTGGCTGTTGCACTCGACGGTCTGATCCGCTCCTGCATCGGCCACCGGCGGTTGATTCGGAACTCCGTTGGCGTTGGCTAAAACCCAGACGTCATTCAGAGGGGCGGAGAGTGGGGGTACCTGCAATCCTGCAAAAACTGTCATCCGGTCCGTTGTTGCATCATAGATGGCTGTATGTTCGACTCGTGCCCCCGGACCGCCCGCCGTTGAGAGCTGCGTCCAGGTTGGCGTGCCGCCCAGCCCATTTGCATTCGAGAGCAACCAGGCGTCGCTTAAGATGTTTCCCGCGATGTCACCCCCACCGAGAATGATCATAGAGTTGGCCGCAGGATTGTACACAGCGGTGGCACTCCCTCTGGGGCTGGGAGGGCCTCCTGCAGTAGCAAGCTGTGTCCAGACGGGAGCACCTCCCAATCCATTAGCGTTCTCCAGCACCCACACTTGATCAAAAGCAACCATACTGCATTGCCCCGGGCCGGGAGGAACGACGGTCGGACAGCCGTTGCCGCCAAAAACCAGAAAGCGATTATTCTGTTCATCGTATGCAGCGGCGTGTCCGGCCCGATTCGAGGGCGCCGGGCCAGCGGGACTTAGCTGCATCCACGTGGGTGTTCCTCCCAACCCGTTCGCCTCGGTAAGCACCCACACGTCAGCCAACACTCCGCAGAGGCCATTGCCTGCAAATACAATCATGCGGTTGGAGTTGGCGTCGTAGGCAGCTGTGTGGTGTTGTCTCGCTATAGGTGGACCGCCAGCTACACTTAGTTGGGTCCAGGCAGGTGTTCCGCCTGAGCCGTTCGCGTTGGACAGCACCCACACATCGTTGAATTGACCAGTGCAACCGCCAAAATAAGGGGGCGTCTTATTGCTTCCTCCGCCGTACACAATCATGCGGTTGCTGCCTTGATCGTATACGGCCGTCGGGCCAAATCGTGGAAGCGGAGCGCCGCCGGACGGGACAAGTTTGGTCCAATTCGGTGTCCCTCCTTGGCCATCAGCATTGGACAGCGTCCAGACATCGTTCAGGCAAGTCGTGCCCACACACGGCCCACCAGCTCCACCCGCGAAATTTTCTCCCCCGAAGATCATCATGACGTTCGTACCGCGATCGTAGACCGCGGTATGCTGGAAGCGCTGAGGCGGCGGGCCACCTGACGGCGACAATTGCGTCCAACTTTGCGCTGATGCGGGTACCGCAATCGCAAGCACCGAGATAACCGAAAGGGTGATTCCGGCCACAAAATTTCTGCTGGGCTTCATGGTCTTCCTCCCTGTGACATTCGTGGAATCCTCAAAAACGCAGCACGGCCTGTCTCTTGCGGTCCTCAGCCGTACCTGTGTCTTGACGGGGATATGCCGTGGATATAACCTTTGCGCAATTCACAAGAGTGAACATTCCTGCGCAAGTGTGAGCAATCGGCCCGCGAGCAGGGTGAAAGCGCGCCGGAAGCAGGGGAGTCGGGATTGAGTTCCAACGAACGGGCGCGACTGGATTCATGGAAGGAGATCGCGGAGTACCTGGGCCGGGATGTGCACACGTGTCTACGGTGGGAGAAGGAAAAGGGCCTGCCGGTGCACACCATCCCCGGCGGCAAGCGGCGGACGGTGTATGCCTACAAGCATGAGATAGACGAATGGCTGGCGAAATCGCTGGTATCAGACGAAATCGCGGAGAAGCCTGCTCCCGCGCTGGGCTGGCAGGTGCCGCTCAAGAATTTCTGGCAGCGAATGCCTGTTGTCGCGCGTGCCGTGCTGGTCTTTCTGATTCTGGGATTTGCCGGGCTGGGCGCATACCTTGTCGCAGAGTCGCGTTCTCCGGCGCTGACCACAATGCTGCAAGAAGGAAACCGGTTGGTGGCCATCAGTCCCAACAGCAGCGTGGCGTGGACCTACGAATTTCCCTCCGAGAAGGTAAAAATCCTGAACAGCATTGTCCTGCCTTCGGCCGGCGTCAAAGATGAAGCGGGAGTGCTGGTCACTGTGAGTTTGGGAGAAGGAAAGGGCGATGCGCTTTATTTCTTCTCTCCGCGCGGCCAGCCATTGTGGCAGTTTCAGTCGGTAGATCGATTCATTTTTGGATCGAGCGACTACCCGCTGTCGTGGGGTTTCAACCTGTTGGGGGTCATTCGCCTGGGTAATCATTCGAAAGTTTTGCTGGCGACGCGCCACTATTCCTGGTGGCCGGCGCAACTTCTGCTTTTGGATCTGCAGGGAAACATCGAGAGCCGATTCTTCAACGCCGGATGGATTTCCCAAGGCTACTTGATGGACGGCGCCGATGGGCCAGTGCTGGTGGTCAGTGGCGTGAGCAATTCCTTTGACGGCGCGTTCCTTGCGTTGCTGAATCCCGGCGAAATCTCGGGGACTTCGCCTGAAGCAGCGGGGTCACCTTACTCATGCAAGAACTGTCCGGCAGGACGGCCTCGCAAATACTTTGTTTTCCCGCGGTCCGAACTCAACCTCGTCACAGGCTCTCCTCTGTATGAAGCTGGAGGCCATCCGCAGGGCGACATCATTCCCGTCATCAAATGGGAGTTGCCCAGTGATCTTGGCCAAGCCCCGCCCGAGGCTGTTTACGAATTCTCGCGCGACTTTCACCTGATACGCAGCCGCTACGGCGAGCGGTACTGGGAATGGCACCACAAGTTGGAGAAAGAAGGAAAAATCAAACACTCCAGGGATCAATGTCCTGAGCGCAACGGCCCACCGCGCATCCACCAGTGGGACGCGCAAAACGGCTGGCAGGAAATCCACCCGAACCAACCGTGACTTCGGTTGACGGGGCTCCTTGCTTTTTCTTCGAAATTCGTAGGAAAAATTCTGCCGCGAAAAGTTGGAACGGTACTAAAATTCCTCGCCGATGGGCCGACTGTGCTCCACACGGTACGAGCGGCAAGCGCGGCAGCGCGGGTGGATGCGCATCGCCGGGCTCGACGAAGCCGGCCGCGGCGCGCTCTTCGGCCCCGTAGTCGCCGCCGCGGTTATTCTCAATCCTCGCCGACGAATCGTCGGCCTCGATGATTCCAAAAAAATTGCTCCTGCGCGCCGCACGGAGCTTGCCGAACGCATCCGCGCGCACGCATTAGCCTGGGCCGTGGCGGAAATTGATGCTGCCCGGATTGACGCGTGGAACATCTACCAGGCCAGCCGGCAGGCCATGCGCGCCGCACTGGAGAAACTGGCCATTACGCCAGATTACCTGCTGCTCGATGCGATGTCGCTCGACGTGACCCTCGAGCAGAAGCCGCTCGTGCACGGCGACGCGCGTTCCGTGTCTATCGCCGCCGCTTCGATCCTCGCCAAGACCGCGCGCGACGCGCGCATGGCGGAATTCGACCGCGAGTACCCGCAGTACGGCCTGGCGCACAACAAAGGCTACGGCACGCCCGACCACCTCGAAGCCCTGCGCGTGCATGGCCCGTCGCCGCTGCACCGCTTCTCGTTCGCGCCAGTGCGTGAATCCGCATGCTGGGCGGCTTCCGCCACGCAATCTCCGCTGCCACTCGACGCCGCTTCCTAGCACCGGGTCGCTAATCCCGACATAACGGAACAGGGCACGGGGTTCATTGACTGCCTTTATCCGCTGTGCTAGCGTAGCCGAGTTTCCTCACGGTCCGCCGCTTCAAGGGCCGATGGTTCCGTGTGCGAGAAGCGCGGAGCAATGCGACGGGGCGGCCGGTCGCGGTCAGTCTGAGAGTCTCGGATGGCTTATAACAAGAACAAGCATCTGGAATCCGCGCAGAAGTATCTCAGTCAGGGCAAACTCGCCCAGGCCATCAACGAGTACAAGCAAATATTGAAGAATGAACCGAACGATCAGGTCACCCTGATGACCGTGGGAGACCTGTACGTCCGCGACGGGGACACCAAAAGCGCGCTGGAGCATTTCGAGCAACTCGCGAAGGCCTTCCTGAGCGACGGCTTCAACACCAAAGCCATCGCCATCTACAAGAAAATCGCTAAGCTCGCCCCGGAAGAAAGCAAGCCGCTGGAAAAACTGGCGGAGCTGTACGTGGCCCAGGGAGTGATGAGCGAGGCGCGCACGCTGTTCCTGCAGCTCGCGGAAATGCATTTGCGAGCGGGCCGCACGGAACTGGCCGTCAGCGTGCTGCGCCAGTTGCTGGACCTGGAGCCGGACAACCTGCGCGTGCAACTGCGCCTAGCCGAGCTGTATATCAGCATCAACCAGCGGGGCGAAGCGGCCGTAGCCTATCTCAACTGCGCGCACCGCATGCTCGACAACGGGCATTTTTCTGAGGCTCTCAAGTTTGCGGACCTGGCCATCAAGGCCGATCCCGCCAATGCGCGCGCCCGCACCATCAAGGCCCGCGCGCTGGCGGCCACGGGGAACGTGCCGGAAGCGATCACGCTGCTGGAATCCTCGGGCGATGCCTCAGCCGGCGCGGACACCACACAGTTGCTGGTGGAGTTCTACATCCAGGCGCAAAAGCCGGACCGCGCCGTGGAGTTGGCGCGCAAAGTGTTCGCGGCATCACCCGACCGCTTCTCCGCGGTTTATGACGTGGCGGTGCACTTGCTGGACGGTGGCGAGCCGGAACGGGCAAAGGAATTGATCAACGAGATCCGCGAGCCCATGCTGGCCGCCGCGGATTTCGACCGCCTCACGCAGGTGCTCAACAATCTAGTCGAGCGCCTGCACGGACAAATCGAGCCGCTGGAGTGGCTGGTGGATGCGTATCGCCGTTCCAGCGATTCTTTCCGCTTGAAGGATGGCCTGGACCAATTGGCCGAAAGCCTAGTCGCCGCCGGGCAACTGGAACGCGCTCAGGCGGTCTTTCAGGAACTCATGGAGCGCGAGCCGGAGGACGAAAATAATCGCCGCCGCCTCGAGCAAGTGCGCGCACGCCTGGGCTTGCCCGCGCTGGAAGGCGCTCCCGCACCCTCCGCCCCGGTCGAAGAAGCCGCTCCTCCCGCACCGGCTGTGACGGAGCCCGTGGTTTCCGCCGCAGCAGAAGAGGGCGGAGAGTTCGACGAAGAAACCCAGCGGTTCATTTCGCAATCCCTGACCGACGTAGATTTGTTCTCCAGCTATGGCCTCACGCAAAAGGCAGCGGACTTACTGGAAAAAGTTCTGCAACGCGCGCCGCGGCACACCACCGTCCTTGAAAAGCTACTTGATATTCAACTGGGCGCGGGCAACGACCGCCGCACCGCGGAACTGGCCGCGCAACTGGAACAGATTTATTCGGCGAAAGGCGATGCGGCCAGCGCGGCGCGTTTCTCCGAGCTGGGTCGGCGGTTCCAGCGCGCCGCCCGCCTCACCGCTGAGGAAGCGGCGCCGGCGACTCCTGCCGCTGCCGAATTCACGATTCCGGTGGCCGCGGCCGAAGCGGTGCCTGAAGTCAGCGTCGAACCTGCCGCCGCGCCCGAAGCACCTCGTGAAGCCGAAGCCGTTCACGAAGTGGACCTCTCCGAAGAATGGGCCGCTCTTTCCCGGATGACCACGGAGCCCGCAGCCGAAGCTCCGCCGCTTCCCCCGCCGCCTTCGGAGGCTCCGCCGGAAGAGATCACGCTTTCCCTGGACGAAGCGCCCGCAGAGGCAGCGCCAGCACCTGCCGCGGAAGAAGCTGCGGAAGTGATCGAGTACGAGCTGGAAGCTGCTCCGGCCGCCCCTCCTCCCGAACCCGCTGCCGCGCAGCCCCCTGCGCAAATGACTTCCGCCCAATTGCTCGATGACCTGGTCGCCGAAGTGGATGAACTCGAGCTCGGCCCTGCCGCGCCAAAGGAAGCTGCCGCGCCAGCGGCGCGCGCCGCGGCTCCCGCCGCCGGCAAGGGCGAGTCCGTGGATCAACTGAAGGAAGTCTTCAACGATTTTCGCCAGCAGCTCGGGGAGATGGGCGCCGAGGAGGAAGCGGAGGACTTGGAGACCCACTACAATCTGGGCATCGCCTACCGCGAAATGGGCCTGCTCGAAGAGGCCATCGGAGAGTTTCAAAAAGTGGGCAAGGCCGTGCAGTCCGGGCATCAGTTCCGGTATGCGATGCAGTGTTTTACGCTGCTGGGCCTTTCGTTCATGGATAAGGGCCAGCCGCAGGTCGCGGCCATGTGGTACGAACGCGCCCTGCAGACGCCCGGCCTCGACCAGGAATCCGTGCTTGCGTTGCGCTATGACCTTGGGATTGCACAGGAGCTGGCGGGCGCCGTGCAGGACGCGTTGAAGAGTTTCACCCAGGTCTATGCCATGAATATTGACTACCGCGACATCGCCGAGCGCATCGCCGCACTCCAGAAGCGCAGTTGAGCCGCCAACCCCTCATGAATCGCCTGCTGCGCGTCGTGGTCATCCTGCTGTGCTTCGAGCTGGGCGTGTTGCTTGTTCTGGCGCCCTGGTCCACCATTTGGGAGCGCAATTTTTTTCTGGACCGCTATCCGGGTCTGATTCCAGTGCTGCTCAATTCCTACCTGCGCGGCGCTGTCAGCGGGCTGGGGCTGCTGGACATCTGGATCGCCGCGACGCTGCTGCGGCGCCGCAAACCGACGCGCCCCGCGACGTCCTGATCGGCCAAGGCCGTGATTCTCTGTTACGTCACCGACCGCGCCTCTTTCCCTGTACCACAAAATGAGCATTTGCTCGGTGTCATCCGCCGAGCAGTTGCCGCGGGCGTGGATTGGATTCAACTCCGCGAGAAAGATCTTTCCGGACGCGACCTCGCCGTGCTCGCTCGCGAAGCTGTGGCCGCCGCACGCGGCTCCGCAACGCGCATCCTGATCAACGGGCGCCTCGACGTGGCGCTCGCGGCTCGCGCCGGCGGCGTGCATCTGGGTGGCGTCGCGCTGCCGCTCGCGGAAATTGCCGCGTGGTGCACAAAACATGCGCCGGCATCTTCGCAGGCTTTTCTTCTCGGCGCCTCTTGCCATTCCCTCGCCGCGGCCACGGCCGCCGAGCGGGATGGCGCGAATTACATTGTCTACGGCCCGGTCTTCTCCACGCCTTCTAAAACCAAATACGGCCCGCCGCAGGGCCTGGCGCGGCTGGAGGAAGTTTGCCGCGCGGTGCGCATTCCCGTGCTGGCCATCGGCGGCATCACGCTGGACAACGCACAGGAATGCCGGCGCGCGGGAGCCGCGGGAGTCGCTGCGATTCGTCTATTTCAGGAATGTGAAGACCTGGCCGCTGTTACAGAAGCGCTCCACCGCGGCTAGAAATCGGGGATCAGGCCCAGCCCCGCCGAAATTCTATTGACGAAGTTGAACCACGCCACGGCCAGGACCGTTTCGTGAATGTGCGCGTCGTTCCAGCCGTGGCGGCGCAGTTCTTCTACGTCGCCCGCAGCGATTTCGTCCGGCTGCCGCGTTAATTTGTGCGCAAAACGAAAGAGGGCCAACTCCGGCTCGCTGGCCGGCGCGCTCGGGTAGTCGATGGCCAAATGTCGCGCAAGGGACTTGGGCACTCCCAGATGATGCAGCACTTCGGAATGCACGGCGATGCAGTAGGAAGAATGATTGATTCCGCTTACCACCAGACCTATTTTTTCTTTTACCATGCGCGGAAGCGCCGCATCTTTTTGGATGGCCTCGCCCACTCCGACTTCCGCGGCGATCACGTCCGGCCGCATGCCCTGCACCGCGAAAAAATCCGGCACCTTTCCGTACGTTTTTCGCACCTCCGCGTATACCTGCGCGGTGGCCCCGCTTGCTTCCTGCTCGCTGATTTGCGGTATGAATGCCATGCGGACCTCCCGAAGAAATTGCCTGCCGAATTCGATTTTTGCTCGAACGGGGAATGGAAAGCTGCAAAGCTTCGCCAGCGATGATTGCTCGCGGCCGAATGCAGGCGCTACGTGGATAGCCAGCGGCCCACTGGCTGCCATTCTTCCACGTGGTCGCATATCACCTTGGTGGCCGCGGTGATGGGGATGGCCAGCAGGAGTCCCATGCCTCCCCAGAACCAGCCCCAGAAAAGAAGAGAAATGGTCACCGCCAGCGCGTTCAAGTGAACCTGTTTGCCCACGAGTTTGGGGATGAGCACGTTGATGGCGATCATGTGGAAGAAGGTGATCATGGCGGCAATACCGATATAGGCGGCCCAGTTGGTGCCGAATGTCTTCAGTCCCACCACCAGCGGCGGTACCCACGCCATGACCGTGCCCAAGTACGGCACCAGGTTCATCACGCCGGAGGTGATGCCCAGCAGGAAGGGATAGTCCAATCCGATGATCCAGAAAAAAATCCAGCTGGCCACGGACAGGATGGCCGCGACCAAAATGTTGCCCACGATGTAGCCACGCAAGGTCTTGTTGAGATCCTCGAGCGCTTCTTTCACGCCCGTACGCTCGGTCGGCGGGAAGAGTTGCATGGTGGCGTGCCAGATATCTTGTTTCGCGGCGAGCATGAAGAACACGAGAAAGGGCACAAAGGAAACCACTAGCAGCAAGGTGTAGAGCGATCCCAGACCGCGCAGGATCAGTGCTTTGACCATGCCCGGCTGCTCCTGCTGCACGACCAGTCTGCCGGTCTGATCCTGCGGCTGGATGCCCTTGAGCGCGTCTTCGATTTGCTGGAAGCGCTTGTCCAGCGCCTCGGATACGCCCTTCAGAATCTTGCTGTACTCCGGCCAGGCCTTGGCGAAGGCGTCCACGCGGTCCCACACCACAAATAGCATCGCCACCATCAGAGAGGTCACCACCAGCAGCACGATGAGCGTGCCCACGGCGCGCGGCACGCGAAAACGTTCCAGCCACTCCACCATGGGATCCAAAAAATACGCCAAAAGGATGGACACCAGCAGCGTGATGACTACCGCCGAAGCATAGTAGAGAAACGCCAGCACGATTCCGGCGGCGATGATCCGCTGGCTCGGATTGCTCCTGGCGTGCACAACCTGGATTGGATTCGTGGACATTCCCGCCCGCTCTCGCTTGGAATTCGCTGCGCCACTCCGCGCCGCGCAGGCGTACATTACCACACCCCGCGGCTGATTCCACGCTTGCCTCGGCTCACTCTACGCTGCTAACGTACACTCCACCATGCTTCTGGCCGCCGAGTTGCCCTGGCAGAGTCTTTCGCGGCTGGATCTGCGCGCGGCCGTGGACATCTTCATCATTGCGGTGATCATTTACTACGTGCTGGTGCTGCTGCGCGGCACGCGCGCTGTGCAGATGATGGTGGCCGTGCTGCTGCTGGTTCTTTTCTTCTACGCGGCGCGGTGGGCCCGCCTGGAGATGGTGGAATGGCTGCTCACCACGCTGCTGCCGTATTTTGCCATTGCCCTGATCGTGCTGTTTCAGCCAGAAATCCGACGCGCGCTGGCCCGCGCCGGGCGTAATCCGCTGTGGCGGCGCTTCTACGCACCGGACCTCAACGAATCCCATGACGACGTCCTGCTCGCGGTCCGCTATTTTTCGCAGTCCAAGATCGGCGCGCTGATCGTGTTCGAGCGCGAGGTGGGCTTGAAAACCTACATCGAAAGCGGCGTGCCCCTGGATGCGGCACTGAGCTACGACCTGTTGCTCTCTATCTTCCGGCCGGGCTCGCCGCTGCACGACGGTGCGGCGATCTTGCTGGACAACCGCATCGCCGCCGCAGCGTGCTTCCTTCCGCTCTCGCTGAATCCCATGATTACCACGCAGCTCGGCACGCGACACCGCGCGGCCATCGGCGTCACCGAAGAAAGCGACGCTGTGGCGGTGGTCGTCTCCGAGGAAACCGGCGAAATCGCGCTGGCCGCCGCCGGGGCCATCGAGCTGCACCTCACGCCAAACCAGCTTGCCGAGCGCCTTGCCGAGCTTTTCGCCGGGTATCGTCCGCGGGTGGGGATTTCCGCGCGGCCGGAAACGGTGAAGGAATAGCCCATGCCCTTCTTCCGCAACTGGATCCTCAACAACTGGCACCTGAAACTTTTTGCGCTACTGGCTGCCTTTCTGCTGTGGTCCACGTACACCTCGGAGCCCGCCGCGGAAGTCGCCTACGTAGTGCCCATCGAATTCCGCAACGTCCCCCGGCACCTGGAACTTTCCGGCGATGCCCCTGCGCAGGTGCGCCTGCGCGTTCGCGGGCGCTCCGCGCTGCTGCGCCGCCTTTCCGCCGCCGACCTGGGCGTCTCTGTGGATCTCGCTGGCGCTCAGCCCGGAGAGATGCTCGTCCGGCTTACGCCGGACATGGTGGAAACGCCTTACGGCGCTGTCGTAGTGCGCATCGCACCGGCCGAGATCCGGCTTACTTTTGCTGCAGGAAACTGAAGCTGTTGTAAGTGGATGGGAAGTTTCGACATTTGGACAGTCAACCTCCCAATGTTCCAGCCGGGCACCCTGGTTCATGCGTGTGCTAAAATTGCTTGTTTCGAATGTGCGCATTGCGCGTCACTATGGCTAAACACCTTTTCGGCACGGACGGCGTGCGAGGCATTCCCGGCGAATATCCACTGGACGACGCGACGATTTATGGCGTCGGCCGCGCGCTGGGCGATTACCTGCGCACAACCGGCGCGGAAAAACGCGTCCTGTTGGGCATGGACACGCGCGAGTCCGGCATGCTCATCATCGGCAAGCTGGCGCGCGGCCTTGCCGACGCCGGGTCGCTGCCGGTCTTTGCCGGCGTGATTACCACGCCGGGCGTGGCGTGCCTCGTGCGCGAGCGCGCGTTTGCCGCAGGCATGGTTGTCTCCGCGTCGCACAATCCCTGGCACGATAATGGCATCAAGCTGATTTCCTCGAGCGGCATGAAGTTTCCGGACGCCATCGAGGCGCGCATTGAAAAAGAAATTCTTGTGCACCGCGAAAGCGTTCCCAGTAAGCACGCGAAGGCCGTAGCGCTCTCTGCGGAACGCGGATTGGACCTGGCCTACCTCGCGTTTCTGCGCAGTCGCGCCGTACGCGGCGCTTCGTTGGAAAATTTGCGCGTCGTGCTGGACTGCGCCAATGGCGCCGCGTCCGAACTGGCGCCGTCGCTGTTTCGCTCGCTGGGCGCGGAGGTCATCGGCATCCACGACCGTCCCGACGGCCGCAACATCAACGCCGGTTGCGGCGCGCTGCATCCGGAAGCCATGCAGAAAAAAGTGGTGGATGTGGGCGCACAGCTTGGCGTGGCTTTTGATGGCGACGCCGACCGCGCGATGTTTTCGACCGCGGCAGGAAAATTGGTGAACGGCGACGGCATCCTGCTGGCGCTGGGCCGCTACTTCAAATCGAATGGCACGCTGAAAGGGCCGGCCATCGTCGGCACGACCATGGCCAACCTGGGTCTCGAGCGCGCGTTGGCGAGAGAAGGGCTGAAGCTCGCACGCGTGCCGGTTGGTGACCGCTACGTGCTGGAGGAGATGATTCGCGTGGGGTCGAACCTCGGCGGCGAGCAGTCCGGGCACATCATTCTGCTCGACGATTCCACCACCGGCGACGGCATGCTCACCGCGCTGAAAATTGCGTGTCTGGTGAACCTGCGTGGGCCACTCGAAAAATTGGTCGAGGGCTTGAAAATTTTTCCGCAGACCATCGTCAACGTGAAAGTTTCTCAGAAACCGCCGCTGGAATCGCTACCGGAAGTTTCGCGGCTGCTCGCCGAAGCCGAGCGCGCGCTGGGCGATGCCGGGCGCATCGTGCTGCGCTACTCGGGCACGGAGCCGCTGGCGCGCGTGATGGTCGAGGCCGAAACCCAGGCCGACGTGGACCGCTGGTCGCAAGCGATTGCTTCCGCATTGCGCTCCGCCATTGGCGCAGCGTAGGACAGGCTCCCGAATCATCGGGACCAGCCTTACCGCGCGCCACTTGTTTTTTCCGCTGCAACCTGCTATTTCGTTTCTGTCTTGATTTCCTGGTAAACAGCCTGAAGGACTCGCGCATGCGCAAATTCGCCTTCACAATCTTTGCGTTGGCACTACTGTTTTCGCCTGCTGCGGCGGCCCAACAACCGCCCGCTCCGCCGCAGGGCACCGCCGCGCCTCAAATCACGATTCCCGCGTACGCGGACTCTCCGGAGGGCTTGAAGCAACTTGTCACCGCCATGGTGGAAGCCACGAAGAACAACGATCAGAAAACGCTCGCTGCATATGCTCAATCGCTTCGCTTGCCGAATCCGGAGACTTGGTTCAAAGACGTCTTCGGCGAAGTGCTGGGAACGCAAATTGCAGAAGCGCACGGCCTGCTTGACGAACGCCTGCATGCGGCGTTGTTTGAAAGCCTCTCCGGGATTCTTAAGGACCAATTCGCCGATTTCGAAATCCAGCAATTCAAAAAGCCTTGCGAACCTGCGTCCGACATGAGTTTTTACAGTATTCTGCTGATGCGGCGCCGACGCATCCCGCTGTATCTGGCGAAATTCTCAAAGCCCAATGACTCACACGTACGCATGATGGGCTTTTTCGCATACGTGGATGACGCGTTCCGCTTCTTGGGCGTTATTCGCGTGGATTCATTGCGCGCACTGCCCGGTTCAAAGGTCGTCCGCATCGGTGGAAATGTCCAGCAGGCCAAGCTCGACAAAATTGTTCGCCCGCACTATCCCGAAGCCGCGAAGAATTACCGCATTCAGGGAACCGTTCGTTTGCACGGACAGATTGGTAGAGATGGCACAATTAGCGCACTCCAGTTGATCAACGGTTCTTGCCTGCTTGCCGAGGCGGCCGTCGAAGCGGTTAGCCAGTGGCGCTACAGTCCCACCCTGCTCGACGGCGTGCCCGTCATTGTGGATACCACCATCGACGTTGTCTTCACCCTCGGCGGCCGGTAACTCCAGACGCGTGCCGTTCCGCCGGCGTCAATAAGCCATTCCCTCCGAACTGGCTGAAAGCCTGTCCCACAGAAACGCGTAGTGCGGGCGGCTTTACGGGTTGGGCTTCCTAGTCGTCGGAACGGCAATTGGTTCGAACATCTCCAAAACACTGTAGATATCAGCAGGTTTTCGTGTGAGAAACAGTAGACTGAGCGGCCACGCGCGGAAGGGACGCGCCGGGCTATGCTCTATCTTGTGCAATTACAATGATCTGGAGCCGAGGCCGATTCACAGCTTCCCTGGCACAACACATGCTCTCAAAAGGGTGCTGTCTCTAATTCCCGGGGTGGTTCCGGTTACCCGCCATGGAACCGGAACTTGTGGGGATAGAGTGCTACAGGGGGTCTCGGTGCGAGACCCCCTTTTGTTTTGCTCGGACGCCGATGGACGGTCGCGCGCGGTTCAGGATTCGAGCTTCCATTCCGGCGGAAAACACTCCTCGCAGGCCATCTGGATCTGGTTTAGCCACTCCAGAATCTCGCCCGGCTGCGGCAGCGCGTCTTCGTGCGGCCCGCTCCATTGCGCGCGCAGTTCGCCGTAGCGGTCGGTGACAAACACGCCCACGCGGGATTGTCCCGCGGGGTCGAATGCGTCTTCTCCAAGAAACGCGCGCTGCGATTTCCCGCTGACGTCTGCGGCCACCATAATTTGCGCGGGTAAATTCTCTTGCCACGCCGGCGTCTCCGAGAAAATCACCAGTGCGACTGCTTCGCGCTCCTTCAACTCCGCCGCATTTTCGCGCAAGCGCTCGAGGTAGTCCGCGCAGCACCGGCAGCCCGCGTGCAAAAACACAATAGCCAAGGAGTGCTTCTGCTTGAAGTCCCACGCCTGCACGACGCGGCCGTCCGCGGCGCGCGCGGTCAGCGGGGGAATGATTTGGCGGAGCTTGAGCATGATTCCTCTGCGCCTATTCTACCGTCATCCTGAGCGCAGTGAAGGATCTCTCTTCGTTTTTCGTTTTTCGTTTTTCGTTTTTCGAATTCCGCTTCTCTCTTTCCTGTGTGCCTCCGTGGCAAAACAAGAAAGGCCCCACCCTTTCGGATGGGGCCTTCGCTGCTCCCGAAGCTCCGGGAGCGGAGGTGAACTCGTTTCTAGCTGCAGCCGGAGGTTTCGCCGCAATTGCCGCACTTGTAGCAGGAGCCGTTGCGGGTCATCAGGCTGCCGCAGGAGGCGCAGGTGGGCGCGTCGTCAATGGCCGCGAGCGGACGCGGCATGTCCGCGGGCTGCGACGGGTTGACCGCTTTGATGGCCGGGCCGAGCTGCGGCGGCAGAGCCAGCGGAGCGGGTGTTTCGCCGTTGGTAATGTCCTTCGCCACCAGGTAATCGCGCGAAATGAATTTTCCGCCCAGCCACCGCGCGATGTAGTCCAGCACCGACTTGGCATAGGGAATGTCCGGGTTGCCGGTGAAGCCGGAGGGCTCGAAGCGCGTGTGGATGAACTTGTCGATCATGGCCTTCATGGGCACGCCGTATTGCAGCGCGATGGACACGGAGAGCGCGAATCCGTCCATGATGCCCGAAAGCGTAGAGCCTTCCTTGGCCATCTTGATGAAGATTTCGCCCGGGCCGCCGTCGTCGTACATGCCCACGGTGAGGTAGCCTTCGTGGCCGCCCACGCTGAATTTATGCGTGATAGACTTGCGCTCGGTGGGCAGCTTGCGGCGTTGCGCGCCTTTGAATAACTCCAACTGCGGCACTGGCGCTTCCGCTTTCTTCTCGTCCTTTTTCGCGCCCGCGGACATCAGCGGCTGGCTCTTCTTGGAGTTGTCGCGGTAGATGGCCACGGCCTTCAGCCCCAACTTCCACGACTCCATGTAGGCCTGCATCACTTCGTCCACCGTGGATTCTTCCGGCATGTTGATGGTCTTGCTGATCGCGCCGGAAAGGAACGGCTGCGCCGCGGCCATCATGCGCAGGTGCCCGCGCCAGGAGATCGACCGCCCGCCCGCCGGCGGCGTCAGCGAACAGTCGAACACCGGCAGGTGCTCCGGCTTCAGCCCCGGCGCGCCTTCGATGGTGCCCTGCTGGTCGATGTAAGTGACAATCGCGTTCATCTCTTCCGGCGTGTAGCCCAGCCGCATCAGCGCTTGCGGCACGGTGTTGTTGACGATTTTGATCACGCCGCCGCCCACCAGTCGCTTGAACTTCACCAGCGCCAGGTCCGGCTCGATGCCGGTGGTGTCGCAATCCATCATGAAGCCGATGGTGCCGGTCGGGGCCAGCACGGTGACCTGCGAATTGCGGTAGCCGAATTTTTCCCCGTACGAGAGCGCCTGGTCCCAGGACTCCTGCGCCGCGCGTAGCAACTGCGGCTGCACGTTTTCCAGCTTGATCGGCCGCAGCGCATCGCGGTGCATGCGCATGACGTCCAGCATGGGCTCGCGATTGGCCGCAAAACCTTTGAACGGCCCCAGGCGTTCGGCGATGCGCGCCGATTGCAGATAGGCTTCGCCGTGCATCAGCGCGGTGACCGCCGCGCACATGTCGCGCCCCGCGTCGGAATCGTAGGGCAGCGCCAGCGACATCAGCAGCGCGCCCAGGTTGGCATAGCCCAGGCCCAGCGGGCGGAAGTCGTTGCTGTTCTGCGTGATTTTTTCCGTGGGATAGCTGGCGTTGTCCACGAAAATTTCCTGCGCGGTGATGGTGACGTCCACCGCGTGGCGGAAGCCCTCCACATCAAACGTGCCGTTGGGCTCGAGAAATTTTTGCAGATTCAGCGACGCCAAGTTGCACGCCGTATCGTCGAGGAACATGTACTCCGAGCAGGGGTTCGACGCATTAATGCGCGCAGTGTTCTTGCACGTGTGCCAGCGGTTTACGGTGGTGTCGTACTGCATGCCCGGGTCGCCGCAGTGCCACGCCGAATCGGCCATTTTCTTCAGCAGTTCGCGCGCCGGATATTTCTTGTGTGGCTGGCCGTCGGTGACATTTTTCGTCCACCAGTCGCGGTCTTCCTCCACTGCGCGCATGAACTCGTCGGTGACGCGCACGGAGTGGTTCGCGTTCTGGTAGAAAATCGAGCTGTACGCCTCGCCGTCAATGGAGCGGTCGTAGCCCGCCTCAATCAGGCGGTGCGCCTTGCGCTCCTCGCGCATCTTGCAGTCAATAAACTCGACGATGTCCGGGTGATCCACATTCAGAATGACCATTTTCGCCGCACGCCGCGTCTTGCCGCCGCTCTTGATGACACCGGCGAACGCGTCAAAGCCCTTCATGAAGCTGAGTGGTCCGGAGGCAATGCCGCCGCCGGAAAGCGTTTCGTGGCTGCCGCGCAGCGAGGAAAAATTCGTGCCTGTGCCCGAGCCCCACTTGAAGAGCATGCCCTCGGTCTTGGCCAGGTTCATGATCGAGACCATGTCGTCCTTCACCGAGTTGATGAAGCACGCCGAGCATTGCGGCTTGGGCTGCACGCCGACGTTGAACCACACCGGCGAATTGAAGGCCATCTTCTGCTCCACGAGCAGGTGCGTCAATTCGTCGCGGAAGGCGTCGCGCGCCTGCGGGGTCGAGAAGTAGCCGCCCTGCTCGCCCCAGCGCACCGTAGCATCCACTACGCGATTGATCAGTTGGCGCACGGAGCCTTCGCGCTCGGGTGTGCCCAGCTTGCCGTGAAAATATTTGGAGGCCACGATGTTGGTGGCGGTCTGCGACCAGCCCTTGGGCACCTCCACGTCTTCCTGCTTGAAGATGGTCACGCCCTTTTCGTTGCCGATGAGCGCCGTGCGCTTTTCCCACTCCAGCTTGTCGAAGGGGTGCGTCTTGCCGTCGGTGAAGTACCGCCGGAAATCCAATCCGGTTTTTCGTTTGCTTTCCTGCGCTGTGCTGGCTTTGACTTCCACGTCTTTCACGCTGGCCTTTCCCTGCATCACCGCTCGCACCGCTCTTGCTTCCGCCATTGTCTGCCTCCGCGCTGACAGTCCCTCTGGCGGGCTCCCGGGGTGGGGGGGAACCCTTCCATTTTACTACTTCTCGCGGCGTCCGATTCTCCGGCGGGCACCGCTGACCTCGGAAAACGCGCTCCGGCTGGTCCCAGCCATACTGGCTAAAACCGCCGTCACTCAAAGAGAGAAACTCGCCCCACGCGGCTGTACGTCCGCTTGAGTCTTACTGCGAACCCCTGGTCAACCGCGAATAGAATCCGCGGAGCCGAGATTTCGCCCCGCGCGTGGAGATTCCTCTCCTGATGTATCGGTTTTGCGTTCCGGATTTCGTGGTGTCTGAGTTCTGGCTGGGCCGTCGACCCGGAACCACGTCTCCCGAAGCTGGAAGCGCAGTATAAGCACTGGGGAAAACTTGTCAAGGGGGAAAACAACAAAATCTAGAGGTCGTGCCACGAAAGAGTCTACATGTTGTGGTGGGCTTGCAGCCCATCGCAAGGCGCTACTCCGGCAAATTCATTCGCCGGAGCAGAGCTTGGAAGCGCGGGTCATCGCGCAGCGGGTCGAACTTGGGATCGCGCAGGATGAAGACCAGCAGAGTTCTCGTTTTGCGCGGCCTTTTCGAGCCAGGACATTGCGCGGTCGCGATCTCCCAATGCAGCATAAACTGAGGCCAATTCGTATACACCAGCTCGCTCAACACCGCCTTCTTTTTCGGCTACCCGTGCGGGGGCAAGCGCTTCCTGACGGCGGCCCATCTTCGCGTAAACGTACGCACGCCTTTCCGTCCAAATGAGAGGATCGCTGATGCCCTTGCCTTTATCGAGAATTGCTAATGCGTCGTTCGCTCTGCCCGTAGCGATATAGGCATCGGCCAGGCGTTGATAAACAGGAGGATAACTTGGGTCCATTTCCAGCGCTTGCTGAAATCGTGCGATCGCTGCGTCGTAGCGTCGAGCGCGATACAAAATTCTGCCTTCTGAATCCACGAAACCGACAGCAGTGGGAGCAAGTTCAACGGCGCGGTGAATGGTAGAAATTGCCTCTTCGTGCCGCCCGAGAGTCTGAAGAGCAAACGCATAAATATGTAATGCCTCCGGGAAATTGTGGTTCAGCTCAAACGTCCGCTGGTATTCTGCTAGAGCCTTTTCCCAATCCCAGTCATCAAAGGCGCTGGCAGCCAGCGCAAAATGCGCCTCAGCGAGACCGGGGTCGAGTTGGACCGCCTTCTCGGCCGCTTCGCGTTTTTCTTTGGTAGTCGCACCTAAGCCGACTCCACCCCAGATTTCTCTCTCGGCGTAGGCGCGCGAAAGCGCCGCATAAGCTGGGGCGAATTGCGGGTCGATTCGGATTGCTTCCGTCAGAGTTTCAACCGCCTTCTCCAGCGATTTATGATCCCTTTTCTCCGTGTAGAAACGTCCGAGCAGATACGCATTGTGGGCCTTTGGGTTTACGGGACGCGCAGCGTCCAAGCGGCTTTGCTCCTGCGGCGTCAACTTGATTTTGATCTCGTCGGCGATGGCGCGGGCCACTTCGCGCTGCAGCGAGAGAATGTCGCGCGCGTCGCGCTCGTAGGATTTGGCCCACAGGTGGCGGTCCGCGACGGGATCAATCAATTGCACGGTGATGCCGACTTTGTCACCCGCGCGCTGCACAGACCCATCGATAATCGCGTCCACACCAAGGTCTTTGGCGATTTCCGGCATGGACTTGTCTTTCTTCTTAAACCGCATCACCGACGTGCGCAAGGTGACTTTCCTGAGGCCGCCCAGTTGCGCCATTTCCGTGATCAGCGCCTCGGTCATCCCGTCGGCGAAGTAGTCCTGCGAGACATCCCCGGACAAATTCTCCAGCGGCAGCACAGCAAGGGAGTGAATCTGCGGTCCGGCGGTACGACCGAGCAGGCGGTCGCGCCAGCCGCCCACGTTCAAAACAACCAGCATCGCCACGGCCGCCACAGCCACCATCCCCGCCGTCCGAGCTACGCGTCGCCTGCTCCATCCCATCGGTACCGCCGTTGCCAATGTCGCTGCGCTCGTTGGACTCGCCAGCCGGCGCAGGTCCACCGCAACTTCCTTGGCCGACTGGTAGCGGTTCCCCGGATCTTTTTCCAAGCACTTCAGGATGATGCGCTCCAGTTCGGAACTGAGGCGCGGGTTCACCGCCCGCGCCGGGACGGGCAATTGGTGCAGGATGGCATCGGTCAAACGCGGAACACTCTGCTCGCGGAACGCTCGCTGGCCGGTCGCGGTTTCGTACAGCACGGCGCCGAGCGCGTGGATGTCTGCGCGCGCGTCGAGCGCCTCGCCGCTTAATTGCTCCGGCGCCATATACGGCAGCGTGCCGGAAACCGCGTGTGTTTCCGTGATGCTGCGGGTGGCGTCCGCCTCGGTGGGCGCGCGCAACAGCTTGGCCAGCCCGAAGTCGAGCACTTTGACGTGGCCCTTTGGCGTCACCATCACGTTGCCCGGCTTTAAGTCGCGGTGAATCACTCCGCGCTCGTGCGCTTCTTCTAGCGCCGCTGCGATTTGCGCGCCCACTCCGGTGGCTTCCTTCTCGTTGAGCGGCCCACGCTCCAGCCGCGTCGCGAGCGATTCGCCCGCAATCAGCTCCATCGCCAGAAAGTCGCGCCCTTCCGCGTGGTCGAAGTCGAACACCGTGGCGATATTGGGGTGGTTCAGTTTGGAAAGGGCCAGCGCTTCCTTGCGGAATCTCTTGCGGGCGTCCTCATTGGCCAGCGCATCAGCGGGCAGCACTTTGAGCGCGACGTCGCGCTCCAGACGCTCATCCTGCGCGCGATAGACCACACCCATGCCGCCAGCGCCAAGCTGTTCGAGGATTTTGTAGTGAGAAAGTTTCTTGCCGATCATCTGCGCGCCCGGCTCGCTGCGCGCATCTTAGGCTGCCCCGCCGCCCGCGTCAACGCGGGGGGTGCACACCCGCTCCGCCAAACAAAAAGGGCGCCCGCTCCTTCCGGTCGCCCGCGTCCTGCGCTCTTTGCTTTTTGAACGTCTTACCCCTTCAATTTCGATCTGCGAACTCGTTCTTGTATTTCTCCCACTCCTTTTTCAGGCTGGCCATGAGCTTCACGAATCCGGCATGCCGACGCATGGCCGCAAAGTGCGGGTCGTCCCGGAACTGGGTGTAATTCGGCAGGCCTTGCCTGGCGCATTTTTGCAGCAGGCCGATCGCGCGCGCCGGCTTGCCTATCATTGCATACACGCACGCCGCCGTGTGCCACATGTGATGCATATGGACCAGCGGTTTGCCGCCGCGCAGCGCCTGCCCGGCCAGATGTTCCGCCTTGCGCATTTCTCCGCGCTTGGCCCACAACAGCGCCTCGCAACTCGTCAACCACGCGTCCCCCGGCAGCATTTGTCGCGCCTGCTGGATTCTTTCCTCCGCGTCCTCCAGCCGGTCGCGGTAGAGCGCGATGGTCGGGTAGAACACGTTGGCCCAGATGTGTCCCCGGTCCAAGCTCAACGCCCGCACGTTGTACTCATTCGCCGCCTCGAAATCGAACTGCTGCAAGGCCGCCTGCCCGATGAATACCAGCGTGAAGGGGTCGTCCGGGTGCGTAGCCAGTGCTTCAATCAAGCCGTCGTGCGCCTCTTGCACCAAGCCCACGTGCATCTGGATCATGCATCGCCAGATCTGCGCCGAGTGGCAGCCCGGGTTCAGCCGCAGCGCTGTGGTCAGAATGCGCAGCGCCTCCCGGTTCTTGAATCCTTTCATCGGCGTCCACAGCACGCGGCCCATCGCGCACTGCGCGTCGGCGTTGGTCGGATCGAGTGCTAGGGCTTTTTTCGCGGCTACGTCCGCCCGCTTGAACCAGAGGGGTCCGGGTTCGAACGCCATCCCCATCACCACGCGGCCTTCCGCCAGACGCGCCCACGCCACCGCGAACCGCGGGTCCAGGTTGGTGGCGTTCTCTAGCATTTCAATGGCCGTGCGCGTGTCCCAGCGGTTCAGCCGCGAGAGGCGTTCCGACGCTCGCAGGTAGAGCTCATAGGCCATCTGGCTTTTCGTCGGGGGCCGCTCCTGCGATTCTTTTGCAGTTCCGGCACTCAACCCGAAGGCCCGCGCGAGGCCTGCGCCGATTTGGTCTTGCAGTTCGAAAATCCGCGCCACCTCCGAATCGTGCCGCGCCGAATGCAGCGTTGCTCCGTCCGCCGCGTTCCACGCCTGCACGTGCACCCGCAGCCGTGTCCCGATCTTCTGGATGCTGCCTTCGACCACCACCTGCACGTTTAGCTCGCGCGCCGCCAGTTGCGGATCCACCGCCTGCTTCGCGTACCGGCTCACCACGCTTGTCGGCCGCACCAGCAGCTGGCCGCCCGCGCTCAGGTGATTTATCACGCCGTCGGCCAGCGCCACGCTCAGATATTCGTCTTCCGGGTTCGGCGTGAGCAGCGCGAACGGCAGCACCGCCACCGCCCGCTTTCCCTCCACCGGCAACGCTGAGCCCATTTCCAGCTCGCGCACCAGGTTGGTCAGGTCCGCCTGCACTTCCCGCGACATCTGGTAACGTTTCTGCGGCTCTTTTTCGAGCAGTCTGCCCACGATGCGCGCGAGCTCCGCCGGCGTCTCCGGCGCAAGCGGCACCGGCTCCTCGCGCAGGATCTGCGCCATCACCGCCGTCGCCGTCGGTCCGGGGAACGGCCGGTGCCCCGCGGCCAGCTCGTACAACACCACACCCAGTGCAAACAGGTCCGTGCGCGCGTCCACCGGCTGCCCGCGGAGTTGCTCCGGCGCCATATACGCCAATGTCCCGGAAATCGCGGAGCCCGATTCGTCGGGGTTCGGCGCGGTCCGCGTTTGTGTCACCGCCTCTTCCGCCGCCTGCCTGGCGATCCCGAAATCGAGCAGCTTCACCCTTCCTTCCGCGGTTACCACGATGTTTTCCGGCTTGATGTCCCCATGCACCACGCCCTGGGCGTGTGCCACGCCCAGCGCTTCCGCCACGTCCCCGCCCAGCCGCGCTGCCATCCGCACGTCCCCAGGACGGTCCTGCGCCAGCGCGCGTAGCGTCTTCCCTGTCACCAACTCCATCACCAGGAACAGGCGCTCCTCATCCTCCCCCACCTCATAAATCGTGGTGATCCCCGGATGGTTGAGCGCCGAGGCCGCCCGCGCCTCCGCCAGGATGCGTTCGCGCTGTTCGCTGCGGTTGCTGAAGCGGTCGGAAAGCAGCTTCACCGCGACGTCGCGCCGCAGGCGCTCGTCGTGCGCGCGATAGACCACACCCATCCCGCCCGCGCCGATCTGTGCGAGGATTTTGTAGTGAGAAAGTTTCTTGCCGATCATTCCCGCGCCTGTATGGATGCGCGCATCTTAGGACGCTCTGTCCCTCGCGTCAACGCACTGTTTACGCTTGCGCCGCGCGCGGGGTTTCCCGCATCCTATCCAGCATGTTGGCTCGTTCTGTGCACCGATGCACTCTGAGTTTCACTCTGCTTCTTTCCGCAGGGCTGCTGCTCTCCGCGGCCGCACCACAAAATGCGCCGTCCGCCGCGCCTGCGCCTCGTCCTGCCACCAAGCAGAAAGTTCCCGGCCTGCCCAATTTCGGCCAGGTCAGCGACACGCTCTTCCGCGGCGCCCAGCCGAAGGATGCCGGGTACGCCGAATTAAAGAAGCAAGGTGTGGAGATTGTCGTCAGTTTCCGCGAGCACCCCGGCCAGATCGCCGACGAGCGGCGCGCCGTCGAGGCCCAAGGCATGCGCTTCGTCAGCATTCCGTGGCCGTCCATGGACGCGCCGCGCAACGCGCAGGTCGCTGAATTTCTGGAACTCCTCCGCGCCAACCCCGGCAAGAAAATCTTTGCCCATTGCCGGCGCGGCGCCGAGCGCACCGGCGTAATGGTCGCCGCGTATCGCATCGCCGTAGAACATTGGACTCCGCAACAGGCGCTCGAGGAAATGGAAGTATTTGGGTTTCGCGGCTTCTGGTTTCGCCACTTCAAGAATTACATCCGCAAATTCCCGACGCTATTGGACTCCGATCCAACCTTCAAGCCTCTTGCCGCGCCGGCCAAATAATTTCTCTCCACTTTCCACAAACAGAGCGCGCGCACCGGTTGGCGTCCATTCACGCCTTGGTGGAAACAATCACGTGCTGAATGGACGGCGGAATCGCGTGCAGCTCGCTTGCGGCGAAGCCCGCGTTGCGGAACATCCGGTCGTACTCCGCAAAGGTGTAGGCATCGCCGGCTGGCGTTGAGGCCAGCATGGTGAGGGGAAACGCGGCGGCCTGCGGCGGCGACACGCGGTCCTCGTTGGGCACGAATTCCAACGTCAGCGCGCGCCCGCCGGGCTTCAGTGCAGCGTGCACTCTTTTCATCAGGGTTTCGCAGGCAGGCACGTCAAAGTGGTGCAGGATGTTCGTCAGCAGGACGATGTCGTAGCCCGTGCCAAATTGCACCTCAAACGCGCTGCCCGGAATTGTGTGGTAGCGCCCATCCAACCCTGCTTTGCGCGCGTTGGCCTTCGCCAACTCCAGCACATTCGCCCAGTCCACGGCGTAGATTTCCGTCTGCGGGTTCTTTCTTGCGAACGTGATACCAAACGTGCCGTGGCTTGCGGCGATGTCCAGCACCTTCCACTTTTCGCCCTTATCCGCGCCCACCAGCTTGGCCATCAACTCCGCGGGAAGCGCTGTGAGCGGGGCCATGCCCTTGGCAAATTCGACCCAGATGGGATGCTCGGGAGCGAGGGTGCCATCAGCCTGCAGCGTGCCACCTTTGCGCACCGCGCCCGCAAGATTCTTGAATTTGTCCACCAATTGCGAATCGCCCAGGAAAATCACGGCAGCGGCAATGCACGTTGGCGAGCGCCGGTCCAGAAACATCGCCGAGTCCGGCGTCAAGCGGTACTCGCTGCCTTCCTTCAGCAGGAATCCGATGACGACCAGGTAGTCGCACAGAATTCGCATTCCTCGTTCCGCGGCTTTGCAGCGCTCGGCCAGCGCTGCCGGGGTGTGGCTTCCTTCGCCGATGGCGGTGAAGACGTCCAATTCGATCGCCGCCTTCAGCGCTTCCGTGCGCACGTGCGCGTTCATAGTTTCGAAAAACAGCAGTGGAGATGGCTGTACGGCATGGCCTGGCGCGGTCATGGAATTCCTCCCAAGGACAATAATGTTGTTGTTGGCCTGAGCCGATCACATTCTATCTCAAACGGGGGGCTGTGGGTTTGTTCATCGAAAGAAACCGTCGGGAGAAACCGGCAGATGGACTACGGCGCTGTCACTGCAGTGAAGAATGCCGGATTGGGGCCTATTCGTAGCGCAGGGCTTCCACGGGGTCGAGCCGCGCGGCCTTTACGGCTGGCCACACGCCGAAGATCAGGCCGACGCCGGCGGAGACGGCGAGCCCTATCACCACGGCCCAGAGAGGAACGGCCGTCTGCATGGGCGTCGTCATGCGCACAAGCTGCGCGATGCCGCCGCCGAACAGAATGCCCAGCGCGCCGCCCAGCCCGGTGAGCGCCACGGCTTCCATCAGGAATTGTGCAGTGATGTCCCGGCGGCGCGCGCCGATGGCCTTGCGCACCCCGATTTCGCGCGTCCGCTCTGTGACGCTGACCAGCATGATATTCATCACTCCTACGCCGCCCACCAGCAGCCCGATGGAACTGAGCACGATAGTGATGAGCGCAATCATCTTCACGATGTCGTGGAACTGATCCACGATAGACTGCGAGGTCTCGATGCCGAAGTTGTCCGGCGCGCTGTAGGGCACGTTGCGGCGGCGGCGCAGGACGTCTCGCGTCTGGTCCACCGCCTCGTCCAGCCGTCCCGGCCGGGCCTGCACGCGAATGCCGATTTCCTTGGCCGTGGGAGTGATCTTGCGAAACGTCTCGTAAGGAATTGTCACGCGCTTGTCTTCGTCGCTGTCGCCGAAGCCGCCCTTGGGCTTTTCGAAGACGCCAATCACGCGGAACACCCCGCCGTTCACGAGCACGTCTTTGTCCAGCGCCGACACGTTTGGAAACAGCGTCTCCGCCACGCTTTGCCCGATCACCACCACGTTTTGCCGGTGGTGATTCTCCGCGTCCACAAAGAAGCGTCCTTCTTTCAGCGCCGCGTTGGCGTACACATTGATGAAGCTGGGGAACGTGCCGCGGTAGTCCAGCCCTACGACCTCGGTATCTTTGAAGCGGATGCGGTTGTCCCCGGAGTCCGGAAACAGCGATATGGCCACTGCGCGCACCGCGCTGCATTGCTCCTGGATTGCCCAGCCGTCCTCCGCGGTCAGCGGCTTGCGCATGCGCTCTTCTTTGGACAGTCGCCCGAAGTGGATGCCCCCGCCGAATTTGGAGACAAATGCCGTATCCGCTCCGTAGCTCATGATCTGGTCCTGTACGGAGCGGTCGAACCCCACCAGCAGCGACGCCACGATGATGATCACGCCCACGCCGATCACCACTCCCAGCACTGTCAGGAAGCTGCGCAGCTTGTGCGAGCGCAGGGTATCCAGCGCCAGCTTGATGTTTTCGCGATAGTCTTGCCGGACGTGGAAGCCAGGGGACACGTGCAACTCTCCTTCTCTTCAGCCTCTAATGTTCAGACTTCAGCCCGCAGGGCTTCGATGGGGTCCAGTCTCGCCGCGCGCACCGCGGGATAAATTCCGAAAAACAGCCCCACCGATGTAGACAGCGTGAGCGCGACCAGTACTGCCCACACCGGCGTCAAGATCGGAAACCCGGTTGTTGCCGTTACCAACATGCCCAGCCCAGCCGCCACAAATATTCCCACCGCGCCGCCTACCGCCGCCATGATCGCCGACTCCACCAGGAACTGCATCACGATGTGCCGCCGCCGCGCGCCCAGCGATTTGCGGATGCCGATTTCCCGCGTGCGTTCCGTCACGCTCGCCAGCATGATGTTCATGATCACGATCCCCCCCACCACCATGAACACGCTGGTCAGCCCCACAGCGATGCGGAAGATGTTTCCGCTGAGCTCTTCCCACAAATCCGTAAACGTCTCCGAGCCGACGATGGCGAAATTGTCGGGGTCGTTGTAGCCGAGGTGGCGGCGCGCGCGCAGAATGGAGCGGGCTTCGTCCCGCGCGGCATCCATAATCTCCGTGTTTTTCGCTTGCACGAAGATGCGTACGGAATCGTTGCCGCGGAAGTAGACCTTGCGAAACGTCCCCAAGGGGATGTGCACGTAGTTATCCTGCGACTGCCCCAGCACGCTGCCCTGTACTTTTCCGACGCCGATAATCTCGTACACCTGCGAGCCAACCCGGACTGTCTTCCCCATCGGATCCGTATTGGGAAAGAACCGCGCCACCAGGTCCGGCCCGATGAAACACACCGGCGAGCGGTGCTCGTCGTCGCTTTCCGAGATATAGCGGCCCTGCGTAGCGGAGAGATTGCGCATCTGCGCGATGGCCGCTGTCGCGCCGGTGATGAGTATGTCCTCGGCCACTTCGTTGCCGTAGCGTACGTCCAGCCTGCGAAACGCCACCGCCCCGACGGCATCCGCCAGCGTCATGTTTTCTCGCAGGTACTCGAAGTCCTCGTTCCGCAGGGGCGGGCGCTTTTGCGCTTTCAAAAATTCTTCAAAGCTTGTGATGACGCCAAATCGGTCAATCCCGAACACTCCGGCTCCGAGGTTGGCGATTTTCTCGGCCACGTAGGTATCCATGCCATTAACTGTGGAGATCACCAGCACCAGCGTGAACACCGCCAGGATGACTCCCAGAAGTGTTAGAAAGCTTCGCAGTTTGTGCACGCGCAGCGCATCCAGCGCCAGCCACAGCGTCTCCTGGAACGCCACGCGCGTCGCACGTCCCGTTCCGTGAAGTGACGACACTCCCCCTCCAGCAGCTTCCCTAGGAGCCATGTCTAATAGACGCGCCCCAGCCCTGAAATGTTCTTGCTCTTTGCAGATTCTTTCCTTTTCGCCAATCCTTCCCCCTTGTGAGTACGTATCCTGCCCCCTTCGCATTACAATCCCGGGCATGAAACTCACCCGGCGCAAGCTCCTTCTCGGCGGTGCTTCCGCCATCGTTCTCGGCGCTGCGGGCTACAAGCTGCTCCGGGGGTTTGCAGACGAATCGCCTGAAGAAGTTTCGCAGACGCTCCCGCCTGCGCTGCGCGGCACGGCGCTGGATGTTCACGTCCATATCCTCGGCACGGGCGCGGGCGGCACCAGTTGCTGGATGCACGACGACATGCGCGACAGCATTCAAGTCCGTGCCGGTTTGTGGAATCTCGGTTTGCACATCGACCAGCCCGACCTCGATGCGCGCTACGCGGACTACCTGCTCAGCCGCATGCACGGCGCAGGTTTCCTGAAGCAAGTAGTCGCCTTGGCGATGGACTATGTTTATTCCGCGAGCGGCGAACGTCAGGTGGACCGCACACCTTTTTTTACGCCCAACGACTACGTTGCGCGCCTGGCCGCGCAGCACCGCGAATTGCTTTTTGGCGCGTCCATCCATCCCTATCGCCCCGACGCGCTGGAGGAACTCGACCGTGTCGCCGCGCTCGGTGCCGTGCTGGTGAAGTGGATCCCCAATGTGCACGGCATGGACCTTGGCGACGTGCGCTGCCGCGCTTTCTATCGCCGCCTCGCGCAACACCAGATGGCCCTGCTCGTCCATGTAGGCGACGAGCAAGCCATGGCCATTGCCGGGCAGGAATTCGGCGACCCGCGCCGCCTGGTCGCGCCGCTCGAGGAAGGCGTCACGGTGATCGCCGCCCACGTGGCCTCGCTTGGCTCGCGTGACGGCCGCACCAATTTCGAGCACCTCGTGGAAATGTTTCCGCGCTGGCCCAATCTTTTCGCCGACACTTCGGCGCTCACGCTCTTGACCCGCTGGCGCGTGCTGCAACGCCTTGCGGAACACGCGGAAATCCTTCCGCGCCTCGTGCACGGTAGCGATTTTCCGCTGCCACCCGCTTCTTCATTCTATTTCGGCAGGATTGCCATTCGTGATTGGTGGCGCGCTTGGATTCGCGAAAATCCTTTTCGCCGCGACTTCCTGCTCAAGCAAGCCTGCGGCCTGCCTGCGTCCATCTATGTGCGCGGCTACGAAGTCCTGGCGCCGCGCCTGCGCAGCCTCGCGGCGCGCATCCCGACTGCCCTCGCTTGACCAGCTTCGTCTGCTACTTCGCCCGTCCCTTGAACAGGCTTCCTTGCCTCACGGCTGCGCTTCCTTCCAACTCCAGCAGGGCTTCTTTGAGCGGGAGCCCTCCGCCGAACCCATGCAGCTTGCCGTCGCCGCCGATGACGCGGTGGCAGGGCACGACAACGGGGATCGGATTCGTCGCGCAGGCGCGGCCCGCAGCCCGCGCCGCGGCCGTGGGCAGCCCCACACGCCGCGCCAGTTCGCCGTAGGTCAGCGTCGCGCCGTACGGAATGCCGCACAGCGCTTCCCAGATGCGCAGTTGGTGCGGAGTGCCTTCGAGGTCCAGCGGCACATCGAATTTTTTCCGCTGGCCTGAAAAGTATTCGCGCAATTGCTTCACGGCCGCCGCCAAATGAGCCCGGGCGTGCGCGTCGCCCCGCGCCGGGCGGACTCTGCGCGCGTCGAATTCAATGCGCCACAGCCCGCGCGAGGTCGCCGCCACGCCCAGCATGCCGATGGGTGTCCTGACGCGCGCCGCCGCAGGTCCGGTCGCTTCCACTTTTTTCTGCCACATGGCCTTGTGCTCCTGTGTTTATTAATAGTGAAATAAAGACAAAATTAACTTTGCGGTACACTAGCCCCTAGAGTATCAAGTGGCCTCTGTCATCAACCAGGTTCCTCCGCGAACCACCCATGCGCCTCCGCACGTTTGACTACCGCCACGCCGAACTCATCCTGGCGAACGAGTGTGGCTTGAAGACAGAGATCGAGCACATCTTGAGCCACCTCCAACTCGATACCTGCCACTACATCCGCCGGCAACCCGCAGCCCCCCACCGCCAGATCCAGAGCGCCTTTAAAGAGCGCGGCTGGTTTGCCGAGGCCGCGGCCAGCCCCTTCACCGGCGCGCGCACCCGCTTCGATCTTTCCAAGGAAGGCGTGGCCATTGAAATTGAAACTTCCTCCCGGGAATTTCTTTACCGCGACTATTTCCGCTTTATGCTCGCCGAATCGCAGGGCATCCTCCGCGTGGGCATCATCATTCTGCTCGACGAAACTCTGCGTTCCGCGGAACCTTATGCGTTTCCCGCGGGCTCGCCACGGCTTGCCGATGTCATGTATGACTTGCGCTGCCTCAACCATTGGATTTCGGTCCCCATCTGGTGTGTGGCTCTGCGCTAGCGGCTTCAGCCAACCGCATCCCTCCTGCTAGAATCTTACACTTCGTCTGCTCCTATGCTGGCATGCGTTCCATTCCGGATGGCCTTGGCTGCCTTCGCAGCGTGCGCGCTGGCCGTGGTGGCTGCGGCGAGCGACTCCCGGCAGGAGGCCCGCCCCCTTTCACCCGAGGAAATTCGCGTCCTGATGGAGCGCACGCTTTCCAATCAGCACCGCAACGACGAAGCGCTGGCCGAATACGAACGTCGCGAGCGCCGCCAGGCGCGCAAGGACGAATCCGATACGCAGCTTTCCGAAGACAAGACCTTCCGCGTGGTCCCCACCGGCACCGGCACACTGCGCCTTCTTGTCGAAGAAGCCGGCAAGCCCGTTCCCTCCGAACACTACCGCCGCCAGCTCCGCGACCTCGAACAGGCCCTCCTCTGGGCGCTTGAACCCGCCGAGTCAAAGCAGAAGCGCCGCGTCGAGAAATTCGACAAGCGCAGCCGCGAGCGCACGGAAATGGTGGACGCCATTGGTGACGCCTTTCTTTTTACCTGGCAAGGACGTGAAACGGCCAACAGCCATTCGCTTGTCCGCTTGTCGCTCGAGCCGAATCCTGCTTTCAAGCCGCACTCGCGCAATACCGAGATGTTCCGCCACGCCCGCGCCACTTTGTGGATCGACGAGGCGGCCGCGCAGCTCGTGCGCGCCGAAGCGGAAATTGTTACAGATATCTCCATCGGCGGCGGCTTCCTCGGAAAAATCTATCGTGGGGGGCGTTTCGTCCTGGAACAGAAACAGGTCGCCGACGGCGTGTGGTTTCCAGTGCGCTATGCATACGATTTCACCGGCCGTAAATTCCTTTTCGGTTTCGAGCTGCATGAGGTCACGCTGGCTTCCGCCTACCGCCGCATCGGCCCTCCGAAGGAAGCGCTCGCCGCCGTCCGTCACGAATTGAGCAACGCCTCTCCCGCCCCAGCCTCCCGTTAGCCCGCGCAGGCGTATACTTGTCAGGTCGCTTGGCCCGACGGAGGTGCTTATGTCTCGCCGCCTTCTGACCGCATTGGTCGCCGCACTGTTCGCGCTGGCGAACTCCACTCCCGCGCTGGCGTTGCAGACCGCGCCGCAAAAGCAGCCTCTTGCCAAAAAAGTGAAAAAGGTCTGGACCAACGAAGATCTCGAAGCCCTGCGCCCGAGCGGCGTCGTATCCAGCGGCGTCCCTGTCGCGCCGCCCGCGGCGGAGGCAGCCTCGCCCGCCGGGGAACCCGCCGAAAAGGCCGATGCGAAGAAACAAGAGATAGAAGAGGACCCGATCGAAAAGCTCCGCAAACGCCTCGAGCCGCTCCGCACCGAGTTGGATTCGATCGAAGCCCAACTCCGCTCGCTCCGTCAGGGCGCGTCCTCCGGCAGGACCTCCGGCGGCGGCATGGACGTGAGCAAGACCTCCGGCGCCATGAACACGGGAGACCAGATTGCGCTGCTGGAAAAGCGCCGCGCCGACCTGCTCGGCCAAATTTCCGCCATTGAGGACGAAGCCCGCCGCAAGAGCATCGCTCCCGGCGCGATTCGTTGATGGGTGGGCGTGCAGCGCCACGCGGATCTTGTTTGCCGGCTGCCTTGCTGAGGGTAACTCTGAATCCTAAGTCCAGACTCCATCTTCCTGGCTTTTCCTGCAACCTGCCACCCACAACCTGTAGCCTATTTTTTGTTCCGCTGCTCCCGCCGGTAAGCGATGGAATCGAGGATTTGCTTGAAGCGCGGCTCCTGACGAATGCTGGCCAGCAGCGGGTTGCGCTGGAACCATTCGGCGCGATCATCGCCATTGCGGATGGCGCGGTCCAGCCAGTCCAGCGCCTTGCCCTTCTCTCCAAGGATGGCATGGAACTCCGCGGCACTCGCGGGCGCGAAGAGCGCGATTTCGGCGTACTTGAGTGTCTCGGCATCCATCATGCGCAACGCCTCCGCACGTTTTCTCTCCAGCGCAAGAAGAAGCGCCCGGTGGAGTCGCCAGCGGAAGTTCGAAGCAGCCGTTGCGGACACGCGGTCCAGCACGGCGCGCGCGGAGACGAGATCGCCCGCGTCCAGATGGATCCGAGCAAGAACGAAGATGCCGTGAACGTTCTGCGGATCTTGTTCGAGGATTTTTTCCACTTCCCGCCGAGCCTCCCGTGAACGATTTTGCTCACGTAATACTTCCGCCAGAATGTAGCGCGCGGGAAAGAACAGGGGGGCTTCCTCGATCACCTTGCGCTCGATTTCTTCCGTCCGCGCGTAGTCTCCGTCGTGGTAGGCCCCGATAGCAATCCACGTCCGGCTAACGATGTTGTTCGGATCGAGTTTCACGCACAGTTCCAATTCTGCGCGCGCATCTTCTTTGCGGTTCAGGTGCAGGTAGGCAGCCCCCAGCATACAATGTGCCATTGCGGAATCCGGTTCGTTCGCCAGAGTGCGCCGCGCTTCCTGTTCGGCGCGATATAGCAAGCCGGCATCGTTGGAAAACCCCGTATGGATCCTGAGCACGAACGTCAGGGCATAACTTGCCCGCGCACTCGCAAACTTCGGATCGAGCTCGAGGGCGTGCTCGATCATCTGCTGCGCCTGGTCAAGGCGAAACTGGGGACCAATAAGCAGCATGGCCCGTGCGAGATACTCGTTCGCTTCCTTGTTCGGGGATGGCCGGCCGGAAAGCATCCATGCCTCCGACGACCCGGCGGAACGTGGCGCTCCTGCCCCCGCGGGCGCCGCCGGCACCGGGCGCTCGACCCGGGTTAGGCCGATCGAGAAAGGCACTCCGCGAATCACCGCAACCAGTATCCCGACACCGACCAGAAGCAGTGCGCTGGCCACAGTCCAGACCAATGGCGACAGTCGGCGCCAGAAAGGCTTAACTGCATCCGTACGCGCCCCTGTCACTACTGAGTCTGTGCGAATCGCTTCGAGCGCGGCTCTCACTTCGCTGGCCCGCTGGTAGCGCTGCCCAGGTTCCTTCGCCAGGCAATTCTGGATGATGGCTCGTAGCCCCGCCGGCATGCGCTCCGACAATGTTCTCGGCGGCTCCCGCAAAATGGCCGAGGTCAGCTCGAAGCCGGTCTTTCCCTGGAACGGCAGCGCGCCGGCCGCCGTTTCGTAGAGCAAGATTCCCAGAGCCCAGATGTCGCTGCGGGCGTCCGCCGGATTGCCGCTCAGGAGTTCCGGTGCCATCGAGTGCAGCGTCCCCACCACCGCGCCGGCCTGCGTCAGGGCTTTGCCGGAGCGGGTGACCTCGGCCAGGTCTTCGTCCCGCAACTTCTTCGCGAGGCCAAAATCCAGAACTTTGACGCGCCCTTCCGGCGTGATCATCACATTCGAAGTTTTCAGGTCGCGATGGATGATGCCGCGCTCGTGGGCATGCGCCAGAGCGTCGGCCACCTGCTCCCCGTAGCGCACTACGGTCTCCGCCAGCAGCCCACCTTCCGGAATTTTCGCCGCGAGCGCTTCGCCGGGCACGTGCTCCATAGCGATATACGCCCGCCCTTCCGCTTCGCCAACTTCGTAAATCGTGCAGATGTGCGGGTGGTTCAGCGACGACGCCGTGCGCGCTTCATTAATCAGGCGCGCCCGCGCAGTTTCGTCCGCGCTCATCTCCGCCGGCAGCAGCTTCAGCGCGACTTCCCGCCCCAGCGTCGTATCCCGCGCCAGGTACACCTCTCCCATTCCGCCCGCGCCCAGCCGCGCGCTCACCTCATAATGCGCAATGAGCTTTCCAATCATGTTTTCTGGTTTCTGCTTTCCATTCTACTCCTCTATTCTGGCCAGTAGTCCATCACGCCGCGCGCGGCTTCATTCTCAAACAGCTTTCTCATGCGGTACCCAAATGGGCGTTCCGCGCTTCCGCGGTAATTTTCGTTGATGCGAAACATTTGTTCTTCGAAACGAATGGTGCGTCCCGGAGCCCATCCCGGCTTTTCGCGGACGGACTGGACTCGCAAGTGCCAGCCCTGCGCGCCGTCGCCACGCTCGACAAGGTCCGGCGCCGCAGGCAGCCGCTCCAGACGCCAGCGTTCCGCCCTCTCCCGAAAATATTGCAGCAGAAAATTCGGCGCCTCTTCCGGCGCGCGCAGCTGCGCTTCCGGATCATATTCGCGCACCCCGCGAAACGCCTCGCCCGCCGGCGGCCGGTTCAGCAGATACACATGCGGTCGTGCCGGTGTTGCGCCCGCTGCTGCCTCGCCGGTCACTTGAAAATATTCGTCCAGATAACGAATCGTCAGCGGATAAATCCAATCCGGTTTCGGACGGCAGCTCGCTACGCACAGCGCCCACGCATCTTTCTCGCCGCCGCGCGTCACCTGGTCCGCCACCAGCGGCACGCGGGCCTCGTACGCGCGTCGCCCAATGCCGCCGGTGATCCACGCCACAATTACCAGCGGCAGTGTCCCCGGTGACTCCTCCGTCAGAGCCGCTGCCAGCATTCGCCAGATGCCTTCCAGCGTAAAATAGCCGAGCACCCACGTCAGCGGATGCAGGGCAAACGTCGCCAGCGCGGCCACTCCCATGCCGTACGCCGCGCCCTCTCCCGGGACGCCTTTGGTGGCTTCCAGCGTCACGCCCATCTGGGCGTGCACGGCGCTGTACATGGTGTGGAAGTACCACGCGATCAGCCCGCCGAAAAAACCGACCGCTTCCACCAGCCCGGACAGAAACGTTGCGCGCGGCCAGTTGAAGCCGACCTCGCCGAACATCGCTAGCCGCCAGCGACGCGGCAGCAACGATAACAAAGGTGCAATGAGGTAAGCCCACATGGAAAGGGATCCTGCCCGCGCATTATACGCTTCGCGCAGCCGGCTTTGAATCCGCGGAGGAACACAGAATGAATCAGGAAGGAACCGGAAGGAGTAATATGTGGTTCTCAGCGCCCGCGGAAGTCTGCCATGAAACCAAGTCCGGCAAAATCATCCCTCTCGCAAATCCGCTTTTCGATTGTCGAGTATCGAATATCGTTTTGGATTGGTTCCTTTCTGTGCGTGCTGGCGATAGCGTTTCTTGCCTGCGCCGCACAACAGCCCACCGACGACGAATTCCGCATTCTTCGCGAGGCCATGGTGCGCGAGCAGATCGCCGCGGCGCGTTTTTCCGGCGCGCCGCCGGTGCGCGACGCGCGCGTGCTGGACGCCATGCGCCGCACGCCGCGCCATCTCTTTGTGCCGCCCGCGCAGGCTCCGTCTGCTTACGAAGACCGCCCGTTGCCCATCGGCCACGGCCAGACCATTTCGCAGCCCTACATGGTCGCCATCATGACCGAACTGCTCGAAACCAAAAAAGAACAGCGGGTTCTGGAAATCGGCACCGGCTCCGGCTACCAGGCCGCCGTACTTGCTCCGCTGGTCGCCGAAGTGTTCACCATCGAAATTGTCGAGCCGCTGGGCCGCGAGGCTCGCGAGCGCCTGAAAAATTTAGGCTACAAGAATATCGAAGTGCGCATCGGCGACGGCTATCTCGGCTGGCCGGAAAAGGCGCCGTTCGACCGCATCATCGTCACCGCCGGCGCCGACCACATCCCCATGCCGCTCGTCGAGCAGCTCGCGCCCGGTGGACGCATGGTGATCCCCGTCGGCCCGCACTGGCAAACGCAAATTCTCAAGCTCATCGTCAAGGGCACGCGCGGCCCGCGCGATTTCCGCGCAGAAGACATCATGCCCGTCGTCTTCGTTCCGCTCGTCCGCGAAAAAAAGCCCGAGTAGGCCGCCGTCCTCTCTCTGCAACTCCGCCACTCTTTCACTCTGCGACTCTTGGACACTTTGCCTCTTCGCCCCTATACTTTCTACCGTATGCCTGACCTTCGCACGTCTCATCCTTATTACATGCACGACGCCATTCTCGCGCAGCCCGAACGCATCGACCGCATGTTGCGCACACAGCGCGCCCTGATCGAGCGCGCCGCGGATGCCGCTGCAGCAAGAAAAAGAATTATCTTCGCCGGCATCGGCACGTCACTGAACGCCGCGCGCCTCGGCGCTTTTTTTCTGCGGGCGCTCACCGCCGGACGCGCGCTGGTTGCCGTCGAGCAATCCTTCGAATTGATCCACTACCCGCTCGCGCTCGGGCTGGAGGATGCCGTGATTCTCACCAGCCACCGCGGCTGGAAAAATTTTTCCGTCGAGGCGCTCAAGCGAGCCAAAGCCGCGGGCGCGCTGACCATCGCCATTACCGGCGAGCTCGGCGGCGAAGGCATGGGCCTCGCCGATTTCCGCATTTCCACCTGCGAGCAAGAGAATTCTTTCGCCCACACAAAAAGCTTCACGACCGCGCTGGCGGCGCTTGCGCTTTTCGCGGTACACGTCGCGCAGCAGCGCAAGCAACTCGCTGAAGCGCGCACGCTCACCGAACGGCTTTGCGAAATTGAAAATGTTCCCGCGCAGATGCGAGCCGCGCTGGCCTGCGAAGCCGCGTGCTCCGCCGCATCCAAAGAGATTGCTGCGCGCCCACGGTTGCTGTTCGTCGGCGCAGGGCCGCAATGGACGATTGCCACCGAAGCCGCACTGAAAGTAAAAGAGACCAGCTATTTTCACGCCGAAGGCCTCGAGACCGAGGAGTTCCTCCACGGCCCGTTTTCCGAAATGGACGCGCGCGCTTCGCTCGTCGCGCTGCTGGTGAACGATCCCGCTTCCGCGCAGCCCTCGCCCGCATTTGCGCGACTCGTGCAAGCCCTGCGCGCCGTCGGCGAGCTCGGCGTTCAGCGCGTCGCCATTGTTTCTACCAACTCCTCGAAACCACCCGCGTCGTCGGATGTTCCCGCCGAGCGGGTCATAGGAGTCCCTGCCGCGCCCGAGTGGCTTTCGCCGTTCACGCACGTTGTACCCGTGCAATTTCTGAGTTACTACCTTGCGCTGGCCCGCGGCACGAATCCCGACACCGGCCGCCAGCACGAGCCCGCCCACGCTCGCGCGCAATCCCTCTTCAAGCTCTAATGCGCAAACAAAAGGGTTAGGGCCTATGGTGGGATTCAGTGCAATGGCATCCCCACCTTTTTGGTTGATAATCTCTAAAGAATTGAAGGGAAATGGGTTGCAGGAATGATACAAAATGTAACGATGCAAGTGCAATGAATTCAGCGGGTTGAGCGGTTGATGCATTTTTCCGTCCCTCTGCGGTAGCCCGGGTGAGAGCAGCAGCGGCGTCTTCCATAACTTATGGATAAAATACATGTACAAATTATATCTTACAGCGGACTGCCTGTCAAGCACTTTTTGGCCCCGGCGGCGGGACTGCGGGGGTTGCTTTTCGCGGCGCACGAGCGCTCGCGCAGGCCGCACTAGCAACCCGCGCTATGCGCTGCGCATCGGTGTCTAATAATTGACGGTTTCTGCTCGTAAACTTCGGAGGTGTGTGATGCGCAGATTCATCCCGGCCTTGTTCGCGGTGTTGCTCTTCGTGCCGTCAGGCGTCCTCGCCCAATCCGCTCCCGCAAAGAAGCCTTCGGTTCCGGCTGCCGCAGCAAGCGGCGAAGCCGCGGCGACGAAGCTTCCCGTCAAGCGCGTAGTGCTCTTCAAAAACGGCGTGGGCTACTTCGAGCACCTCGGCCGCGTGCGCGGCAATCAGGACGTCAGCGTGGACTTCACCAGCGGCCAGCTCAACGACGTGCTGAAGTCGCTCACTGCGCTGGACCTCGGCTCCGGGCGCATCACCGGCGTCAACTACAACTCCGACGCGCCGCTCAGCCGGCGTCTGGCCGCGTTGCGCCTGCCGCTCGGCGAGCAGGCCACTGTGGCGCAATTTCTCGGCGCGCTGCGCGGCGCGCGCATCGAAGTGCGCAGCGGCGTTGCCGTGTACACCGGCCGCCTGCTGAGCATCGAGCGCAAGACGCGCGTCGCCGGCGGCACTACGCTGGAAGTGGACGTCGTGTCGCTGGTCACCGACGGAGGCGAGTTGCGCACCATCGAACTCGGCTCCACCACCAGCGTGCGCATTCTCGAACGCGAACTTTCCCAGGAAGTGAACCGCTACATGGGACTGGTGGCCTCCACGCGCGACCGCGACCTGCGCCGCATGACCATCTCCACCGCCGGTTCCGGCGAGCGCCCGCTTTTTGTCAGCTACATCAGCGAAGTGCCGGTGTGGAAGACCACCTATCGCCTCGTGCTGCCGTCAAAGGCGGGCGCCAAGCCGCTGCTGCAAGGCTGGGCCATCGTGGATAACACCGTCGGCGAGGATTGGGACAACGTCGAGTTATCGCTCGTCGCCGGCGCGCCGCAATCTTTCATCCAGAATCTCTCGCAGCCGTACTACTCGCGCCGCCCCGTCGTGCCCCTGCCGGAATCCGCGCAGCTCACCCCGCAAACGCACACCGCCACACTTATCGGCGGTTATGGCAGCCTCTCGGGAGTCGTGCAGGATCCCATGGACGCGGTAGTTCCTGGTGCGCGCGTCAAGGTGTACTCCGATAGCGGCTCACTTGTTGCGGAAACTTCCACGGACGACTCCGGGAAATACTCGGTCAGCGATCTTCCGGCGGCCAACTATCGCATTGAGTACGAATCGCCGGGCTTCAATAAGACTGCTGTGCAAAACTTCGCCATCAATGGCAACGTCGCTTCGACGAACAACGTCACCTTGCAAGTCGGCGACGTGCAGCAAGTCGTCGAAGTGACTGCGGCGCCTGAAGTGGTAGAAACCACAACTTCGGTGCTTACAACGCGCAGGGGTCTCGGTTCCGGCCGCAATCTTGGCTCCGGTAGCGCCGCCGGTCGGGACAGGGAGCCCTCCATCGGGGCGGGAGCTCCACCGCCGCCTCCTGCACCCAAAGCTGGGCCCGACAGATCTCGCAACATTTCCAACTTGCCAATCAGCGGCCGGAACTACATTGATTTCACTCTGACCAACAGCGAAGCGGCTGCGCAGGGCCAGGAACTCGGTGACCTCTTTGAATACAAGCTGAAGGAGCGCGTCACCATCCACAAAAACCAGTCCGCGCTGGTGCCCATCGTCCACGCAGAAATCGGCGCGGAAAAAGTTTCCCTTTGGAATGAATCGGAAGGAAGCGCGCGCCCGCTCCGCGCGCTGTGGCTGACGAATTCAAGTGCGCTGACTCTCGACGGCGGCAGCTTCAGCGTCCTCGAAGACGAAACCTTCGCCGGTGAAGGCCTGCTCGACCCGCTTAAGCCCGGCGAGAAGCGCCTGCTCTCTTATGCTACCGACCTGGGCATGTTGGTGGGTACGAAGCGCGAGAGCGAATCGCAGCGCGTCACACGCGTGCGCATCCTGCGCGGCATGATGATTCACACTTCCGAAATGCGCGAAAAGAAGACCTACACCGTGCGCAACGAAGACGCCGCCGCGCGCACCATCGTGCTCGAGCATCCCGCGCGGCCAGAGTGGAAACTCGCGGCCGACGCGCCCAAGCCCGAGGAGAGTGCCCCGGGCATGTATCGCTTCCGGCTCTCCGTCGCCTCGAAAAAAACCTCCGTGCTCGTGGTCAACGAAACCCGGCCGCTCGATAGCAGCTATCAGCTCACCAACCTCACCGGAGATCAGATTGCGCTTTTCCTCCGGCAAAAGACTATCAACGCCGACGTGGAGGCCGCGCTCCGTCGCATCGTCGAACAAAAAAATCGCGTTGCCGAAATCGAGGAGCGTGCCTCGGACCGCGAAGAAGAACGCGACAAAATATATGACGACCAGCAACGCCTGCGCGAAAACATGAAGGCGCTGAAAGGCAGCGCTGAAGAAAAAGCTCTCCTCCAGCGCTACACTGCGCAGCTCAACGAACAAGAAAACCGGCTGGATTCACTACGGAAGGAAATGGCCGATCTCGAAGCGCAGCGCATGAAAGCGCAAGCCGAACTCGACAAGCTGGTGCAAGACCTGACGTTGGACGTCACTCTGTAGGCGCGCGTCTTTAGACTGGCACATTCATCTCGGTTGGAAGGTTTGTAGGTTGGAATGTTGGAAAGTTAAATTTGGACGCACGGAACATTTCAACCTTCCAACTTTCCAACCTTGAAAAGCAATTTCGCCGTCACCCTTTCTTTGCAGGCGTCGTGGTCACGCGCGCTCCGCCCTTCAAGATTTCTACGATCCCGTTCGAATTGGTCAGCCGCAGCACTGCGTCCTCCGCGTCCGTTTCGTTCCCGAGTAAATTCCACGCCAGGCTTTTCATTCGCGCACCGTGCAGATGGTAGAGCTGCTCGAACGCGCCGATTTCGCCGCCCGCGCACGCCTCCGCCAGAGACACTTCGCCCGCGGAGCGCGTGCTTTCGTTCTGCCGCGGGGCACTCTCGCGGGGGTCCGGCAAACTCCGCTCCTTCACGAACGGCTGCGTTCCGATGACGCCCTCAATGTACAACGTCATTCCCCATCTGTCTCAGGCCCGTGCGATGCTCGCTCCCCATCGCTGTTTGCGTCCCACTTCTTGGACGCCGCGGCCCTCTTCATCGTCGGAATGCGCGCTCCTCCTCGAACTGCCGCCAACCAGAAAGCCCAATCCTTATTCTCTTTCTGTTCGCCATGTATTGGGTCAGCGCCGATTCACGGCCTAAGAACATCGAATCGCCGCTAAGTGCTGCATTTTTGACCCGGTACTAATCCCCTCGTACCGTCGCGATTAGCCCTACCAGTCCATTGTTCCCGTCTTGGGACTTTTCTAATCTCCGCGTAACGGGTTGGGAGCTGCGCTGCGGGGACGACGGTTCCACAAGGGATCGTAAGCGCGCAACCCAACCCGCCAGATTTTTTTCACTCCACCCTTCCACACTTTAACTTTCAACGATTCCACCGTCTTTCAGCTTGGCATCCGCCTTGCCCTCTAATACAGTCATGCGCCGGCAGAACGCATCTAACGCATTGAAAAAGAAAGCGGCGGACTTCTCCTGCCGCCAACTTTGGGCGACACTTTTTTCTCGTCTGTCGGAACTGGGAGACACGGCATGACCACGCGAAGCATGAGTCCGCGCCGCTGGGCCGCTGCGCTCGTCTGCGCTAGCTTGCTGGCTCCGCCTGCTCCTGCCGCCCAGCTCAAAAAGAAATCGGTCGAGACTTTCGATCGCTACGTCCGCCTCACCGAGGCGCGCATTGATGCCGAACTCCTAAAAGCCGATCCCTTTCTCTGGGTGGATTCCCTCGCCGAGCCCGCGCGCTCCGCGGCTTACCTGCGCCTGCGCCGCGGCGAAGTGGTCATCGAGAAGATGAAGACCCTCGACAACGGACAGCCCATCAAGGACAGCGACGCGCTTATCCATCACTGGATCGGCACGGTGTTTGTCCCCGGCGTCACGCTGCAACAGACGATGGACCTTGCCCAGCAATACGATCGTCACGCGGAGATTTACAAGCCGGACGTCATGAAAGCGAAAATCCTTTCCCGCGACGGCAACAATTTCAAAGTTTTTTTTCGCTTCTACAAGAAGAAGACCGTGGTCACCACGGTGCACAACACCGAGCATGAAGTCCATTACATCCCCATTGACTCTCACCGCCTGCAGACGCGCACCTGGACTACGCGCATCGCTCAGGTCGAGGACCACCACAGGCCCGAAGGCCCGGAGAAGCCCGTCGGCAACGACAGCGGCTATCTCTGGCGCATGCACACCTACTGGCGCTACCTGGAGCGCGATGGCGGCACATACATCCAGCTGGAATCCGTCACGCTTTCCCGCGACATTCCCGCGCTTCTCGATTGGCTCATTCGCCCCTTCGTCGAGGGCGTCCCCCGCGAATCGGTGACCTTCACCCTCGACACCACTCGAAAGAAACTGATCGAGCTCCACGCCTCCGCCACAGCACAAAAACCCACCGGCGAGTGATCCTTGTCGCCATTCGTTGCTCTTGCTTCGTCCCCTGATTCTTGTTGCCTGTTCTTTTCCCTCTTTCCCTTTTTCGCGTTCCGGACTAATCTCCCTTTGATGGCACCTCCCGCCTCTGGGCCTATGCCGAATTTCTACCAGCGCTTTGCCGAAATTGCCGGGCGCTTTGCCGAGCGCACTGCTGTGGAAGTGCAGCACCCGGACCGCGTGGACACCCACACTTTTGCAGAGCTGCATCGCACCGCGGAATCCGTGGCCGTCGCGCTGCACGCCCGCGGCATCGCCCGCGGCGAGCGCTGCGCCATTCTCGCCGACAACGATTTCCGCTGGGTGGCCGCCTATCTCGGAGTGCAGCGCCTCGGCGCCGTGCCCGTTCCGCTGGACACGTCCTACAAATCGAAACAGATTGCCGCGCTGCTTCGCGATTCCGGCGCCAGACTGATTTTCGTCACCCCGCGTTTTCTCGCCGCTCTCGGCGAAGCCATTGCCGTCTCGCGCTCTTCTGCCGACGTCATCCTGCTGCACGGCGAAGCCGGCGACCTTGTGACATGGGAATCTTTTGTCGGAACTGCGGGAGGCGCGCTCCCCTTTCCGTGTCCGGCCACCTCCACTGACCCGGCCGTCATCCTCTATTCTTCCGGCACCACGGGCGATCCCAAAGGCGTTGTGCTCACCCATGGCAATCTCCTCGCCGAAGCCGCCGCCGTCTTTGATCGCGTGCACATCTCCGAGGCGGACGCGTTGCTCGGCGTCCTGCCGCTCTTCCACGCGCTCGCCCAGGTGGCCAACCTCATGCTGCCGTTCTGCGTCGGCGCTAAAGTCGTCTATCTCGAGCAGCTCAACACCGCCGAGTTGCTTCGCGCCCTTCGTGAGCGCGGCATCAGCGTCTTCGTCTGTGTCCCGCAGTTCTTCTATCTGATCCATCAGCGCGTGATGGAAAAAGTCGCTGCCTCCAATCCCATTCGCCGCTTCTTGTTCCGCCGATTGCTGCGCTTGAACGGTGTGCTGCGCCGCGGCCCGGGCATCAACCTTGGCAAGAAATTCTTCCGCCCGGTACACCAGTTGTTTGGGCCGCGCATGCGCTTCTTTGTCACCGGCGGCTCCCGCTTCGACGCCACCATCGGAGGCGACCTATTTGACCTCGGCGTGGACATCCTTCAGGCCTATGGCCTCACGGAATGTTCCGGCGCCGCCACGCTTCTGGATTTCGGCGATGCGCGCGTCTCCTCTGTGGGGAGGCCGTTCAAAGGCGTGGAAATCAAAATTCTGCCGCCCGATGAATCCGCTGAAGAAGGCGCGCACGACGGCGAGGTCTGCATCCGCGGCGACATCGTCATGCAGGGCTACTTCAACCGCCCCGACGCCAATGCCGAGACGCTCCGTGATGGCTGGTTGCACTCCGGCGACCTCGGCTATCTCGATTCCGCCGGCCGCTTGTACATCACCGGCCGCCGCAAGGAAATCATCGTTACCAGTTCCGGAAAAAATATTTATCCCGAGGAAATCGAAGCCCACTATCTCCAGTCACCCTGCATCAAGGAAATCTGTGTCCTGGGTCTCGCCCGCCCGGGCGAGCCTGCCGCAGAGCGCCTCCATGCTGTGGTCGTCCCTAATTTCGACGTGCTGCGTCAGCGCAAGATCGTCAATGCCAGGGAAGTGCTGCGCTACGAAATCGAAAGCCTTTCCGTTCAGCTGCCGGCCATGAAGCGCGTGCTGAGCTACGACATCTGGAACGAAGACCTCCCGCGCACCACAACGCGCAAGCTGAAGCGTTTTCAAATTCAGGAACGTGTGCTCGCCGGCGGGGCGCCGGGCGAAACCACGGAACCCTCCTCCGCTGCGCGCCCCGTGCGCGAGGAGGATGTCGTCTGGGCCGCCGAGCCGCGCGTGGCTCGCGCGCTCGACATGGTCCGCGCCGCCACGCGCTCGCCGGATTCCGTCCATCCCGACGCCAATATCGAACTCGAACTTGGCCTCGACTCCATGGAGCGCGTCGAACTGCTCACACAGTTGCAGGTCGCCTTCGGCTCGCGCGTCTCCGAAGAGGTTTCTCATCGCATCTACACCGTGCGCGAATTGGTGGACGCCGTGCTCCATCCCGATGCCGGCGGCGGCGAACACGCCGGAGCGGACAGCGCCGTAGACCCCTGGGCAAAAATTTTGCAAGCCGACCTCGAGGCTGACCCCGTGCTGCACGAGGTTCTGCGCCCGCGGCCCTTCAATGCTGCGCTGTTTTTTGTTGTGCTGAAGGTTGCTTACGTTGTCGCCTGGCTCTTCATGGGATTCCGTGTGCGCGGCCGCGAAAACCTTCCGGAAAAAGGCCCGTTCCTGCTGTGCCCCAATCACGAAAGTTATCTCGACGCTTTCCTGCTGGTCAGCGCTTTGCCCTTCCGCCACTTGAAGAATTTGTTTTTTGTCGGCGCCAGTGAATACTTCGCCACGCCTTTCACCGCCTGGCTCGCGCGCCAGATGAATGTGGTCCCCGTGGACCCGGACACCAATCTGATCCGCGCCATGCAAGCCGGCGCGTTTGGTTTGCGTCACGGAAAAGTGCTGATCCTTTTTCCCGAAGGCGAGCGCACCATCGACGGCGAAATCAAGAAATTCAAGAAAGGCGCCCCGATTCTTTCCCTCAATCTCGAAGCACCCATTGTTCCCGTCGCGCTGGAAAACGTTTTCGAAATCTGGCCGCGTAGCCGGCCCTTCAACTGGCGCTCGCTTTTCCCCGGCGCGCGCAACCGCGCCCGCGCGCGCATGTCTTTCGGCCCACCCGTCGCTTTTTCATCCTTTTCCGCTACCGCTCCCTGCGACGTCCTTGCTCCCGCCACTCCTTCGGCTGTCATCCTGAGCGAAGCGAAGGATCTCTCCTCCCGGAGCGCAACTGCCACTGCCGTCGCCACCACGCCGGCACTCACCACCGGCGAAGCTCTCTACGCCGCCGCCGCCGACCGCCTCCGCGAAATCATCGCCTCCATGATGCAATCCCTCCGCGCTTCGTAATTCGCCTCTTTGCCGCTTCGCAATTCTTCTCTACAATCCATGCGATGCGCCGAATCGCGATTCTCTCTTTCCTCGCTTTGATTTATTTTTCCGGCACGCTGTGCGCGCAGCAAAATCCGCCCATGCCGCCCGCGTCATTGCCGGATAAACCTCAGCCACAGCGTTCGCCCGACGCGCAATCGCCCGCGCCCGCTCCGCCGCATCGCTTCTGGGACCGGCAGAACGCCTGGCTCTTTGCAGGAGTTGCCGCCTCGCGCGCGCTCGACTTCCACTCCACCGGCAACATGCGCCGCCGCGGCCGCGAAGAAATCCTCCTCAGCAACGAAGCTGTGGACAACAAGGCCGCTTTCGTGGCCATCGAAGCCGCCGGCGCGCTCACTTCCGTCGGCATCAGTTATCTCTTCCACCGCACGAATCACCATAAACTCGAGCGCTGGGTTTCCTACATCCACATCGGGGTCACCACTTTCGGCGGCGTGCGCAATTACTGTCTCAAGACGCGCCACTGACTTTTTCTCCGCCCTTACGTCTAAATCTTCGGCAGCACCTGTGGTAGTCTCACAACCGTTCGGACACTTCGCTTGCTGGAGGAAGTCATGCGCATTGGTAGGATGTTTCGCGTTGCTGGCGTTGCGTTGCTGCTCTTCGTCTTCACCGCGCCGCTGGCCGCGCAGGGCCTCGAGTGGGTCAAGGAAAACTACACCAAGCAGGAAATCTACATCCCCATGCGCGACGGCGTGCGTCTCTTCACCGCCATTTACGCGCCCAAGGATTCTTCGAAGACCTATCCCATCATGCTCGTCCGCACCCCCTACAGCATCCAGCCTTACGGTACGGATCGCTATCGCGACAACATCGGCCCCTCGGCGCTGTTCGCCAAGGAAGGCTACATCGTCGTTTACCAAGACGTCCGCGGCCGCTGGATGTCCGAAGGCGAATTCGAACACGTCCGCCCGCACAAGGACGTCAAGGCCGGCCCCAAGGACATTGACGAAAGCACGGACACGTACGACACCATCGAGTGGCTGCTGAAAAATATTCCCCGCCACAACGGCCGCGTCGGCATGTGGGGCATTTCCTATCCGGGCTTTTACGTCGCCGCGGGCATGATAGACGCGCATCCCGCGCTCAAAGCGGTCTCTCCGCAGGCGCCCGTGGCCGACTGGTTCACCTGTGACGACTGGCACCACAACGGCGCGCTGCTTCTCGCGCACGCCTTCGGATGGTTCTCCGGCGCCGGCTGGCCGTTTCCCAAGCCCACCACGGTGTATCCCGGCCCGCCCATGGACCGCGTCACCAACGACGGCTACGAGTTCTACATGCGCCTCGGCCCCAACAAGAACGCCAACGACAAATATTTCAAAAATCAAATCGCTTTCTGGAATGAAATGATGAAGCGCGACCGCCGCGACGATTGGTGGAAGGCGCGCAACATCCGCGCCCACCTCAAAAAGGTTGCGCCCGCCGTGATGACCGTCGGCGGCTGGTTCGACGCGGAAAATCTTTTTGGCGCTCTGGGCGTCTATCACGCTACCGAGGAAATGAATCCCGGCGTCTTCAACATGCTGGTGATGGGCCCGTGGGTGCACGGTGGCTGGGCGGGCGGTCCCGGCGATTCCCTGGGCGACGCGCGCTTCGATGCGAAAACCGCCGAGTTCTACCGCGAAGATATCGAGCTGGCCTTTTTCAATTTTTTCCTGAAGGACAAGGGCAAGAACGATCTCCCCGAAGCCTATGTCTTCGAGACTGGCGCCAACAAGTGGCGCAAAATGGACGCCTGGCCGCCGAAAAATCTCGTTGCGAAATCGCTCTATCTTCAAGCCAACGGAAAACTTTCGTTTGACGCGCCCGCCACCGACACCAACGACTTCGACGAATATACGAGCGACCCCAAGAAGCCCGTGCCGCTCACGCCGGGCATTGCCGGCGGAATGGCCCAGCGTTACATGGTGGACGACCAGCGCCACGCCGCGCGACGCCCCGACGTGCTCGTCTATCAATCCGACGTGCTGGAAAACGATGTCACTATTGCCGGCCCCATCACGCCCAGCCTGAACGTCTCCACCACCGGCACGGATTGCGACTTCATTGTCAAGCTCATTGACGTCTATCCGGACCGCTACCCCGACGAGAAGGGCTCCATCAACAACACGCTCGGCGGCTATCAACAGCTCGTCCGCGGCGAAATCATCCGCGGCAAATTCCGCAACTCGCTCGAAAATCCCGAGGCGTTCGTTCCCGGCAAGCCCACGAAAGTTGAATTTGCCGTCTCCGACACGTTCCACACTTTCCGCCGCGGTCACCGCATCATGATTCAGGTTCACTCCACGTGGTTTCCGTTCGCGGACCTGAATCCGGGAAAATTCATGAACATCAACGAAGCCACGGAGGCCGACTTCCAAAAGACGACGCAGCGCGTCTATCACTCGAAGGCGCTTCCCTCCGCCGTGAAAGTCGGCATCCTGCCGCAATAGTTTTTCTAGCCCATGTAGCGCCGGGGTGCGCGGCGCATCTTGCCGCGCACCCCCGGCATGCAGCTTCAAAGGAGATTCTCATGCGTCGTGCACTTGCCGTCGTATTGTCGATTTTTTTCGCTGCCTCGCTCGTCTCCGCCCAGGAAAAACCCGCCGCGCCGCCACCCGCGCAAGCCCCCGCACCTCCCGCGGCCAAAGCAGAAGACGTCGCTTCTCCCGATGCCATCATCGCCGCGCTTTACGACGTCATTTCCGGCCCGGTTGGGCAGAAGCGCGATTGGGACCGTTTCCGTTCGCTCTTCGCCCCCGGCGCGCGCCTGATTCCCACCGGACGCAACCCGCAGACCGGCGAATTCCGCGCGGTCACGCTTGACCCCGAGGGCTACATCACGCGCTCCAGTGCGTTCTTGGAGCGCGACGGCTTTTCGGAAAAAGAAATCGCTCGCCGCAGTGAGCGCTTCGGCAACATTGTGCACGCGTTCAGCACCTACGAAGGCCGCCGCGCGGCTGATCCCGCGCCCTTCGTCCGCGGCATCAACTCCATTCAGCTTTTTTCCGACGGCACGCGCTGGTGGATCGTCACCGTCTTCTGGCAAGCGGAATCGCCGGAAACTCCGCTGCCCAAAGAATTTCTCCCTGCGAAGTAACGCTGCGTTTGGCGAAGCCCGGTCTTCCTGGGGCATGCGTCTTTCGCGGTCCAAAGGATATCTGTCTATCGCAACTCAGGTTTCATTCTCTTCTCTGCGCTGCTCTGCGTTCTCCGCGCCTCTGCGTTGGACTTCTCTTTCCTCCTTCGTCTTTCGTCCTTCGTCGCTTCCATGCATAATGTAGGCCCTTTTTGCGGGAGAGCTCCATGTTCCAGTCTGACTTATTGAAAGACCGCGTCATTCTCATCACCGGCGGTGGCACGGGCCTGGGCCGCTCCATGGCCTTGCGCTTCGCCGAGCTCGGAGCACGCATTTTTCTCGCCGGCCGCCGCGAAGAGCCGCTGCAAAAAACCGCCAACGAAATCTGCGCAGCCGGCGGCCATGCCGCCTTCGCATCCTGCGATGTGCGTGACGCCGCTGCCGTTGAGTTGCTCGTGGACGCCGCGGAAACGGAATTCGGCCACGTGGACACGCTGGTCAACAACGCCGCCGGCAACTTCATCGCGCGCACGGAAAAACTTTCCGCCAACGCATTCAACGCCGTCGTCAGCATCGTGCTCTACGGCACTTTCAACTGCACCAACGCGCTGGCGCGCCGCTGGATCAACGGCAAAACCGGCGGCAACGTTCTCAACATCGTCACCACCTACGCCGCCACCGGCTCGGGCTCGGGTTTTGTCGTGCCCTCGGCCTGTGCCAAAGCCGGCGTGCTGGCCATGACGCGCTCGCTCGCCGTGGAATGGGCGCGCCACAAGATTCGCTTGAACGCCATCGCGCCCGGCCCGTTTCCCACCGAGGGCGCGTGGTCGCGCCTCATGCCCACCAAAGAATTTGAGGAGCATGCCAAGAATGCGCATCCCATGAAGCGCTTTGGCCGCCATGATGAACTGACCAATTTGGCTGTTTATCTGCTCTCTCCGCTCGCCGAGTATGTGAACGGCGAATGCGTCACGATTGATGGCGGGCTGTGGCTCCGCGGCGCCGGCGAGTTCAACGATCTCCTGGCCGTCCCCGACTCCGTCTGGGACACCATGGAAAAATCCCGCGGCAAGTAGCACGGGCTTGCAGCCTGTGCGCATCTCGTGGGGGCGCTCCCGATGCTTCGGGATTACTGCGCCCTGCTATAACTTGGCGCCCAGCGGTGTTTGAATGGATCTTGAGACTTTGAGGACTGTCTTCGCATCTAATCGGATTGTCCCGCTCAGTGTTTTCCGATTTTCGCTTTTCGTTTTTCGGTTTTCATCTTTTCCGGAGGCCCCATGAACGAAACACCGCAGCAATACGTCGCCCGCATTCTCGGCCTCATCGAAGGCCACGAACCCATGAAGGTGCAGCGCTCCACCGCGGACAAGCTGGCAAAACTCAGCCGCGGCGTCCCGCGCAAGAAGCTCGACCGCCGCCCCGCGCCCGACAAGTGGAGCGTCACGGAGATTCTCGCTCACCTCGCCGAGACCGAATGGGTCATCGGCTGGCGCCTGCGCTCCATCATTAATTCCAACGGCATTGCCATTCAGGCCTTCGACCAGGATGCCTGGGCGCAGACTTCCAACTACGCCAAGCAGGATCCTAAGAAATCGCTCGCGCTCTTCCGCATGCTGCGCGCGGAAAATCTGGCCCTTCTGAAATCCATCCCCAAAGAAAAGTGGGAGAACTACGGCATGCACTCCGAGCGCGGCCAGGAAACCGTGGCGCACATCTTCCGCCTCATCGCCGGCCACGACCTCAACCACCTCGGCCAGATTGCCGCGCTCGTCGCCCGCAAGTAAGTCGTGGGCAGTGCTCAGTGTTCAGCACGTAGCAACTAACGCCCATCGCGGCCTTTTCTCAACTCTGTGCCCTTGTCACTCTGAAACCTTGCAACCTTCAAACCTTCCAACGCGTTTTCTCTACACCCTAACCTCCACACCCCACACCCTTCTCATTTCCCTTGACGTCTATGCTATGATTCGCGCGACTCGTCGCTCATCTCGGCTGATTTGAGGTGGTCACAATGAAGTTTCGCCCTCGTCGGCAAGGCCATGGCTTTTCCCTCATCGAGCTTCTGATCGTCATTGCCATTATCCTGACCATTTCCGCCATTGCCATTCCGCGCTTGCTTCGTTCGCGCATGGTGGCCAACGAGAGTTCCGCCGTCGCCTCCCTGCGCACTCTTTGCACGGTGCAGGTCACGTATCAATCCACCTACCAGGTGGGTTACGCGCCTACGCTCGCAGCACTTGGCCCGCAGGCACCGGGCACGCCTCCGAGCGCTGCCAACGCCGGCCTCATTGATGTCGTCTTGGCCGGCGGCACCAAGAGCGGCTACGTCTTCACCTACACTCCCGTGGACTCCAACGGCGACGGCCAGATGGATACTTTTTCCATCACCGCCGCTCCGTTCGCGCCCGGGCAGACCGGCGACCGCTATTTCTTCGTGGACCAGTCCAACGTCATCCGCTTCAACAACGGTGCTCCCGCCACTGTCGCCTCCACCCCCATCCCGCCATAGAGTTTATGTTCGCAAACGACCGTCATCCTGAGGGCCGACGCCTTCTTCCGGCCCGAAGGATCTCTCTTTGATTTCCTTGAATCCTTCCTCACTTCTGCGCCCGGATCCGCTCCATCAACTTGGCGTCCTTCGGCAGCAACTCCACTGCCGGCAGTCGCTCCACCAGTTCCGCCCACTTCGGATCTTTGGCGAATACTTTCTTGAACAGCGGCAGCGCTTCATCCACCTTTCCCGCCGTGGCCATGGTCACCGCGTGCCAGAAAAACGTCTCCAATTCTTCCGGAATTAGTTTTTCCGCCGCGCCGTATTCCCTTGATGCGCATTCCCAGTCTTTTTTCTCCGCGCACAGGTCGCCCGCATTCATACGCTGGTACGCGCGGCTCACACGCACCAACCTTTTCAATTCGTTGATTGGGTCGGGGTGGTCCTCGATGCGCAAATCCACGATGCGGTCCGCCCACGGCTTTCCGCTCGGATGCGCCTTCACAATCAAAATCGCCGCCGACTGTTTTCCGCGGATGTCGCCGCCCTCGCGCTGCGCCGCTTCCAGCGCCGCCAGCAGCTTGTCCGTCAGATCGCCTTGCGTGGACTCGAACGCCTTGGCCATTGCCGGCCATACCGTGGCTTTTTCCATCAAATTCGCTTGCACCGAAAAATTCTTTCTCCGTGATCCGCGTCGTCTTGGTGATGGACATGTCG
>JAMCWK010000023.1 GCA_023481105.1 Acidobacteriota bacterium | reverse complement strand
TGCTTCCGAAAAAAGGAATTCAAGGCGTGATTTTTGCCAGCCCGAAATTCTGCGAGCCCGCGCTGTACGACGGCGTGCTGCTGCGGCGGGCGGCGGAGCGCGCCGGATTACCGACGCTGGAATTCGAGTACGAAGAAAAAATGAGCGTGTTCGAAAGCGTGCGCATGCAGGCGGAGACGTTTGTCGAATCGATCATGTTTTTCTCTTGAGAGGAGCACGGGGCGGTCTGAAGACACGCCCCTACAGAAGATGGCGAGCAACTACCAGTTCCAGAACACCGGGCGCGACCTGCAAAAGGACTTGCTCGGCCACTGGTACAAGCGGCTGGAGGACGCGCCGAAGAACGGCACGCCCGTCGCGTACCTGTTCATCAGCGGCAACATCTGCGAGCTGTTGCGGATCTTCGGTTTCGAAATCGCCTTCCCCGAGGTCAACGCGCTGCAGTGCGGCATCAAGAAAGTGGCCGGGGACATGATTTTGAAAGCCGAAGACCTCGGCTACTCTTCCGACGTGTGCGGCTACGTAAAAAACGATATCGGGCTGGCAGCGAGCGGCAATAAGGGCCCGTTCGGCACCATGCCCAAGCCGGATTTGCTGGTGTGCAATTATTCCGGCTGCAACACCTACATCAAGTGGTTTGAGGCGCTGGCGGAGCTCTACGGCGCGCGCTTTTTCATGCTCGATGTGCCCTACCGCCGCACCGGCGAGGCCATGCGGCCGGAAGATTTGCAGTACGTGGTGAAGCAGCTCGAGCAACTGGCGCAAGTCTGCGCGGAAATCAGCGGGAAAAAATTCGACATGGACAAGTTGCGCGAGCAGCTCGAGTACGCGCGCCAAGCCGAAGAGCTGTGGGTGAAAATTCTACACTCGGCAAAGAATAAGCCTTCGCCTTTCGATGCATTTTTCGAAGCCGTGTTCTTCATGGCGCCGATTTATGTGCTGCGCGGCACCAAGGAATGCGTGGACTACTACCAGGCGGCCTGGAAAGAAATCGAGGAGCGCATCCAGCACAAAATCGGGCCGCTGAGCAACGAACGTTTCCGCGTGGTGATGGAGGGCCCGCCGCCGTGGCCGAACTTCCGGAATTTCTGGGAACTGTTCAAGCGCTGGGGCGTGGTCAGCGTGGCTTCGACGTATTCGAAGGTCGGCGGCATATGGGATTTCGGGATGCGCCACGACCCCTCGCGACCAATGGAGAGCCTGGCGGAATACGCGGTGAACTGCTACACGAACTGGGACTGGTCGCTGCGGCGCTCCATGCTGGAGCGCTACGCGAAAGAATATTCAGCGGACGCGCTGGTGATCCACTCGGTGAAAAGTTGCCGCGCGTTTTCGGTGGGGCAGGCGGACGTGCGGGAACATTTCTCCAAGGTGCAGGGGCTGCCCACGCTGTTCGTGGAATCCGACCTAGCAGATCCGCGCTATTTTTCCGAGGCGCAACTGCGGAACCGTATTGATGCGTTTTTTGAATCGCTGGAGCACCGGCGGATTTCGTCGAAGCAGCCGGTGGCGGCGGTCTGAGGGGAAACCCGCGATGCTTGTAGCTGGTGTGGATGTCGGGTCAACGGGAACGAAGGCGGCGCTGCTGGATGAGAACAAGAAGGTGCGCGCGCTGGCACTGGTGGACACCGGCGCGAACGTGGTGCGGGCAGCGGAGCGCGCGTTCCGCGAGGCACTGAAGACCGCGGGACTGGAAGAGTGGGACGTCGCCTACACGGTGGGCACGGGTTACGGGCGCTACCGCGTGCCGTTCGGCGATTTGCAGGTGACGGAGATCAGTTGCCACGCCAAGGGCGCGTGCTTTCTCTTCCCGCAGACGCACACCATCCTGGACATGGGCGGGCAGGACACCAAGGCCATCCGCGTGAGCGAGACGGCCGAAGTGAAGGATTTTTCGATGAACGACAAGTGCGCCGCGGGCACCGGGCGCTTTCTGACGGCGGCAGCGCAAGTGTTGAACCTGGGCCTGGATGATCTGGCGAGCATCGCCTCCGAATCCAAAAAACCGATGAAGATCAGCAACGTGTGCACGGTGTTCGTCGAGCAGGAAATCATGATGCACCTGGCGAAGGGTTGCGCGGTGGAAGACGTGCTGGCCGGCGTGCATTCGGCGATTGCCGGGCGGAGCATCGCATTGCTGCGACGCGTGGGGCTGGAGCCGGAGATCACGTTTACCGGCGGCGTGGCACGGAACCGCGCGATGGTGGCAGCGCTCGAGGAGCGCTTGCAGCTCAAACTGAATGTGGCGCCGGAATCGCAGCACATCGGGGCGATTGGCGCGGCACTGTTTGCGTGGGAGCGCGCGGCGCACGGCGAGGTGGGGAAAGGGCGAGGGAATTCCGAAGGGCGAGAGTCGCTCGAAGGGAAGAGGGATCGTTCGCTTCGCTCAGGATGACGAAAGTAAAGGCGGGATGACGACAGGAGAAGGCTGACGTGGACTACGTGGTGGGCATAGACGTGGGCACACGGATGACCCGCGCGGTCGTGGTGGATGACTCCGGCGGCGAGCGCGGGCGGATTTGTCAGGAGACCGGTGCGCGGCTGGAAGTGGCCGCGCAACAAACCGTGGAGGAATTGTGCGTGCGGCACGGCATTGACCGCAATCACATCGTGTACGTGGCCAGCACGGGATACGGCCGCTACCGCGTGCCGTTCCGGCAAATCCAAATCACGGAGATGACCTGCCACGCCGTCGGGGCGCTGCGGCAATTTCCGGGGACGCGCACGGTGCTGGACGTCGGCGCCATGAATTCCCGCGCGCTGCGCATCGCCGAAAACGGCCGCGTGGTGGCTTTCCGCATGAACGACCGCTGCGCGTCGGGCGCGGGACGCTTTTTGGAGCGCGTGGCGAAATCTCTGGAAATTGAGTTGGAGCAAATCGGCGCGCTTTCCCTGCGCGCGCAGGACCCGCAGCCGATTTCGAGCATCTGCGCGGTGCTGGCGGAAAGCGAAGTGATCAACCACGTCACTGCGGGAAAACCTGTCGAAGATATTTTGCGCGGGGCGCACAACTCGATTGCCGAGCGCGTAGTGGCGCTGGTGCGGCAGGTGGGCGCGCAGCCGGAAATCACGGTGACCGGCGGGGTGACGCGGAACGTCGGCATGGTGGCTGCGCTCGAAGAGCGGCTGGGCTCGCACGTCAACGTGTCGGCGGATTCTGAATACGCCGGCGCGCTGGGTGCGGCGATACTTGCGGGGCAGCGATGGCTGCGCTTGCAAGAAGCATCGAGCAGCCCGGGGCGCGCCAGCGCATAGGACATTGCGATTGTTGACCGGCCTCCCGGCCGGGGTTAGTCTGAGGCAGAACATCCGGCAAGGATTCCACGCATGAACTGTCGAAGGATTTGCGTTGTGTGTTGCACAGCGGCGCTGCTGTGGGTCGCCAGCTTGCCGGGCAGGGCGCAGAAAGG
>JAMCWK010000112.1 GCA_023481105.1 Acidobacteriota bacterium | reverse complement strand
CTCTTCCGCCGGAAACAGCCGCATCCCGTACACCAGCGCCAGCTTCGCCATGGTTTTCTCCTCGCTGCTATGCTATGCCGCTGCCCGCATTTTGAATAGCTCGACGCGACTTTCCCCTATCCCCGCGGGTTCTACCTTCAGGCTGGTTTCCGGCCGGGTGCGGGCGTATGCTTCATGCATCTCGCACGGGCCCCGGGGGCATCGCAAAGGTTGACATGGGTGGCAGGGAACTGCCGGTGGGGAGGATTCCGATGCGCAAATCATGTTGTCATCCTGAGCGAAGCGAAGGATCTCTCTTGGGGATTCTCATCCTCCTGCTTGCGCTTTCTTCGAGCGCCTTCGCCCAGCAGCCCCCTCAGCAGGCGCCGCCCCCGCAAAATCCTCCCGCTGCCGAGCCGCAAAAATCCGCGCCGCCGCAAGACGACGTCGCCCGCCCCGAGCTGAAGAAGCGCGCTGGAAACATTGTTCTTCCCGCCGGCACGCAGCTTCCCCTGGTCGTGCACAATTCCATCACCACGCGCAGCGCCAAGCCCGGCGATCCCGTTTATCTCGAAACGATCTTCCCCATCACGCAGGACAATCGCATCTGCATTCCCGCGGGCTCCTACGTGCACGGACAGGTCGTGGAAGCCAAGCGCGCCGGCAAGGTCAAGGGCCGCGCCGAATTGCTCATCCGTCTCGATCTTCTGATTCTTCCCAACGGCTACACCGTCAGCTTTAACGCGGTGCCTGCCGGCGCAGGCACCGGCGGCAACGAGGATGTGGACAAAGAAGGAAAAATTAAGGGCGACACCGACAAGGCCTCTGACGTCGGCACAGTCCTGCGCACCACCACCGTCGGTGTAGGAGTTGGCGCGGGTATTGGCGGGCTGGCCGGAAACGTAGGGCGTGGAGCGGGTATCGGCACACTGGCTGGCGCAGCCACCGGGCTGATGGCTGTGCTTCTCACACGCGGCCCCGACGCGGAAATCCCGCGCGGCTCGACGTTCGACGCCACGCTCGACCGCCCGCTCTATCTCGACGCCTCACAAATCAATTTCACCGACCCCGGCCGCGCCTCTGCGCTTTCCGGCCCGGCCAATCGCCAGCCCGTCCGCTCCAACCGTTTCCCCTATTGATTTTTTTATGGAGTGCGGCGGCTTGACGCCGCTTTGTCTTCCGCCGACGTCAGTCGGCGGCCGCGTCTGTGTACTGACAACTCAAAACTCAAAACTGAAAACAGACAACTTCCTTACAACGAATTCACCAACTCCACCGACAGCACCCTCGCCTTTTCCGCCAAATTAAACGCCCGTTGCCAATCTCCCGCGCGCGCGGCTTCCCGCGCCTGTCCCAGGAATCCGCGCGTCTTTTCCAGTAAGTCATTTTGGGCGGCGTTCAATTGTTTGCCGTACGTCGCCTGCATATTTTTTTCTGCCGCGGTGATGGCGGCATTGGTTTTCCGTTCGTACTCCGCCTGTTCGGTGGGCGACAGCCGCGGCGAAATCCGCGGCGGCGCTGGCTTGGGAGTCGTTTCTGCTGGCGTGGTTGGAGTCTCCGGCGCCGGCGCGGGTTTCGGCGTCGTCGTTCGTGGCGAGCTTTTTTTCGCCGGCGGCACCACCAATTCCGGTGACGGTGCAGGCGCAGTGGGCGCCGGTTTCGTTTCCACAGGCTTTGTTTTCGATTCTACCGGCGCGGGCTGCGCGCTGGGCTGCGTGTCCGTCGCCGACGGCACAATCACCACCGGCGCCGGGGCCGGTGCGGCGCGTTTGCGGCATCCGGCGCCGCCGAGCGCCAGCGTCAGCGCCGTCAGCGCCCAAATCATCCGCATTATTTTTCTACGGCTGGGCATGCGCATTTTCCCGCGGGCGGGCGGACAGGCCGTGCGTGCGCGAAGCGGGCAACTCAATCGTGAACGTCGTGCCGCGCCCCACTTCCGATGTAAAGTCTATCGAACCGCCGTGCATCTGCACAATCCGGAACGTCGTCGCTAGTCCGATGCCGCTGCCTCCCGGTCGCGTTGTAAAGTACAACTGAAAAATTTTCCCGCGGAATTCCGGTGGAATGCCGCGCCCCGCGTCGCTAATCGCAACTTGTGCCCGGTCGCTGGTTCCGCGAACGCTCATCGTCAGCGGCCCGCCCTCCGGCATCGCCTCGCACGCATTCAGCACCAGATTCAGCAGCGCCTGTTTCAACAGCGGGCGGTCCGCGCGCACTGTGGGCACGTCCTCCGCGCACTCCAGCGTCGCCTTCACATTCGCTTTCGCGATTTGCGGCTGCGCCACCGCCACCACTTCCAGCAGCAGTTCGCTCAGCGACGTTTCTTCCAGCCGCAACTCCACCGGCCGGTTGAAATCCAGGAACGTCCGCACCACGCGGTCCAGCCGGTCGATTTCGCTGTCCAGAATCTTCAATCCCTGCCGCGCCACTTCCTGTTCTTGCGGCACCGCTTCCTTCAAGTTTTCAATCCACAGCCGCATGGAGTTCAGCGGGTTTTTCACCTCGTGCGCCACGCCCGCCGTCACGCGCCCCAGCGCCGCCAGCCGCTCCGACACTTCCAGTTGTGACCCGATGCGCTCCAGCGAATCCAAATCCCGCAGCGTCATCAGCGCGCCCATGCGCGAGCCGCCTTCCTCGATGACTTGCACGCTGGCCCCCACGCGTCTGCGCCCCGCGCTGCCGTTCAGCACCGCCTCCGCGCCGTCCACGCGCTCCAGCAAATCCCCGTCGAACCGCAGCGCTCCGCCCGCGCGCAGCGGATGTTCCGCCGGAAAAATTTCGCTCGCGCGCCGTCCCAGCAGTGCGTCCGGCTTCACGCCCAGAAATTTCTCCACCGATGGGCTTGCCAGCACGTTCCGTCCGTCCGCCGTGAACAGCAGCAACCCGTCTTCCAGCCCGGCCATCACCTGCTCCATATTTTCGCGCAGCGTGCTGAAGATTTCCCGCACGTCGTGCAATTGTTTTCCGAGCACATCAATCTTCGTGCTGACCTGTGTCAACTCGTCCCCGCGGACGATGCCAGCCTTCGGCGTGCGTGGGGGCTGCCGCGGCTCGAACTTCCCCTGCGTGATGCGGTCCAACTGCGCGGAAATTTTTTCCAGCGGCCGCAGGGACACGTGGCTCACCGCCGCCGCCAGCAGCGTCGAGAGCAGCACCGCGCCGAACACGAACAGTGCCGCCGATTGCAGGTTCCGCGTGATTTCCGCGCGCAAAAACACCGTGGAGACTCCGATGCGGATTTCTCCGAACGGCGCGTCGCTCAAGTTGAACGGCAGCTTCACCTCGTACACTGTTTGCGGCCCGTACAGCACGCGCAATTGCTCCACGAATCCGCTGCGCACCAGTTGCTCGAAGTTCGTCCGCTTCGGCGCCGCGCGCGACGGCAGGGAAGCGTCGCTCGACAGCATCACCACGCCCGCCCCGTCCACCACTGACACTTCGTAAATCGTCGGCGAATACCCCAGCGCCGCCTCCACCAGTCCCGTGAGCCCCGCGTTTTCATCCAGCGTTTTGC
>JAMCWK010000086.1 GCA_023481105.1 Acidobacteriota bacterium | reverse complement strand
AGCCGCTTGCCGACGTTGTAAAAGAAGACGTCGCAGGAGTGCACGATGGCATCATGCAATTTCACGTGTCCGTGCCCGCCTTTGCCGTACACCCAGCACTTGAACACGCGCCCGTAGAAATCCGCGTACCCGGGACAGTAAACCGAATAATCCTCGGGGATTGCTTTCGATTCCAGCATGGCCGTGGACATCACTATCTTGAAAACGGAACCCGGCGCCAGTTGCGCCTGAATGGCGCGGTTCAGCAGCGGACGTTCCGGGTCCTCGTTCAACTTTTTCCATTCTTCCACCGGAATGCGGATCGCAAACGCGTTGGGGTCCGGCGCTGGCCGGCTGACCATCGCCAGCACTTCACCCGTGCGCGGATCCAGCGCCACCACCGCGCCCTTCTGCCCCGCCATGGCCACTTCCGCTACCACCTGCAAATCGTAGTCAATCGTCAGTTGAATATTTTCGCCCGGCTGCGCTTCGACGTGATCCAGCCGCTCGACTTCTTTCCCGACGCTGTTCACCACCACACGGCGCATGCCGTCGGTGCCCATCAGGGTTTCGTTGTACTGCCGCTCCAGCCCTGATTTCCCGACAAAGTCGCCCGGCCGCAGCTTGCCGCCGCTGCTTTCGATTTGTGTTTCGCTCACTTCGCCGACGTATCCGATGGCGTGCGCCAGGAAACCATCGCGCGGGTAGCGGCGCCGGTGCACCATCAGCAGCTCGAGCAGTGGCAAATCGGCGCGGTGCGACTCGATAAACGCGATATCCGCCTGGCTCGCTTCCGGCTTGATTTGGATGGGCTGAAACTTGGGAATGTTCTTCGACGCTTCAATTTGTTGCAGGATTTCTTCCAGCGGAATGCCTAGGCCCTCCGCCACCAGCGGCAAGCCTTCTTCCAGAAGCTTGGGATCTTCCCGCAGCAGCAGCACGCTGAACGAGGGATAGTTGTCCACGATCACGCGCTTTTCGCGGTCCAGGATCTGCCCGCGCGCCGCGATAATCGGAATCGAGCGGATGCGGTTGCGCTCCGCCAGTTGCCCGTAGTGATCCGATTGGATGATTTGCAGCTTCCAGAAGCCGATGACGAGAAACAGCGTGCATCCGGCGATCAGGTAGGAAATCGCCGACAGCCGCCCTTGCGGCAGTCGTTGGTCATTCCCAATCCAGTCCGACAATTTCTTCCGCCCGAACGAGCGCGCTTCAGGGCCAGGTGGCCACGCGCTTCAATTCTTCATTTTCCGAATCTCTTGGCAGGACACAAGCTGTCTTTCGTGCTCGCCGGCGCCTTCTGCCGCGCCCGCTGAATACTGTTTGCTGAGTACTGACAACTTCCTTCCAAGTGCCGCTCAAAGTATCACTTGCACCATTTCTGTGCAAGCGTCTTTGCTTAATTGAATAAGGTGAACAGCCCCTTAAGTTCGCATGCGCAGCTTATCCAACAGCGGAAATAACCCCACCGCGACCGCTGCTGTGATCAACGATGCTTCCAGCAGCCGCACGCTGAAAAACACCTCCGGCTTTGCCAGCAATACCCGCCGGATCAGTTCCAATGTCACCTGATGAAAATGAAAAAAGCAAAACGTCAAAAAAAATCGGCTGATGGGATGCTCCACATCCAGCCGCCCACCGATGGTGGAGCCCGCATAGCCCACCAACGTCTTCGCGATGCCGTACAGCCCGATAGGCACGCGGCTCACGCCGTCCTGCAGCAGTCCGATTCCCATGCCCAGCAGCAAGCCCGTCGCCGGGTTCCTTCGGCTCAGCGCAAAGTACAGCGTCGCCAGCAGCGGCAGGTCCAATAACTCCGCATTCAAATAGTATTTCGGTACGAACGCCCGCACCACCACGGCCAGAAAGGCCACGCCTGCCACTGCCGGCCAGCGATACTTGTGGACCTCGATTTGTGGCTCGAATTGTGCCCGCAGTGCCATGTAGGTGGCACAGGCTATCTGCCTGCGCTCGAGGTCAGTTTATTGCTTCGGTGGCGTCGCCGTTGCGTCTTCCTTCTTGCCCGGGGTTTCGTGTTGCGTCAGCAGCACCAACACTTCTTCCAGCCGGTCCAGGCGCGCCGCGGTTTTCACGCGAATCACTTTGAATGGATTGCCCTTCTCCGCGCTGACCACTGTGCCCAGCGGAAGGTCTTTAGGAAAAATCTGATCGAGACCCGATGTCAGCACGGTTTCGCCGATGGCCACATCCTGGTCGTTGCTCACGTTGCGCAATTCAACCGTCGGCTCGCCCGTCCCGCGGATAATTCCGAACGTGCGCGAATTGGCCAGCAGCGCGCCCGCGCCACTTTCCTTATCCGTGAGGAGCAGCACAAGCGAAGTTCCAGTCTTGGGAAATGTTTCGAGCACTTTGCCGACGACGCCGTCTGGCGTGATGACGCCCATGTTCTTGCGGATTTTGTCCGCCTCGCCGCGATCGATGTACACCGTGCGGCTGGTGTCTGACGCCCCGGCCCCCACGACACGCGCTGCGACCATGGGTACGTCCGCGTTGGCTTCGCGAAACGCCAGCAGAGCCTGCAGGCGCTTGGCTTCCGCGGCGTTTCCTTCGAGCTGCGCCATGCGCAGCTTCAAGTCCGCTAATTCCTTGCGCAGCACCTCGTTTTCTTGGCGGGCGTTGCGCAGGCCAACGTAGCGGTTCCACGCGCCAGCCACGCCGTCAATCAGGCTGGTGCCCCCGCGCTGCACCGGCGAGACCACCCACAGCGCCGCCACGCGGATCAGCCGCACTTCGCCGCGCTTGATTTGAAACGCGAGCAGAAGTACTTGCGCCAGCACCACGGTGGCCAGCAGGATGAGCGGGCGCTTGACAGTTTGGATTACGCGCATGGTGGTTTCGGAGCCAAGCGGCTTCGTTTCCGCTGTGCGGAACGCGCTCTAGTCGATGCACACTTGCCGCAACAGTTGGAAATCGCTGAGCATCTTCCCTGTGCCCAGCACCACGGAAGCCAGCGGGTCGTCTGCGATGGACACGGGCAGACCGGTCTCTTCGCGGATGCGCTTGTCGAGATTTTTCAGTAACGCGCCGCCGCCCGTCAGCACAATGCCGCGGTCGCTGATGTCCGCGGAAAGCTCCGGCGGTGTGCGCTCCAGCGCGATGCGGATGGCGTTCAAAATCACCGCCACGCATTCGGAGAGCGCTTCGCGGATTTCGCTGTCGTCAATCGTCACCGTGCGTGGCACGCCTTCGATCAGGTTGCGCCCTTTCACTTCCATGGTCAGCGGCTTTTCCAGCGGATAGGCTGAGCCGATTTCCATCTTGATCTGTTCCGCGGTGCGCTCGCCCACCAGCAGGTTGTATTTGCGCTTCAAGTAATGCATCACCGCTTCGTCCATCTCGTTGCCGGCTTGTCGCACCGAGCGCGAATAGACGATGCCGCTCATGGAAATCACCGCGATGTCCGTGGTGCCGCCGCCAATGTCCACCACCATGTTTCCCGACGGTTCCTCGATGGGCAGGCCCGCGCCGATGGCCGCGGCCATGGCCTGCTCCACCAGGTACACTTCGCTGGCGCGCGCGCGATAGGCGGAGTCCTCCACGGCGCGCTTTTCC
>JAMCWK010000054.1 GCA_023481105.1 Acidobacteriota bacterium | reverse complement strand
GGCGTGCGCATCTGCTTGCATGACGGCCCGGCCCGCCCGGCCACGGTTTCCGGCAACGTCCAGCGCTTCGTGCTGCGCAATGGCCCGGAGGAAATCGGCGTGCTCGAAGCGTATTTTTTTGGCCAATCGCTTTCCGGCGAGACGCACGCCGCGCTCGACTATCTCGCCGAGCAGCTTCCCGCCGCGATTGACCTCTGCCGCCTGCTCGACGAAAAGCTCCGCCTCGAGCGCGAGCTGGCCGAGCGCGAGCGCCTCGCCCTGCTGGGGCAGATGGCCGCCAGCGTTTCGCACAATTTGCGCAATCCGCTCAGTTCGATCAAGACGCTGCTGCAGCTCCAGCTTGAGAATTCCGGGCTGCCCGCTTCCGCGCGTCCCGACTGCGAAAAGGCCATCGCCGAAGTGGATCGCCTCAACGCGAAACTCACGCAGCTTCTGCACTACGCGAAGCCGCAAGTGCGCGCGGGCAGTGGCGCAGCCGCTGCCCGCGTGGACGTCGCCGCTGTGGCGTTGCGCACCGTTTCGCTCTTGCAACACGAAGCCGAGCGCCGCGGCGTCTCGCTCACTCTCGAAGGTGCCGCGGGAAGGATGGAGGCCACCGGCTCCGAAGAAGCGCTCAGCGACGTGCTTTCCAATCTCATCGTCAACGCCATAGAGGCCGTGCCTGCTAGCGGCACCGTGCGCGTTTCGCTCGCGCGCCGCGATGCAGCCGTCGTACTGGAAATCCTCGATGACGGCCCGGGCATCCCGGAATACGTTCTCCCAAAAATCTTTCAGCCGTTTTTTACGACGAAGCCCAGCGGCACCGGTTTGGGCCTGGCCATCGTGGAAAAACGCCTCGCCGAAATCGGCGCGACCATTGAGTGCGAAAGCCCTGTCAGCAATGCCCGCGGCACGCGCTTTGTTGTGACTTTGAAGGGTCGGTAATTCGAGGTCCCCATGCGCACCATTCTCATCGTTGACGACGAACCCAACGCGCGCTACGCCACGCGCCGCGCGCTGGAGCACAAATACCGCATCGCCGAAGCCAACAGCGTGGCCGCCGCGCGAGAAGCGCTGCCGCGCGAAAGGCCTGATGTGATTTTGCTCGACCTGGTCATGCCCGGCGAAGGCGGTCTCGAACTGCTGCGCTGGATGCGCGAGCACGACTTCGCGCAGCCCGTGCTCGTGCTCACCGCGCTCGATTCCGCCAAGCCCGCGGTCGAAGCGCTGCAACTCGGCGCCGCGGATTATCTCGTCAAAGGCTTCGACATCGAGGAGCTGCGCCGCCGGGTAGGCAACTTGATCAAATTGACAGAACTTTCCGAAGAAAACGCGCGCTTGCGCGAGCGCCTGGTCACCGAAGGCGAATTCGGCCAGATGCTCGGCAAGACCGCCGCGATGCGCCGCGTCTTCGAGTTGGCAGATCGTGTTGCGCCGACCGATGCAACTGTGCTCATCCTCGGCGAAAGCGGCACGGGCAAGGATTTACTCGCGCAGGAAATTCACGCGCGCTCGCCGAGGGCAGGGAAGCCGTTCGTCGCCGTCAACTGCGCCGCGCTTCCGGAAAGCCTCATCGAGTCCGAGCTTTTCGGCCACGAGAAGGGCGCATTTACCGGCGCCGCCTCGCAGAAAAAAGGAAAATTCGAGCTGGCCGACGGCGGCACGATTTTTCTCGACGAAATCGGCGACATGAACGCGATCACGCAGGCCAAAGTCCTCCGCGCGCTGGAAAACCGCACCATCGAGCGCCTCGGCGGCACGCAGCCCATCGCCGTGGACGTGCGCGTCATCAGCGCTACGCACCGCGACCTCGCCGCTGAAATCGCCGCCGGCCGCTTCCGCCAGGACCTCTACTTCCGCCTGCGCGTGGTCACGCTGGAGCTCCCGCCGCTCCGCGCGCACAAAGAGGACATCCCGCTGCTTGCAGCCGCGTTTCTCCGCTTGCATTCCGCGCGCCACGGCCGCCCGGCGCGCCTTGCTCCCGATGCTGCGCAGCTCCTTCAGCGCTTCGACTGGCCCGGCAATATTCGCGAACTGAAGAACGCGCTCGAGCGCAGCGTCGTACTCGCTCGCAGCGAAGAAATTTCCGCCGAGGATTTGCCCGAGGAAGTCCGCGCGGGCCTGCCGCTCCCGGGCCGCGCCGCAAAAGACGGCGCCGATGTTTTCTTGAGAGAAGCGGACTTCCGCGAAGCCAAGCACAAATTCGAAGTCGCCTATCTCACGCGCAAGCTGGAAGACAACGGTTGGAACGTGTCGCGCACCGCCGCCGCGGTCGGCCTGCACCGCCAGAGCTTGCAGGAAAAACTCCGCGAGCTGGGCATCCGCCGCCCCGGTAAGTCCGCCGAGTAGCTCAGCGCTTCGATTTGCATTGTTCATTCGCTCTCATCTGTGGTTTCATTCTCTTGATGAGCGTGACACGCTTCGATATTGACGCCTTCATCCTTGCCGGCGGCGCCTCGACGCGCATGGGCGTGGACAAGGCTTTGCTGCCCATCGGCGGCCAGCCGATGCTGCTGCGCATGACAGCTCTGCTGGAGCCGCTGGTTGCTCGCGTTGCCGTCGTTGGCCCGCCGGAGCGCTATGCTCCGCTCGGCGTCACAGTTTTCCCCGACGATGTTCCCGGCCTCGGTCCGCTGGGCGGCATTCTCACTGCGCTGCGCCATTCCCAATCGCCGTGGTTCCTGATTCTCGGCTGCGACCTGCCGCACCTTCGCCGCGACTGGCTGCAATGGCTGATTGGCGCCGGACTCGAATCCGAAGCCGCCGTGGTCATGCCGATTGGTCCCTCCGGCTACGAACCGCTCTGTGCCATGTACAACCAGCGCTGCGCTGGCGCTATTGCCGACGCGGTCTCGCGCAATGTCCGCAAAGTCACCGCCGGCCTGTTGGACCTCACCATGGAAGTGGTTTCTCCGGATGTGTGGAAGCAATTTGATGAAGACGGCACGCTGTTCCAGAACATGAATCAACCCGAGGATTATGCAGCCGCGCGGCTCAAGCTCGAGCGCGGGGGAGAGAAGTGAGCGAGCACTACATCGAATTCCGCGGTGTGACGAAGGCCTTTGACGATTTCGTTGTCCTCGACAACGTCAGCTTTTTCGTCAACCGCGGCGAGACCTGCGTCATTCTCGGCCGCAGCGGCGTCGGAAAATCCGTTTCGCTCAAGCACATTCTCGGTTTTCTTCAGCCTGATTCCGGCCGCGTCTTCGTTGCCGGAGAAGACATCACCGGCTGGAACGAATTGCAGCTCGCCGCCATCCGCAGCCGCGTGGCCATGGTGTTCCAGTCCGGCGCGCTGTTTGATTCGCTCAGCGTCGCTGAAAACATCGCTTTTCCCATGGACGCCCGCGGCGATGACCCCGAGCGTATCGCCTCCCGCGTCGCCGAATTGATGGACATGCTCGAAGTCGCTGAGTTTGCCGACAAGCTTCCCGCCGAGCTCAGCACCGGCATGAAGCGCGCCGTGGCCATTGCCCGCGCGCTCGCCCAGGACCCCGAAGCCATCCTCTACGACGAGCCGACCACCATGGTGGACCCGCTGATGGCCGCGCACGTCGGCGACCTCATCCGCAAGCTCAAAGTGAAGCTGCAA
>JAMCWK010000138.1 GCA_023481105.1 Acidobacteriota bacterium | reverse complement strand
TTGCGAAGTGCGCCAGGAAAAGATTTTCGAATGAAGGCAAGTGGGGAGGTAGGGGCGCAGCCCCGACGCTTCGGGGCTGCGCCCGCTGTCATTCTGAGCGAAGCGAAGAATCTCTTGAGTGAAGGCGTATCGCAACAATGGACCTGACATATCAAACCATCGAGCATCTCGCACCGCTTGTGCGAAAGAAGAAGATTTCTCCTGTTGAATTGCTCGATGCAATTCTCGCGCGAATCGATGCGCTCAACCCGCGGCTGAATGCGTACATCACCGTGGCCGCGGACGCAGCGCGCGCAGACGCGCAGCGCGCGGAAAACGAAATCCGGCGCGGGCGCTGGCGCGGCCCGTTGCACGGCATTCCGATTTCGCTGAAGGACAACATCGCCACCAAGGGCCTGCGCACCACGGCAGGTTCGAAAATCCTTGCGGGCAACATTCCGGATGAGGATGCAACCGTTGTGCGCAGCCTGCGGCGCGCCGGCGCGGTCATCGTGGGCAAGACGAACATGCACGAGTTCGCCTACGGCGTCACGACGGAAAATCCCCACTTCGGCGCTACACGCAATCCCTGGGACACCTCGCGTATTCCCGGCGGTTCGAGCGGCGGCTCGGCGGCCGCGCTTGCTGCGGGAATGTGTTTCGCGTCCGTCGGCACAGACACCGGCGGCTCCATCCGCATTCCCGCTTCACTCTGCGGCATCGTGGGACTCAAGCCTACCTACGGACGCGTCAGCGTGCACGGCACCGTCGCGCTTTCGCCCACGCTCGATCACGTTGGCCCGCTCGCGCGCACCGTTGCGGACACGGCCATCGTGCTGCGCGCCATCGCCGGGCGCGACCCGCTCGATGCGACGACCCTCGCGTTGCCCCCGCCCCGCCTGCCGGAGAATTTGAAGAAACTTCCCAAGCGCATTCGGCTGGGCCTGCCTCGCGACTACTATTTCGACTGCCTCGATGATGAAGTGCGCAGCGCAGTACTGCAAGCCGTGAAACATTTCGAGCAGCGCGGCGCAGACATTGTCGAAGTCGCGCTGCCCTCGCTGGCCGCTTCCGTCGAGCCCAGCAATCACATCGCGCTCGCCGAAGCGGCGCACTACCACCACAAAATGGGATGGTTCCCCGCGCATGCCGCGGAGTACGGCGAAGACGTGCGCAAGCGCATGGAGATGGGCCCCGAGGTGCGCGCCGTGGATTACCTGCGCGCTTTCGAAATGCAGGAGCGCGTGCGCGCAGAATTCGATTGCGCTTTCGCGATGGTGGATGCGATTCTCGCGCCGGTGACGCCGGTGGCTGCGCCGCAGCTTGGTCAGAAGATGCTCACACTGGACAGCGAAGAAGAGCCGGTGCGCGCGGCGCTGCTGCGCTTGTGCCGCCCGGCCAATCTTGCGGGAGTCCCGGCGATCTCCGTGCCATGCGGATTCACGCGCGCGGGCCTGCCGATTGGGCTGCAATTGATCGGCCCGCGGTGCGGCGAAGAAATGGTCTTGCGCCTCGCGCTGGCCTACGAGCAAGCGCACGCGTGGCAGGCTCAGCATCCGGATTTGTAGGGGCGCAACATGTTGCGCCCGCAACGCATCAACAGGATCCGTAGGGGCGCTGCCCCGATGCTTCGGGGCTGCGCCCGCTCTGAACCGTCCGAATAGGAGCACTTCATGCACACTTGCAAACAAAAACTTGCCGTAGTCTTCTTGTTGCTCTTTCTTGCCATTCCCGCCGCCGCGCAGCAGCCCGCGGCGCAGAGCGGAAGCTCGAGTTTCACGATCCTGCTGACGAATGACGACGGCTACGACGCGCCCGGCCTGGAGGCGCTCATCGAAGCGTTTCAAACCGCCGGCGAACTCTACGTCTCCGCGCCCGCGCAGAACCAGAGCGGCAAGGGCCACAGCATCACCACCACGCGCGATCCCATTTTCGTTTCTGAGCGCAAGCAGCCCAGCGGCGTCACCTGGTACGCCGTGGAAGCGCCGCCGGCCACCTGCGTGCGCCTGGCCATCGAAGCGCTGCTGCCGCGCCGCCCGGACATCGTCATCAGCGGCATCAATCGCGGCGACAACCTGGGCATCGCCAGCGTCTATCTTTCCGGCACTGTTGGAGCCGCGCAGGAAGCCGCGATGCTGGGCATTCCGGCAATTGCCGTTTCCATGGAAGGCAACAAGGACGAAGACTACGCACGCACCGCCGCCTACATTCGCCAACTCGTGGAGCAACTCCGCGAGAAGAAGCTATTGAAAGCCGGGTTCTTTGTGAATGTAAATGCCCCGTCTGGAGAATTCAAAGGCGTGATGCTGACGCGCTTGAGCAGCAAGGCCGGCAAAGAAAAATTCGAGCGGCGGGAAAGCCCCGGACGGCGCGTTTATTACTGGTCGGCGTGGCGCCCGCCGGAAAAAGGCGACGTGGACGAGGTGGATACGGACATCTGGGCCTTCCTGCACGGCTACGTTTCCGTGACGCCCATGATCCTCGACGTGACCGATGCGAAGGCGTTCACTGGACTGCGCGTGCTGGAGAAGAAAGCGGCAGCGGCGGCGACAAAATAAAAGGAAATAGAGGAGGTAAAGGAAGTAGCGGAAGTAGAGGAAGAGATGGCAGCGGACAAGTTTGCGCGGCCTCCGAATCCTCTACCTCCTATACCTCCTCCTCTACTTCCTCTACCTCCTTTGCATTTCTCGCCTCCCACCTTTCCGCAATCCAAAAACCCACCGCCCCAACAACTAATCCTCCAAAAACATCCGCCACGTAGTGATAGCGACCGTACACCGTCGAAACGCACATCGCCGCAAACAGCGGCAGAAAAATCCAGAATAGCCGCCGCGCGAATTGCCGCGCGCCGAGCAGCGCCACAAACGCTCCGGCGACGTGCAGCGAAGGAAACGCCGCGCCGTGCACGCGCCCAAAGCGCTGGATGAAGCCCATCAGCGCGGTCACCGCACCGCCCTCGAGCGGCCCTTGCTGCAGCGCGCGCAACGTGTGGTATGGCCCCTCCACCGGAAACGCCAGCGCGATGAAGTAGCCCATCACATACGCAGTTGCTGTGGCCGTCATCACGATCCAAAACGCTCGCACTTCCTTTTTTGCGTAAAGCACGCCCGCCAGCACGACTGTGTAGAGGTAATACGTCAGATAGAAAAACGCCATGAGGTCGTTCGTCGCGGGCGCGCCGAAGCGTTCCAGCCACACCGTGGGGTGCGTGCCGAAAAGCGAAAAGTCGAAGGCGATCAGCCAGCGGTCGAACCAGCCGGGAAAAATCAGCTGCACGAGGTAGTGCAGCTCTTCGAAGAAGAAAATGAACAGCGCAAAGGGATACCAGTGCCGCGCGAAATGTATTGCGCCAGACGGCCATCGCTGCGCAGCCCACACCAGAGCGAGGATTCCCGCGCCAATCGCGCAATGTACAAAGAAGAATTTCCACGCGCCGGGCAAATTTTTGTGGAACAGCAGCAACAATACGTTGGCAATCACAAGATAGCCCAACGTCACGCGCTCGTACGGCCCGCAATGGCGCAGCGCCGCGCTCCACCATTCCATCGCCTCGGCTTTTCTCGCGGCCGGCGTCGGCACGTCGTCGTCCAAACTCATCGGAGTGCCATAGCTGTTGGCGCATTCTATCGCGTTTGTGGTTTTCATCGGCATTTCACCTGCGCGGCTGGGATGCGTGAGTTTTCTCTGTGTTCCTCTGCGAACTCTGTGTCTCTGTGTTGGATTCTTCGTGCTACTCCAGCTTCTGCGCTCCATCGGAGAACCGGCCAGCCGCGTTTCCGCGCCAGCCGTTCCAGTCTCCAGGAATTTTTTCCGGATAGCTGCACCACCGCCGGATGTCCTACGCGCATAAGCATCCAGCGGTCGGCAAAGCTGTCGCCATAGGCGTAACTTCGGGCGAGATCCGGCGAGAACTCCGCCGCCATGCGCTCCATCGCGCGCGCCTTTGCCGGCCCGCACACTGCCTCACCGCGCACGCGGCCGGTGTAGCGACCGTTCTCGCATTCCAGTTCGGTCGCGCAGACTTCTACCTCTAGCGGCATCAGCCGCGCCACAGCTTCGGCGAGCGGCTTGAGCGTTCCGCTCAGGAGAAAAATCCGGTGTCCTTGCTGCGCGTGCCACTCCATGCGCCGCAGTGCCTCCGGGACGCGCTCAACGGGATGTCGCGCGAGCCAGCCGAGCCACGCATCCATCGCCGCCGTAGGCACGCCCGTGAGATATGTTTTGCAATTCGCAGCCGCGCATTCGAGGCCGTTCCATTCGCTGCCGAGAATGCCGCGTGATGTTTCGCGCAGCAGCGGCCCGGCGCAGTGCGCGAAGTTTGTCCAACCGATGTCCCCGCGCCAGCGTAAGTAGCGGAGAAATCGTTTTTCGAGCGATGGGGGCCTCACCAGCGTGCCGTCAATGTCGAAGAACGCGCCGATGTTCATGCCGCCGACCTCCGCGGCATGGTCACCGCGCGTCGCGGAGTCTGCACAGCGGGCACATTGAGCGCCGCCACATAGCGCCGCCCTTCCCACAGCACCGGCAGCCCGCGCAGCACGCAGAACGCCACCGTCAGCCACACCAGCGATTGCGCTACGAACGCAATGATCCGCGGCAACAATTCGCCGAGCGCCCCAAGCAGCGCCGCGTCTGCCGAGGCCACCGCAAGTTGCAAACCCACCGCGCAGAAGCACACGCACTTGATGACGCCGTACGCAGCGCGGCTCGCGCGCGAAGCCACCAGTGCACGCGCCCAGCGCGACTCCAGCATGGAGTTGCGCCCGAATCCGCTGCGCCCTTCGCGCGCGGCGATGCCGCGCACGAAATCCGTCGCTGTGCCGCGCACGAAAAACAGCACCGGCACCCACATTGGAATCAGCCCGCACACGGCGAAGTAGGTGAAGTACAGATTCTCGACCACGCGGTCGCCGAGGATATCGAACTGGGCGCCAAGCGGCGTCGCCAGATTTTTCCGCCGAGCCACCCAGCCATCCACCGCGTCGAGCACGATGGCCGCTACTGTCAGCCCGACCGCGGCCAGATTGGCATACGCGCTGCGGCCAAACAGCGCCACGGCCGCAAACGCGGCCAGCACCCGCAACACCGTTATCTGATTTGGCGTCATGGCGGCCTCCGGCGGCGTGACACCGCAATCGCAGCCACGCCACAGCTCACAATTGCACGAAGGCCGCCACGGCTAACGTGACGGGATGACGTGCGTCTTCAATGAGTTAGGCGAGAGACCAATTTGCTAAAGCGCTGGCTTTTCCCTGCACCTGGCGCAATCGGCTGGCTGCGACGGCCGCAGGCAACAAAAACCGCAAAGAATGTGCCAGAATAGCTGTTTGACTTGAAGCGAGCGCAACACCTGGGGCATCGAAGCATATGTAGCGCCGGCCTTCAGGCCGACATGATGTAGCGGTTCAGCACGGCGAAGGCTCGAGCGGAAGCGAGAGGCTAAATGGAAGTTGGAATCGTCGCAGCATTTATTGCAGGGCTGGTATCGTTCCTCTCGCCGTGTGTCTTGCCGCTGGTGCCCGGTTACATTTCGATGCTCTCGGGCATCGGCGTCGAACAGCTCAAGCAAGGCGAAGCGCCGCGCGGCGGGCTGCTGATTTCCGCGCTGGCGTTCGTCACCGGATTCTCCGTGGTGTTTATCGCTTTCGGCGCATCGGCCAGTGCGGTCGGCGCGTTTCTGCTGAAAAACAAATCGCTGCTGGCGCCCGTCGCCGGCGCGCTCATCATTCTTTTTGGCTTGCACCTGATTGACTTACTTCGCCGCCTCTCCATCGTTGTTGGGCTGGCGATTGGCGGCATATTTGTGGCCGCCGGCGTTGTGTTGCGCTTGGCATCCAGCGATAGCTCGCTCGCCGTGAAGCCGATTCACCTGATTGCACTCTCTCTGATTTTTCTGGCCGGCCCGTTTCTTTCCAAGTGGCTGAACCGCGACGTTCGCTTGCAAAACGTCGGCGGACAGCCCGGTATCGTCAGCGGCTTCCTGATGGGCTTCGCCTTCGCCTTCGGTTGGACGCCCTGCATCGGCCCAATTCTTGCCGGCGTGCTGGCCATCGCGGCGACGCGCGAGACCGTCGGCCAGGGTGTTTTTCTTTTGGCCGTCTATTCAGCGGGACTCGCCCTGCCCTTCATTCTCACCGCGCTGGGCCTCAGCCGTTTTCTGCGCTTCTACCAGAAATTCCGCAAGCACCTGCATGCCGTGGAAGTCTTCAGTGGCGTGCTGCTGCTGGCCATCGGCGGGCTGATCTTCACCGACCGCCTGACATGGCTCTCGGGAAAATTCGCATTCTTGAACGACTGGGTCATCAATCTCGAAAAAATGATGGCGCATTGATTAGAGGAGCCTGATTTGATGAAGAAGAATCTGTTCTTGGTGCTGGCGACGTTGCTACTGATTACGGCAACGGTGGTGGTGAATAAGCGCTGGTTGTCGAACGACGCGGGAAAGCCGGCGACCACGAAGGCAGCCAATCTGCCGGACGCGCCGAATTTCTCGCTCAAGGACCTGCAGGGCAGCGACGTCAGCCTCGAGCAATTCCGCGGCAAAGTGGTGCTGGTCAACTTCTGGGCCACCTGGTGCGGCCCGTGCGAAATCGAAATGCCGTGGTTCATCGATTTCCAGCAGAAATACGGCGCGCGCGGCTTCACCGTGGTGGGCCTGGCCATGGACGAGGAAGGAAAGTCCGTGGTCGCGCCGTGGGTGGAAAAGAAGCGCTTCGATGTGAACGGCGCGCAATTGCCGCTGAACTATCCCATCCTGCTCGCCAATGATGAGGTCGCCGGAAAATTCGGCGGGCTCATTGGCCTGCCGACCAGCCTGCTGATTTCCCGCGACGGCAAAATCCTCAAGCGCTTCATCGGCCTCGTCGGCCACGACACCTACGTGAAGGCGATCGAGGAAAACCTCTAAGCTCGCTTGCAGCCGCTTATCCAATCATCTTTTTAGCAAACGCGGTCACATCCGCCCACGCCGCTTTGGCTTGCTCCGCGTTGTAGCGCTGCGGCGACGTGAAGTTCATGAAGGCGTGTTGCGTGCCCGGATACATTTTTCGCGTGTACGTTTTGCCCAGTTCCTTCATCTTGGCTTCCACTTCATCGAGGTTGGCGTTCACGCCCTGGTCTGATTCTGCGTATACCGCAAACACGGGACACACAATGTTTGCGAGCTTCTGCATTTCCGGCGCGCGACCGTAGAACGGAATGCCGAAGAGCAGCTCCTTCGATTCCGTGACGAAGTTGAACGTATTGGCGCCGCCCCAGCAGAATCCCGACACCCCGATTTTGTCTTTCTTCACGTCTTTTCGCGTCTTCAGAAATGCTACCGTGGCGTGCAGGTCGGCCACCACGCCTTCGCGCGTTAGCTGGCGAATCCCCTGCCCGGCGTCGTTCATCGTTGGGAAATTGGCGGTGCCCCCGACGCGCGAGAGGAAGTCCGGGGCAATCGCCAGCAGTCCTTCGCTGGCCCAGCGTTGGGCGATGTCCAACACAAACTCAGTGAGCCCGCGGTTTTCGTGGATGACGATGATGGAGGCAAACGCGGTCCCGGTCTTCGGCCGCGCCAGGTATCCACCCACCTGAAACTCTCCGCTAGGATACTTCACCCACTCGGCCTGCACCTGCGCGGGCAGGCGCTGTTCTCCGGCGGCGATGGACTCCTTCGGCGTTGGTGCGGCCTGGCCCTGTTGCATGGGCGGCTCAGGCCAATTGTAGATTTCCCACTCCGCCGCGAAACCGGAATCCAGCATGATTTCGTGCGCCAGCACAACACTGCCGGTGAGGTACGCCAGCCGCTGGAAAAACTCCCTGCGGGAAAGCGCCCCTTCGCGGTAATTCTCGATCAGCCGGTCCAAAGCGGTCGCCACAGCCGTATTCATGGGCATGCCTCCGTTTGCAATGTGGGTTCAGCCGTTTCAGACGCGGCCACCGGGAAAATGGTTTCATCACGCGTTGCCCCGCCAACAGAAACTTCCCGCATCCCGCGCGCGTACAGTAAGATGAGAGTGAGCATGAAGCAGACCCACAGTTTTGCCGAGCCGGCCCTGATTGCCATGCAGACGATTCGCGCGCACAAGCTGCGCACGTTTCTGACGCTGCTGGGCGTGATTCTCTCGGTGTGCACGCTGATTGTCGTCGTGGGACTGATTGAAGGCACCAACCAGTACATCCAGGACCGCGTGGCCAACATGGGCTCCAATGTGTTTCTGGTGCTGCGCTTTCCCATCATCACAGACGCGCAGGAATTCGTGAAGGCCCTCCGCCGCAACAAGAACATCACCTGGGAAGATTACGTGGCTCTGCGCGACACCCTGAAACTTCCCAAGAATGTCGGCGTGGAAACGCGCTCCATGAGTACGCTCCGCGCCGGCACGCAAAACCTGGAGGACGTCAGCATTCGCGGCGTCACTGCGAGCATCGGCGAAATGGACGTCGAGGAGCCCGCCACCGGGCGTTACATCGTCGAAGGCGACAGCCAGCACCGCGCCATGGTGACCTTCATCGGCTCGGAAGTAGCCGTCAAATTATTTCCGGGAGTGGACCCCATTGGCCACACCCTGGAAATCGCCGGCCTGCCCTTCGAAGTGGTGGGCGTAGCCAAACCCATCGGCACGGTCCTCGGCCAGTCGCAGGACAATTTTGCCTACATCCCGGTGGAAACGTTTTTGAAAATCTACGGCAGCAACCGCAGCCTGAGCATCAATATTCAGGCGCACAGCGCCGAATGGATGGCTCGCACGCAGGAGGAAGCGCGTGTGCTCATGCGCGCGCGACGCCACCTGCGGCAAAATGAAGAGGACAGCTTCGGCATCATCGGCTCGGAAACGCTGATGAGCTTGTGGAAACAGCTCACGGGAGCCATTGCCGCGAGCATGGTGGGGATCGTCTCCGTATTCCTGGTGATCGGCGGAGTGGTCATCATGAACGTGATGCTGGCCAGCGTGACCGAGCGCACGCGCGAGATTGGCATCCGCAAGTCGGTCGGCGCGCGCCGCCGCGACATCCTGATGCAGTTCCTGGTGGAGGCCTCGGTCATGTCCGGATTCGGCGGGGCCATCGGCATTACGGTCGCTTGGCTGATCGCCGTGTTGGTGGACTCCACCACTTCGGTGCCCATGAAGGTGCCGCTCTCCGCGGTGATCGTCGCGCTGAGCGTCTCCACCGCCGTCGGGCTCTTTTTCGGAATTTATCCGGCCACCAAGGCCGCCAAGCTCGACCCCATTGAGGCCTTGCGCTTTGAGACCTGATGGGTATGGAATGGTCCAGGACGCTTGGATGAGGAAATCGCAATGAGACTGGAAATCGGCGAAAACGCGCTCATGGCCTTCGACACGCTGCGCACTCACAAGACGCGGTCGTTCCTTACCGTCATCGGCGTGGTTATCGGCATTACCGCGCTCATCAGCGTCGCGTCCATTCTCGTAGGTCTCGACCAGGACATCCGCGGCTTCCTGGACGACTACGGCACGGATACGCTCTTCGTCTTCAAGCTGCAAATGGGTTTCCGCATGGGCCGCCTCACGGCTGAAGAACGCATGCGCAAGTCGCTGACCCTGGAAGACGCCCTGGCCATCCAGGAGCTGTGCCCCTCGGTGAAAAACGTCACAGTGGAAGTCTTTCCGGGTTTCGGGGGGCACGGGCCGCGGCGCGCTCCACCCACTGCGCGCTACAAGGGTCATGAGGTTTTCCAGGTGGAGCACACCGGTGCGGTGCCCACTTACGAGCAGGTGTACAACGCGCGCATGTTCAAAGGCCGCTTCTTCAACGAGGCGGAGAACCTGCACCGCGCGGAAGTGGCTGTAATCGGCTACGACTTGGCCGACGGCCTGTTTGGCGCGGAAGATCCTCTCGGCAAGGAAATCCTCGTTGGCGGGGCCAACTACGAAGTGATCGGCATTCTGGAAAAGCGCAAGGGGCAGTTCTTCCGCGACGAAGGTGCTGATAAGGTCGTCGTTGTGCCCTATCGCACCTACCGCAAAAACAACCCCGCGGACGAGGAGCACTTCATCGGCGTACAAGCATTCCCAGGTAAAAAAGCTGCTGCCGAAGACGAAGTGCGCACCGTGCTCCGCCGCCGTCGCAACGTGCCTTTCAACAAGCCGGACAACTTCGGCCTCTCCAGCAGCGAGCAAATGGCGGGTGAGTTCCGGCAGATCATGTCCTCAGTGGCCCTGCTGATTGCGGTGATCAGTTCCATCGGCCTGCTGGTGGGCGGCGTGGGCGTGATGAACATCATGCTCATGTCCGTCACGGAGCGCACCCGCGAGATCGGCGTGCGCAAAGCCATCGGCGCGCGCCGCCGCGACATCATCTGGCAATTCCTTACTGAGGCCATCACCCTCACCGGGGCCGGCGGCGTCATCGGCGTGCTGCTCGGCGTGGGGATAAGCGCGCTTATTAACGCCACGCTGCCCAGCTTGCCGTCGGCCGTGCCCATGTGGGCCATCGTTCTCGGCGTAGCCATGTCCATGAGCGTTGGCCTTTTCTTTGGCATGTACCCGGCGGTGAAGGCCGCGCGCCTCGATCCCGTCGAAGCCCTCCGCTACGAGTGAACAAGGTGGCTATGCAACGAGGCCCGAGCTTTCGGGACGAGTGAAACTGCCTCCATGTTAGAATTCGTCTTTGCGAAACTGATAACTGAAAACTGACGACTGAATACTTCAATATGGACGAACACGACTTCCGCAAAAAATGCGACGCCGCACTCGAAGTCCTGCGCAAGCGCCTGCTGGAGCTCGGCGACGCGCACGGCTTCGAAGTGGAAGGCGAAGGCGAAAAATTGGAACTGCAATTCGAGGACGCGGAAGAAACCAGATTTGTCATCAGCCCGAACATCGCCGCACGGCAGATCTGGATTTCCGCGCTGGCCACCAGCTTCAAACTCAGCTGGTCCGATGCCGCTGGAGCTTTTGTGCATGACAAGTCTGGCGAGACACTTTCCCAGGTAATGGGCCGCATCCTCACGCAGCAACTCGGCACGGCGGTTCAAGTGTAGGCTGGCCGAATGTAGGGGCGGGCTTTAGCCCGCCCTCGCAATTCAGGGGCGAAACTCAGCTCCGCCCCGCGAGGTGAACAATTGGAAGGTCTCAAGCAGAAGCGTCCGGTACACCCCATTCTCCTCATCAGCACAGGTCTTTTCCTTACCTCCATACTTCCGTACCTCCTTACCTCCGTCTCCGCTCAGGAAACAAAACTCCCGCCCGCCAATACTGTCGTCAAGCCCAAAGCTTGCGCCTCGCTCGACAAGATTCCGCGAGGTCGCGCGTTTGATGTAGCCGTCGTGGCAGAAATCATGCCGGGCTTCCACGTCAATTCCAATAAACCGTCGGAGGACTATCTCATCCCCACGCAGCTTCTGCCCGAGCTGCCCGCGGGATACAAGGTGCTCGGCACGACGTATCCGCCGGGCAAGCTGCTCAAGTTTGAGTTTTCGGAGAAAAAGCTTTCGGTTTATGAAGGCAAGTTCACGCTGCGAATGAGATTGCAGGCGCCTGCCGGTGCGCCACTCGGCGCAACAAAGCTGTCTCTCACGCTGCGTTATCAGGCGTGTAACGAGTCTGCGTGCCTGCCGCCGGTGAAAATTCCCGTGCCGCTCGAAATTGAAATCGCCGCCGCGGGCGCTGCTGCCCGCCCCACCCATCCGGAAATCTTCAAGAAGTAGTCTTCGCAGATATAGCCGGTAGCGCTTGTCGCAATCGCGCGACGACGCGTTCCTTGCCAATGGCCAGCATCGAATCGAACAGCGGCGGCGCGACGGCCTGCCCGAGAATTGCCACGCGCGTGGCGTTGATTAACAATCCGGCCTTGACGCCTTCTGATGCGGCCAAGTCGCGCAGCACTTTGTCACACGCGTCGTGATTCCACTCCGCGAGCGCCGCGTAACTTTCGGCGAGCTTCGCCATCAGCGCGGGCAGCTTCGCATCTTTCCAGAATTTCTCCATCGCCGCGGGATCGTAGGAGAAATCATCACTGAAGAAGCCGCGCGCCGCCGCGGAAAAATCCGGCAGCAGGCGCGTGCGCAGGCGAATCAAATCAATAGTGCGCAAAAACCAGGCGCGCGCGGCGCCGGCCCATTCCTCGCGCCAGATTTTTGCGCGCTTCAATTCTGCCGCAACGTACGGCGCGAGTTCCTCCACCGGCAGCTTTTGTAAATACTGCGTGTTGAACCACTCCAGCTTGGGGCGGTCGAAAATCGCGTTGGTGCGGCTGACCCCGGCGAGCGAGAATCGCTCGAGTAGTTCGGCAGTGCGCAAAAATTGCGCATCGTCGCCGGGCGACCATCCCAGCAGCGTCAGAAAATTCCGGAACGCCTCAGGGAGAAATCCTTCCTCGCTGTACGAGCCCACGCTGGTCGCGCCGTGGCGCTTGGACATGCGCGTCTTGTCCGGCCCGAGGATCAGCGGCACGTGCGCGAAAATCGGCGGCGCGGCGCCGAGCCCGCCATAAATCAGCGCCTGCTTCGGCGTGTTGGAAAGATGATCCGCGCCGCGGATCACGTGCGTGATGCGCATCTCCATGTCGTCCACGACACAAGCCAGATGATACGTCGGCAGCCGCGCCGTCTGCCCGGGCTTCGGCGAGCGCAACAACACGAAATCCTCAATCTCCGCGTTCTGCACTTCGCGCCGGCCGAACACCGCGTCGTCAAACGCGGTCGTGCCGGCTTCCGGCACGCGAAAACGCACCGCCGGCTGGAAACCCTGCGATGCGGCTTGTTTTTCCGCAGCGGCGCGTCCCGCCGCGTCAAGATTCCGGCAACCGCAGCGTTGCTTTTTCAGGAGGGATTTCTTTTCCTCTACCTCCTCGCCCTCCTCTACTTCCTCTACCTCCGCATGATCTCCTCCCGCATATTTTTCCGGCGCGCAGTAGCACAGGTACGCAAAGCCGTTCGCCAGCAACTTTTCCGCTGCCGCGCGGTACATTTCCAGCCGCTGCGATTGGAAGATTGGCCCCTCGTCCCAGTCGATTCCCAGCCAGCGCAGGCTGTCGAGAATTCCGTCCACCAGCTCCGGGCGGTTGCGCTCGACGTCGGTATCCTCGATGCGCAGGATGAAGATGCCGCCCTCGTGCCGGGCGAACAGCCAGTTGAAAATCGCCGTACGCGCGCCGCCCACGTGCAGGTAGCCGGTGGGCGAAGGCGCGAAGCGCACGCGCGGTTTGCTTGCGGTACTCATGTTGTCTGCTGGTGTCCTCGCGAAAAACGGAAACGCAATAGTGTATCCGAACGCGCCGGCGAATGCGAGGTGCCGTTGCCGCCTACGAATCGGCTCGCCGGTGGTTCTATTGACCCTGCCGGAAAGCGTGCGCTATAGTCGCACGCGTTCGGGAAAAGTGTCTCCATTGCAGACGGTTGAGGGCGCAAGGAGTCTTCTCTGACCCCAAACGCAGCCATGCTTGGCGAAGCAGTTCGAAACGCGCAGGACACGGCGATCAAGCCGGCGGACCCCGCCACAGGTAAAGAGCCGGGCGCGCTCAATCTCCACAGACCAAAGATGGGTTCGCAAAGGGCACTCTCCGCATGACCTCGGAAAGCATTATCGCGCTGGCGTTGCTGATTACCTCCGCGCTGACGGCCGCGCTTTTCGCCCACATGTACCGGCTGAAGCGGCAGACCTACCTGCTGTTCTGGACCTGCGGCTGGGGCGTGCACGCGCTGCATTATCTCGTACCCGGGCTTTCCTCCCTGTTGAGCCTGTTTGAAGTCGGGCAATCTTTCCAGCAGTTGAAGGGCGCCGCCAGCGGTTTGAACCTGTGGCTGCTGGGCGTTTCGGCTTTGCTCTTTTACTGCGCTGCCAGAGTGTACGCGCAATTGAAGCCAATGTTCCGGGCGGTGGCCATCGCGGGGATCGCGTTTGGGATGTGGGTGGCGGTTCAGCAGTCGGGCCTGTTGCCGATTTCTCCCCACTGGGGAGTCGCGGTCGCCTTTTTCATGGTCGCCAAGGTCTTTTGGGACGAAAGCCGCCGGCAGGAATCGCTGGCCGACCGGCTGCTGGCCGCTTCGTTTGTGGTCTGGGGCCTGATGATGCTGGTGACGGTGTTCCGCGCCAGCGCCGCGGCCGTGTTCACACCGGACGCGCAACTCGTGGTGATCATCCCGCAATTGTTTGCGGCGGTGCTGATGGTGATGGCGCTCTACGAGGAGGAAAAACGGCGCGTTGAGCGCAACATGCTGGCGCTCTCCAACCTGAACCTCACCACTTCGAGCTTCGTCGGCGGCGAAATTCAGAAAATGCTTTCGCAAGCGCTGGAGCGCGTTCTCAACGTGGTGCGCATCCCTTCCGGCGCGCTCTGCTTGCACCACGGCGATCCCAGCGGCCCCACTTCGGTGGTCGCCATCGGCTTGCGCGACTCCTTTTGGGCGGCCACGCACGAAGAAGGGCTCGACGATCAACTCGTGAATCTCGTGGCGCGCCTCGGCGGGCTGGTGGTCTTCCGCGACCTCACGCGTGACGCCTCCTGGACCGCGCTCGGCGAGCGCGAGGCCGGCTTCCGCCGATTTCGTGCGCTGGCCATTCAAGAAGGTCTGCGCACTGTCGTGGGCATCAGTTTGCAAGCCAAAGAGCGCGTCTTCGGATTGATCCTTCTGGGCACGCCCGACAACCGCCGCTTCACTCCCGCGGAGTTGCGCCTGCTCCTCGCTCTCGGCCACCAGATCGGCATGGCCGTCGAAAACAGCTATCTGATCCAGCAGACCGCGCGCCGCACCGAAGAATTGCACATCCTCAATGAGATTGGCCGTGCCCTCAGCTCCACGCTCGACCTCGACAAGCTGTTCGAAATGATTCTGCAAGAGATGCAGCGCCTCTTCGATGTCAGCAACTTCTACATCGCTTTCTACGATCCGCGGCGCGACGAGATTCAGTTCAGCATGGAGACCACCGACGGCGTGCGCATCCCTCCGCGCTCCCGCAAAGCCGGCAACCACCTGACCGAGCACATCATCGGCACGCGCCAGCCGGTGCTCATTCGCGAAAATTACGTCGAGGAAGTGCGCAAGCTGGGGCTCCAGCCCCTGCAAACCGTGGGCTGCTTTTGCGGTGTCCCGCTCGTGCTCTACGACAAAGGCATCGGCGTGATGGCCGTGCACAGCACCCAGACGCGCGCCTTTGACGAGGGACATCTCGAGCTGATGCGCGTGCTCGCCAGCGAGGCCAGCATCGCCATTGAAAACGCGCGGCTCTTCCGCGAGGAACAAAAGAAGGCCCGCCAGCTCGCCTTGCTCAACGATATCTCCCGCAGCGCCATTACCACGCTCAACCCGGAGGAAATCCTCGCCACCATTTCCCAGGAAATGGATGAAGCGCTCACCTTCGACCATGTCGGCATCGGCCTGCTTGACTACGCCACCAAAGAAGTGGTCATTCAGGCGGAGGCCGGGCGGCGCCGCGCGGAAGCGCGCGCTCTCGGCCGCCGCATCGCACTCGGCCAGGGCCTGGTCGGCCACGTGGCGCGCTCCGGTCAAATCGCCACGCTGGACGACTTGCCCGCTGCTGCGCCCGCCGCCGCGAAGACCGTGCTCCCCGGTTCCGCCTCGGCCATCGGGCTTCCCATCATTTACGCCGAGCAGCTTTTGGGTGTGCTCTCCGTCGAATCCGCCAAGCCCTGCGTCTTTCACGACGAAGACATCCTCTTGCTGCGCACCCTGGCGGACTTGATTGCCGTGACTCTGCACAACTCCCAGTCTTTCCAGAAGGCTCAGGAGCAGGCCATCACCGACGGGCTCACCGGCGTCAAGACCCACCGCTTCTTCATGGAAGCGCTCTCTTCGGAGTGGAAGCGCGCCACGCGCGCCGGCCGGGCTTTTTCCCTGGTGCTGATGGATCTGGACCGCTTCAAATTCGTCAACGACTTTTTCGGCCATCTCGAAGGCGACCTCGTGCTGCAGCGCGTGGCCGGCATCCTCGAGCAAAACTGCCGGCGCTCGGACGTGGTGGCTCGCTATGGCGGCGACGAATTTGTCGTGCTCATGCCGGAAACCAACATCGAGCAGGGCCGCCAGATTGCTCTCAAGCTGCGCACCTGCGTGGCCGCCGACCAATTGCTGCACGACAAAAACATCACCGGCAGCTTCGGCATTGCCTGCTTCCCGCTGCACGGCGCCACACCCCAGGAGCTGATTCAGGTCGCCGACGCCTCCATGTATCTTTCCAAGCACCAGGGCGGAAATGCCGTGTCGTCGGCGGATAACGTCGAGCCCGGGGATTCCCGCCGCTGGAAGCGCGATGTGCTGGAGGCCTACCTCGGCGTTACCTTGCAACGTCAGTTCACCACTGGACCCGAAGCCTTCGAGGAAATCCTCCACCGCCTGGCGCAGTTCATGGAGTCGCTCGACCATGCAGCGGAAAACTTCACGGGAAAAGGCGATCTCTCCCACCCCGCCCGCGAAGGTCTCGACGCCGTCCCGCCCGCGGTGATCGACACGGTCACCTCGCTGGCCTTCGCGGTGGATGCCAAAGACCAGTACACCCAGGGCCACTCGCGCAAAGTGGCGGCCTACGCCGTGCTGTTTTGCCACGCGCTCGGCCTTTCCGACAAACAGACCGCCGAAATCCGACTCGGCGGAATCCTGCACGACGTCGGAAAAGTCGGAATTCCTGAAGCCATCTTGAACAAAGCAGGCCCGCTCAACGCGGAAGAATGGGAAACCATGAAAACCCACGCAGCGCTGGGCGCCCAGCTGCTCGAGCCGTTGCGTTACATATCCGCCATCCAAAGAATTGTCCGGCACCACCACGAGTTTTTCGACGGCTCCGGCTCTCCCGACAAGACCGCGGCCGCGGCCCTACCGCTGGGGGCCCGCATCGTGGCCATCGCCGACGCCTATGACACCATCACCTCCGAGCGCACGTACAAACGCGCACGCCCCACGCAGGAAGCACTGACCGAGCTGGAGCGCTGCGCCGGTGCGCAGTTTGATGCCGAGCTGGTGGACGTATTCGTGAAAGCGCTGCGGGAGCGGGACAACGGCGCGCTGACCAGCGAAGAACTCGCCGCCGTCGCCGTGTCGGAAGGCAATCTGGAAGCCGCCGCCGAACCGGGCCCGCCAGCTGCGGGGCCGGAAGCGCGTCACATCGAAGGCTGATTCTCACGAGACTCCAGAAGCAGAATTCTGCGAGGAAATCCTATGCAAACCGCGCGCGTGAAATGGACCGAGCAGGAACAGTTTGTGGCCGTTGCCCCGTCCGGCCATGCGGTGATACTAGACGCGGACCGTGAACGCAATTCCGCGCCCGGGCCGATGGAGATGCTGCTGGTGGCGCTGGGCACGTGCACCTCCGTGGATGTGGTCAGCATCCTGAAAAAGAAACGGCAGAAGCTGGAGGCGCTGGAAGTCATCGTCTCCGGCGAGCGCGCCGCCGATCCGCCGCGCGTGTGGACCACCATCGAAATCGTGTACCGGCTGACGGGCGCGCTGAACGAGAAGGCCGTGCGCGACTCGATCGAGCTGAGCGAGACGAAGTATTGCTCGGTCGCCGCCATGCTCGGCAAAACCGCGAAGATTTCCTACCGCTTCGAGATCCTGCCCCCGTCGTAGCGCCGGGTATGTCCCGCCCCCTGCTTTTCTTCTCTTTCCTCCTTCCTCCTTCCTCGTTCCTCGTTCCTCGTTCCGATTTTCAAGTTTCCAGTTTCCATTTCTTCGATTTCGCTGGACGTCCGTCCCTGCTCACTCTACACTTTCGTCATCAAGATTCTTGGAGGCCCCGTGAGCGACGCGCCGAAGAAGAAATCTGTCTGCATGATCTGCGGGAAACCCTCGCCGAAAACCATTTGCGTCGCCTGCGCCGGGATTGTGCAGGGCGATGCGCTTCACCATAAGAAAAAGGATGAAAAGAAAAAGTAGCGGCGCGCTTCCTTCGTAGCGCCGGCATCCTGCCGGCTCCTTTTCTTCCTGCTCGACTGCCGATGCATGCGCCTCGGCACCTGTAGCGGCGTGCTTCAGCGCGGCAGAATTTCATTATTTTGCTCCCTCCTCGCGGCCCCAGTTTTTGGGAAGCGGGAATGGAGGC
>JAMCWK010000082.1 GCA_023481105.1 Acidobacteriota bacterium | reverse complement strand
CGACCGCGCCAAAGCCGACTGGGATCGCGCCAAGCAGCTTTTCGAAAACGAGTTGATTGCCAAGTCCGAATACGACTCGCGCAAGGCCACTTATGAAGGCGCGCTGGCTGCCGTGGACGCCACCACCGCCCGCCTGCAACAGAACCGCGCCGAACTCGAGCGCACTCGCTCCACCAGCGAGCAGATGCGCGCTGTGCTTACGCGCACCAAAGACGTTCTGCGCAAGACCACCTACACCGCGCCTATTGATGGCGTGGTCACCTACATTGCCGTGCGCGTCGGCGAAAACGTGGTCATGGGCATTCAGAATTCTCCCGGCAGCTACTTGATGACCATTTCCGATATGTCGTTGGTCACCGCCGAAGTGAAAGTGGACGAGACCGACATCGTCAACGTGAAAGCCGGGCAGGACTGCGACGTCACCATTGACGCCGTCCCCGGCAAGACTTTCAAGGGCAAGGTCACCGAAGTCGGCACGCAAGCCGTCCTGCGCACCTCCGGCCTGGCCACTTCGCAGACCACCACCGGCACGCAGGAAGCCAAGGACTTCAAAGTCGTGGTCACCCTGCTCGACCCGCCGGCGAACATTCGCCCGGGCCTTTCCACCACCGCCAAGATTAGGACCGCGGAGCGCAAGCAGGTGCTTTCCATTCCCATGCAGGCGCTGGCCGTGCGCACGCGCAAGGATTTGGAAGATGCCCAGAAGGAAGCCGCCAAGAAGGGTAGCGCGGGCGTGACTCTCGCCGCGGCCAAGCCCGCGGATAAAGGCACCGACCCCAAGAAGGAAGAAATCCAGGGCGTCTTCGTCATCGAGAAGGGCAAAGCGGTCTTCAAGCCCGTGCAGACCGGTATCACCGGCGTCACGGAAATCGAAGTCACCGAAGGGCTGAAAGACGGCGAGGAAATCGTCACCGGCAGTTACAAAGCCCTGCGCACGCTCAAGCACGGCGCGCCCATCAAAGTGGACAACAAGGCTCCGGGCGGCGCGGAAGACAAATCCAGCTAACCTTCGTCTAAGCTAGGGACGGCACAAGGAGCACGGAATGCCAGTGGAAACAGAAGCAGCACCGGATTCCTTCCGCCAGGAATTGGTGGACAACGGGCAGGTCATCGTCACCGAGACCCTGTGGAAGACCTACGAAATGGGCGCCGAGCAGGTGCATGCGCTGCGCGGGTTGGACTTGCAGATTAACAAAGGCGAGTACTGTGCCATCATGGGCCCTTCCGGCTCCGGCAAATCCACGCTCATGAACCTCATCGGCTGCCTGGACACGCCCACCAGCGGAAAATACTGGCTGGCCGGCCGCTTGGTCAGCGAGCTCGACGACGACGAACTCGCCTACATCCGCAACAAGGAAATCGGCTTCGTCTTTCAGACTTTCAATCTGCTGCCTCGCGCCACCGCTTTGCACAACGTCGAGCTGCCGCTCATTTACAACGGCACGCCCGCCGAAGAGCGCGTGGAGAAGGCCCGCAAAGCGCTGCAGACTGTGGACCTCGAAGACCGCATGATGCACAAGCCCAACGAGCTTTCCGGCGGCCAGCGCCAGCGCGTGGCCATCGCCCGCGCCCTGGTGAATTCGCCCTCCATCCTGCTGGCCGACGAGCCTACCGGCAACCTCGACTCCCAGACCGGCAATGAAATCATGGAAGTCTTCAACAAGCTGCACGCCCAGGGCAACACGATTATTCTCGTCACTCACGAGCACGACATTGCCGAGCACGCTCATCGCGTCATCCACATCAAAGACGGCAAAGTCCACTCCGACGAAAAAACCCGCTAACAAACTCTTGTCATTTAATGAACGCTTGTCATTCTGAGGGCCGATCCCGCAGAGCGGGATCGGCCCGAAGAATCTCTCTGTCCCGCCGCGCGCTTTTGTTCTCCGCCTTGTAGCTCACGTCCGGCCCCGCGGTTTATGCGGGGCTGACGTGAGGACTTTTATCTTTCTGCGTTTGTCCTGGCGGACCTCCCGACACCTCGGGAGTGTCCGCCCCTTTTGCTTTGCGCTTTTGTAGCGCGGGGTTTACCCCCGCGCTTTGTTTCTTGCCAGCACCAATAGGAGCGGGCTTTAGCTTGTCCTGCTTGTCCCGAGCGGAGTGAGGGAAGCGGAGTCGAAGGGCCCCGCCCTTTGCGCTTGTCCAGAGCGAAGCGAAGGGTCGGCGCTTTTCATTTCTTGTTTGTCGTGGAATTCTTTGCCGCTTTTCAAAGCACGAACTAAGTTTCGCGGTCCTCCATCTTTTCCGCGGGTGCATTGCCCGCGAATCACTCAATCACCATTCACTCAATCACTCAATTCCCCTCACTGCATTCCCCGCACCACGCTCGCCTGAATCCCTTCCATCCTCGGGTGCACCATCGTCAGCAGCTTCAGGTACGCATTCAATTTCTTCCGCGACGCATTCAACTCCGTGCCCTTGAACTGCCGCTCCTGGGCCAATTCGCGCAACTGCGCCTCCATGCGCTGGATTTCTTGCTCCTGCGCCACGCGCTGCTCCTGGCTGACCGGCTGGTTGGGCGACACGCTGCGCACCTGTTCGTTTTTCCAGATCACCTGCATCTGCCGCGTAATTTCGACCGTATCGCGGTCAATGTCGCGGATGCGCGCCGCCAGCAGCCGCTGATTTTCGTCTTCATCCTGGCTGGCGGAGTAGTAGAGCAGGTACGTCACCGCGTCGCGTGCCTCCTCCGAGGCCGCCGCGAACCGCTCGTCCGCCAGCGCCATGGCCGTTTTGGGCTCCACGGGGCTGTTGCGCAGCTGTTTCTTCACCTGCTCCTTCACCCAGCGCTTCATTTCCTCCGACGCGTTTTCCTCCAGTTCCGCGCCGAAGCGCATCGCCGCCGCGGAAATCGTCATCGGCTTCCACGCCGGATCCACGTAAACTTTTTGTGCCGGCTTCTCTTTTGTTTTGGGCTTCTCCTGCGCCGCCGTCGTCGCCGCCATCGCCGCTCCCGCCGCCAGCGTCGCGCCCAGCAGCCACGTGAAAACGTTCCTCATTCTCCGCGAAGCCATGCTGCACTCCTGCCTCCAGCTTACTCCTCTTCTTACTTCAATGTGGAGTGCGGCGGCTCGACGCCGCTTTGGCTCGTGCTCCCGGCACCTGTAGCGGCGCGCTTTCGCGAATTGTGCGTCCCTACGCACTGTGTCGGGAAGCGCGGCCAGGTTTTTGACTTTGTCTGGTTCCTTCCTCTTTTCCTCCTTCCTCGTTCCCGGTTGCGCCGCTCTCCAATCCGTTGTACTAAAGACCCGAAAGGAACCCATCATGCTTCCCATTCCGCGCAAGACTTTACGCGCCATCGTTCTCGTTTTCGCCACAATCTTTTGCGTCAGCGCACTTCCCGCGCAGACTTTCTCGCAAAAACCCAAAGTCCGCGCCATCACCGCCTTCCTCCGCCTCGACCGCGCCAGCTACCCATCGCAATTCGCGGACACCGTCAAGATGCTGCGCCAGGCAAAAGCCATCATGGAAAAAGGCGGCTACGAGGTGCAGACCATCCGCATCGTCACCCAGCCGTTTCCCGAATACACGAAAGGTCTTTCCCGCGAAGACGCCCTGCAATTTTTCCGTGCCTACGACGCGCTCGCCGCGAAGGAAGGTGTGGACCCCAACATCGGCCCGGCCATGATGCGCGACTCCGACGACCCCGCGCACGCCGAACTGCTCGCCGAAATTCTCTGCGTCACCAAGCTCAACGCCAGCATCATCATCGCCGGCGAAGACGGCATCCATTGGAATTCCCTCCGCGCCGCGGCCAAACTCGTGAAGTACGTCAGCGAGCACAGCCCGAACAGTCTCGGCACATTCGGCTTTGCCGCCACGGCCATGCTCCCCCCGTACGCACCGTTCTATCCCGGTGCGTACCACACCGGCGCGGGCCACCAGTTCGCCATCGCGCTGGAAGCCGCCAACGTGGTGGACGAAGCCTTCTCCGGCACGCACGGCGACGCCCGCGCCGCCTCCGCGCGCCTCACGCAGGCGCTGGGCACGCACGCCGCGGCCATCGAGAAGCTCGCCCGCGCGGCGGAGAAGGAAACCGGCTGGACGTACATGGGCATGGACGCGACGCCCGCTCCGCTCAAAGACGTGAGCATCGGCGCCGCCATCGAAAAATTCACTGGCGCGCGCTTCGGCTCCAGCGGCACGCTGCTCGCCGCCTCGATCATTACCGCCGCGGTGAAAGCCGCGCCGGTGAAGCACGTGGGTTATTCAGGATTGATGGTGCCGGTGCTCGAGGATTCGCGCATCGCCCAGCGCTGGAGCGAAGGCGCCGTGAATATCGATGCTCTGCTGGCGTATTCCGCGGTGTGCGGCGCCGGACTCGACACGATCCCGCTTCCCGGCGACGTCACCCTCGAGCAGATGGAGCGCATGTTCGCCGACGTCGCCGCTCTCGCTCTCAAGTGGAAAAAACCGCTCAGCGCGCGCCTGCAGCCCGTCGCTGGAAAAAAAGTGGGCGATCGCACCGCCTTCGACGATCCCTTCCTCGTCAACGCCGTGATTCAAAAAGTGCCGTAACGGCAAGTTCGACGCCGAATGTTCTTGCAGCTCACGCCAGCGGGTGCCGCCATCGCAGCCCGGGAAACCGCGCGTAATCGCGGTCGGTGGTAATCCACTCCGCGGAATTCTCGATGGCCAGCGCGGCAAAATAAGCGTCGGTGACCAGCGCTCCCTTGACGCCGGCGTCTTGGCACAGCCCCGTAAAAATCTGCCAGTGTCGCGGGCCGGGAGCAACAAGGACGGTTCCAGGATGTTCCCGCAGTTCTTCGACGAAGCGCAACGCCTCTGCCATGGTCGCCGCGAGTCGCGGGATCCTCGGATGTGTGGTGATTCGAATGACTGCCGAGAGCACCAAATCCGATACGCCGCAAACTTCGTCCGACGCCAACGTCTGTTCCAACCAGGATTTGTACCTGACGTGATCTTCCGCGTCTCGGCGGAACGCGTGCAACAAGACATTAACGTCGAATAAGACCATCAGCCTCATCCATTAGGTCCTGCAACGCGGCAGAGTTATCCAAATCCACGCCGGGCTGGAATCCCTCCTTCCCCGGAGCCGGTGTGAAGACCGGGAGGGGTGGCACCTCGCTTTTGGCGCGAGCTTTCTTTCGCGCGAGAGCTAAGCGCAGCGCATCGGCGATGAACTCGGTCAGGGTGGTGCCGCGGTCGAGCGCGGCGCGCTTGGCCTGGGTCAGCAGGGAATCAGGCAGATTGATGGTTGTTCTCATACATCAAAGCATATCATTCCTGCATATATATGTCAAGCCACCAGTTCCTGCGCCCTTGCCTTTGAAGATCCCTTTCTCGTCAACGCCGTCATCCAAAAAGTCCCGTGGGCGAGCTGTTATTGGTTGTCATCCCGCTTGCCCTGATCCCGCTTTGCGGGAGAAGGGAGCGCAGCGAGGGATCTGCTGCTGCTATTGGTTGTCATCCCGAGCGCAGCGAGGGATCTGCTGTTGATTTTCCCCTGATCCCTGATCCCCGACCCCTGATCCCTGCTTTATTTCGGCCACAGCCAGCCAAACATTCCCGCCGTCAGACAGCCATACACCAGCCCGTCGAACCAGAACTTCAGCGTGTTGCCCCACGAGCGGCCTTCCCATATGGACGCGTGCGCGTGCGCCACGCCGTAGCTCAAAAATGCCGCCGTGCCCGCCACGCGGAACACTTGCAGGTACTCCGTGCCGGGCGCCACTGTGCGGCTGGTCAGGTACGCCACGAAGACGCTGACCACCAGGCAATAGGCGAACCACGCGCCCAGGTATTTGCCCATCTTCGGCTGCCCGTTGGGGAACACGGTCAGCAACCCGATCGGCCCTTTGTTCAGCTTATCGAGGTACTCGGGGGACTTCATGTCCTTGTGGCTCTCGCAGCGCGGAAAGTGGTAGAAGCCGGGAGGAATATTGTGTCCGCGCAGCGCGTCGAGGATCTTGTCCTCGTCGGGAAGTTTTTGGTAGTCGCTCTGGTGATACGGCAGCATCATATGAATCACCGAGCTGGCCGCAAACACCAGCACCGCCGAGCCCACGATAGGCATCCACAACGCCGTCAGTTCCACCATCTCTTCTCCTCCTCGCATTCGTTCATTTTCGAACCTTCAACTTAACGTTTCACTTTTTTCCGCCCGTTGCGCGTCACGCCCTGCTATTTGCGAAAGTACATATCTCATTTCCCGCCGCCCCGTCCACGCTTTTTCTCCCTTCCTCATTCCTCCTTTCGTCTCTTCCTCATTCTCGTTGCTCGCCGCTCGTCCTCATATTCCCGACCCGCCACCATAACTTCCGCGTCAACATTGCCTTCGTTTTGTGATAGGCTTCCGCCAACGCGGACCCGCCTCGCCAAGGAGGGACCATGAAGCGCCTCGTGGTCTGTTGCGACGGCACCTGGAACAAGCCCGACCAGCCCCATCCCACCAACGTTGTCAAAGTGGCCACCACGCTGCTTCAGTCCGACTCCGCGGGCGTCACCCAACTCCTTTTCTACGACCCGGGCGTCGGCACCGGCGCTTTGGACCGCATTCGCGGCGGAGCCTTCGGCGTCGGCCTTTCGAAGAACATTCAGCAGGCCTATCATTTTTTGGTTTTCAATTACATGCCCGGCGACGAGCTGTACTTCTTCGGTTTCAGCCGTGGCGCCTACACCGCGCGCAGCGCCGTGGGACTCATCCGCAATAGCGGCCTGCTCAAGCGCGAGCATCTTGGCAAATCCGAGCAGGCCTACCAGCTCTACCGCCGCCGCGACAAAGATTCCGGGCCTGCCGAAAAGGAAGCCACGCAGTTCAAAAAAGATTTCGCCTTCGAGCCGCCCATAAAATTTGTCGGCGTGTGGGACACGGTCGGCGCGCTCGGCGTTCCGCTCTCCTTCGTCAGCAAATTCTGGGAGTTTCACGATCCGCGCCTCAGCCGCTCCGTGCAGTACGCCTACCACGCGCTGGCCCTCGACGAGCGCCGCAAGCCTTTCCGGCCCACTCTTTGGGAACAGCATCCGGAAGCCCCGGCCACGCAGGTCCTCGAGCAGGTGTGGTTCGCCGGCGTGCATACCAACGTCGGCGGCGGCTACCCCGATTCCGGCCTTTCCGACATCGCACTGCTTTGGATGGTGAACAAAGCGGAAGCCTGTGGCCTGGCTTTCGATCGCCCGCGCTTGAATGCCATGGTCAAGCCGGACCTGCGCGGGAAGATCGAGAACTCGCAGCGGTGGTTTTACTGGCTGATGGGTGGCAACTTCCTCCGCCCGGTGGGCAAAGCGACGAAGAGCAACGAAACCGCCGCGTCCTCGGCCGCCGACCGCCTCGCCGACAAGTCCACCAAGTACGACGCAAAAAACTTGAGCAGCTTCCTCTCCGCCTCCGGCAAGAAAACCCCAGTCCCATAGCAGCCGCCCGTAGGCGCATTTCGCTGCAGAGTGCGGCGCGCTTGCCCTGCTTGCCCCGAGCGGAGCGAGGGGAGCTGGGGCGAAGGGTCCCCTGGCTCGTAGGGGCGCAGCATGCTGCGCCCGTTGTGGAGTGCGGCGCGCTTGCCCCGAGTCGCAGCGAAGGGTCCCTTAGCCGACGCCTTTTGTTTTTGGCTTTGATTCTGTCGGGGCGGCCGGAACTTGTCCCGACAGCCGCGGGAGGCCCGCCCGTGTCCGCTGGCGCTTCCTAACTCTGTAACTCTGGCACTCTGCAACACTTCACCGTTCAACCCTTCAACGTTTAACCTTCAACTTCTTTTCCTCGCCACTCGCCACTATTTCTGTCAAGCCCCTCCGCCCCCCGTTTTTCCCGTATCTCCCTGCAAACAAAGCACAAATATTTTTCCGCGAAGCGAATAATAACCCCCTCCAATGTGCTATAATATAAGTATAGTGGTTAGCTAGAGGATACTATCCGCTCCGACGCACTTGCCCGCTTTGGCTCCTGCTGTTGGTTCGGCATCTCGCCACTCGACACTCACCACTCGCCACTGTCACGCACATGTCCGCCCATTCCACCGCCGCGCGCCTCTGGATGGCCGTCGAGGACCGCCTCATTCCCGCGCTGCGCCTCACCACGCACGAGCGCGCCATCTACTATCATTTGCTGCGCCGCACGCGCCTCGTCGGACGCCGCATGTTGCGCATTTCTCGCCGCCAAATGGCTTGCGTTTCCGGCCTGTCCACCTACACCGCGCGTCAATATTTTCGTCTGCTGGCGCGCAAGCAGTGCATCCGTTTCGTGGATCGCGGCGCCGCCGGCTGCTTGCTTTCCGTCTTTCTCCCCGACGAAATTCTCCCGCGCCTGCCCGCCGGAATTTTGGCGGACTCCGCCTCCTCCGGGCAGCTTGCCTCGCTCGCGCGCCGCTCGCCCATTGCCCTCGACGCCGCCGGCCAGCCCCGCGCCTGGCCCCGCACCGATCACTTCCGCAACGAAAATTTTCGCGCGCGCATCCTCCACCGCGATTGCCATCGTTGCTTCTACTGTCGCCGCGCGCTGCATCTGGGCAAATGGACTCTCGACCACGTCGTCCCCATCGTCCGCGGCGGCCTCGACACCGCCTCCAATCTCGTCGCCTGCTGCGTCCACTGCAACTGGGAGAAGTCCTTCACACCCGCTGCGGAGTTCCTGAAGTCTCTCGCCCGCAAAAAGATTCTGACGCCGTCTCGCCTCCGCTCGCGCCTGCACGCACTCCGTTCTCTCGCCAGCGCTCCCTGACCCAATGTCTCTGTGCCTCTGTACCCCTGCAACTCTGTTACTCTGCAACTCTGGCACTCTGCCACTCTGCCACTCTGCAACTTTTCACCATTCAACCTTCAATTTGTTCCTTCTGTAGGGGCGGACCAATGCGTCCGCCCTTCCCGTTTTTCGCTTTTCGTTTTTCGAATTTCGCCGTGTTCGCCTTAGGGGCGCTGCTTGCTTGTCCTGAGCGAAGTCGAAGGGCTGCGCCCCTGTAGCGGCGGGCTTTAGCCCGGCATCTTTTTCTTGGGAATTATAGTTAACGCATCAAGAGGGCAGGGCTGAGCCTCGCCCCGGAAACTTCCGTCACCGCGCTAGCCTAGAATGCCCATTTGATCTTCGAATTCCCGGTAGGCACGCTTTCGGCGGTAGAGTTCTTCCACTTGCGGCAACTCAATGAACTTCAAGCGGTCTTGGATCTCATGAAAGGTGCCACCGGCCAGTTGCGCGGCCGGCGAGCGGTGCTCTTCTTTGCCAACGAGAAAAATGTTGCTGTTCCAGAGATCGTGCGCTTGCTTCAACTTTCCGAGCGCTTCGGTGAGGTTTCCGCTCACCTGAACCTCAAACACGTAACTGGGTACCGAGCGCTGCACTCTTCGCCAAACGACGTCAAGCCGCCGCGTTTCAATCGGAAATTCCGTGTCGGCGACGTACTTCTGCATGCGGCCAATCTCCGCAAGCATGTTCTGGGTATGATCGTGCAAGTTCCCAACTTCAACTGGAATTGAAGCGAGTGGTTGACGGCCAAGTTTGCCGCGCAATCCCAGAGGTTGGCTCAACACCAGGGCCGTGGGAACGGACGCAGGCAATTCCTTCATAAACTTTTCGGCGAGATCTGGGGCCAGGCTCTGAAATCCTGATCGGACCGTGGACTTCAATTCCTCTTTCCCTACTTTCGCTTTTTCCCAGGCACTCGGTGGGAGACATGCAAGCACATCAAACTCAAACCGCAGTGGCCAGATGACTTCATTTCGCGCGCGCTCGGCGGGCCACAGCGGACTATTCTGAAAAAGTTTTGTCCTTATGATTCCGTATCCAACGACTCCGGAGACAGGCCGGGTTGCGTAAAAGAATATCAGGTCATTATTTTCTTCAAAGCTATCCCAAAAGCGCCGCTGGGATGATTTCAATCCCCAAATCCCATTGAAATCGAACGCCGTATGCCAATTCTCCGGCGTTCCCACTGCGAGCCAGAAGCGAGTGGAGTGCACAGTAGGCCTCCGTGTGGAGACTCTTACTTCGAAGGGATGTTTGTCGTCAAGGGCAGATTGCCGCAGTTTCACAAGAATTCGGAGAACTGCTCAACCGTCATTTCCACATCGCGCAAGATGTCGCGCAGCAGGCCCGGCCCGAGGACTTCTCCTGCATGAACAGGGACAACGGTTAGGCGACCGTCGGCATGTTTCATGTAGTGGTGGCTGCCGCGCACGCGGATCACTTCAAAGCCCGCTTTTCGAAGCGCCCGCAAAAGAATCTTTGCGGTGACACGCGGCAGGCGGGTCATACGGCGACTTGCTGAACGCCCACGAGTTCCAGAGCGTCGACGTGCTTCGCACCCTCGACTTCGAGGCAAAGCTGAATGGCTTCGCGGACGCGCTTCATCAAGGTGTCCAGGTTCTTGGCCTGAGTATGGCAGCCGCGAATCGCGGGAACTGTGGCTACAAACCAGCCCTCTTCATCGCGCTCGATGACGACGGTAAACTTACGCTTTGCATTCACGGACTTTGCTCCTCTTGAGCTCTAGTCTAGCAGGATGGCGCGCAAATAAAAAAGGCCCCGATTGCTCGGAGCCTTTTCTCATTTTTAATCCTGGCGGCGACCTACGTTCCCACACAGTTACCCGTGCAGTATCATCGGCCCAACGGGGCTTAACTTCCGTGTTCGGGATGGGAACGGGTGTGACCCCCGCGGTATGGCCACCAGGAAATTTGTAAGCAGCAGCGTCGTCATCCTGAGCGAAGCGAAGGATCTCTCTGGGAGCGGAGCGAAGATCTTTTCCGCTGCGAGTTGCGCGGCGAATCTCTCTCTGACCTTTACCTCTTCAACCCTTCAACTCTTTAACAGGCGATGCAATCGCCACTGTCTTTTCGACAACTGAATAGGAGGCTGGCTAGCCGTTCGTTTGCTGAGTAGTGCTACCAGTCACGAATCGCGAAGTATGAATTGCGATTTTCTCGCCACTCATCACTCGCCACTCGCTACTGTTTTTATGCGATGACGTGCAGGGAAAGTTTTATGGTTAAGCCGAACGGGCGATTAGTACGGGTCAGCTTCACGCATTGCTGCGCTTCCACATCCCGCCTATCAAAGTCGTAGTCTACGACTGCCCTTCGTATGCCCCCGTAGGAGCATTGGGAAACCTTATCTTGGGGTGTGTTTCTCGCTTAGATGCTTTCAGCGATTATCACGTCCGGACTTCGATACCGAGCATGCCGGTGGCGCGACAACTCGAACACAAGCGGTCCGTCCATCCCGGTCCTCTCGTACTAAGGACAGCTCCCCTCAAGTTTCCTACGCCCACACCAGATAGGGACCGAACTGTCTCGCGACGTTCTGAACCCAGCTCACGTACCGCCAACGAGAATTCAGCCTAGTTAAATGAAAATCTTACGTTGATAGTCAATCAAGTAGTAATCTAGTGCGCCTCGCCGGGGGGAAGGCACCGGTGACTCTGATCTACGCAAAAACTCAGCGTTCATTCGCCAAATTACAGTTCCTTAGATCGCTGTCTGCGGACCTGTCCGGCATCGGGGCCAAAGTTTCGTGCAGGAGCATGGACGGCTCACTTTGTTTCAGATGCAAACTCGGTGCAAATGACCAAATGTCAAAGATCGCACTTCTCAAGAGAATCCGCGATCGAAGACTTTCTGCCGAGGCCGGCTTTGTTGCTTCGGCCGAATCCGCGGGCGTGCTTCAGCACTTCGCTGACGGAGCGGCGGTGGACGTTGCCCGAATCAAGCCGGAAGTGAGTATTTGCTTTTCGCGCGAACAGTTTGAGCTTTTTCGCTACTGCAGGCTGAAACAGGCTTTTCCGACAACAGGATTGGTGGGCCGGCAAATCAGGGCAATAATCTGGGACGTAGGCCAGGACCGGCCTTTTGTCATGGGAGCGATAGGTCTTTCTAGCAGCCCTTATTCACTCAGAGATCGGGATCGCTTCCTCGGTTGGGATAGCCCTAATTCCGTCAAAACAAAGGAACGTGGGCTGCGTTGCATTATGCAACTGTCTGTATGCATGGCTGTCCCTCCATATCATTTCCTCGGAAGTGGCAAGCTCATAGCTGCCCTCGCGCTCAGTCAACCTATCACGAGTTTTTTTAAGGCCCACTATCACACGAACCTCCCAAAGGGAGGACGTCTACTAGCGCTTGTTGCCACATGTGCAGGAGGAATTCACTGTCCGATATTCAACCGGATTATGCTTCGTGAAGGCGGCCTGTATCGGCGAATTGGGCAAACTGCAGGGTATTCAACAGCAATGTTCAGCGAGAGAACTCGACAAATGGCCCTTCGGCTAGTACGCTCAACGCACAACAAAAATGCCTCGCTTGAGTTTGCAAACTCCCTCCAAGTGCTTACTAACGCACTTAGGCAATGCTCGATCCCAAGCGACTGTTTAATGCGACTTGGATATCCGAAGGGCGTGTATCTCGGTTATTTTGATAAAGCGGCACCACGTATGCTCCGAACTGGCAATTATCGCGTCGAAGCGGAGCAGTTCTCGGTTAAATTGGCCGCTGAACAGTGGGCGAGCCGTGTGCTACTGAATCGAATTTCAAATGAGATGACCGTTAGCTTATTGAGGCAGTATCGGCAACGACCGTTAATGTTTCAACAGGCGTCTTAGCCAAAGAGGGAATTGTATGCCATTCCGCGACGAGTCTAGGATATGGGTCATTTTTGATACTTCTACTCGACCAGCCTACTACCTTGACGTGCACAATCTTTTAGCACTGCCGAATGGTGCGACGATTCGATACGAATACCGCGAGAAATACCTTTCCGACCCCGCTAAGACAGCGGCGTTGCTCCAAGACCATGCCCCTCGACACGTGCTTTTTTTCTACGGACAAAGTGCTAAGTACCAAAGAGGCGAGCCAGCCCCGAAAACCGGAACAGTGCTGGAAAACATGCTCTGGGTTCCCACTCGGATCGGCGAAATGCTCTGTATTCCCCCAAAAGAGGGAGATAATTTTCACTTTGACCTGAAACTAACCGGGTATCCCAATTCCAATTCGAAAGCGAAGAACGACATACTGGAACCCCTTATCGCGTCGAAGGATGTTCCTTTCAATAAATGGATCAGCATTTCAGATATGGCGGAAGAATTTCGCACCCTTCAAGAAGGAAAAGATGACCAAAAATGGGCAGCCATCGTATCAGCAATCAGCCAATATCCTTTTCAGTTTGCCGGAGATGCATTCTGGCGTCTTGAACCGCCAAGGAGTTCAAAGAGAGGCAAAACTGTATTGCCGAAATACTCCGAGGACTTCCGGCGCGATGGCGAGCGCAACGTGGTGCGCCAAATCAAGACCGTTTATCCGGTACATGAAGGTGAAAGTTACTCGCTCGAGATAAGCAGCCAACTTTCGAATAAGCCACGTTCATGGAACCAGGCAAATAAATTTTACGCCGTGGTCGAAAGCACGAATAAGCCAATTCTTAACGTTATTGGTGAGCAGCGCTTCGACCTTCGCCAGTACGTCGTACACCTGCTAAAATTCAAGGGCAGCACTACTACTGAGGTTCGTCCTCAAAGTGTAAGTCTTAGATTCACAACCAATCCAACATCGGGTGACTGGGAGAGCGGGCCTAATTTTGAGCTCTTTTTCGAACTGAGCAAGAACTGGTTTCGCGTCGTCTTCGGGTCGATTTCGCTCTTCGCTGGCATCCTCTTTTCTACATGGGGACAAAGCGAAATAAGCAAGGGCATCATCGGGGGCCTGCCACGATTTTCGTGTGGGCTCTTGTTGCTGTTTGTGAGTTACCTGCTCCTTTGGGACAAACTTCCACGCGAACCTAAGTGAGGATTGCCACCATGGCCATCATTCAGCGGACATTTACTTACCGAGGGAGAATTAAGGTGAGCACTCAGGATTTGGAATACGCTAGAACTGGACGAAAAACATGCACAATTCGCGTAGGAAAGATAGGAGTGGCAGGCAGCGAGATAACGCTTACCGACGGAGTGGGAAAACTCAAAGTTGAAATCACAGCAGTAGATAGCACCAAATTGTACAGTGAGCTCACTGATCGCGATGCTGCAGAAGAGGGGTTTAATTCACTGGACGAACTCAGCCACGACCTGTCTCGCTATTATGGACGAATAGACCCAAACCAACCTATTACCGTAATCCGCTTCAGAAAAGTTGCTACTTGAAATACGAGACAGTAACAAACAAAAAGGGCCGCCTCGACGAATCGAAGCGGCCCTAGAGAATTAATCCTGGCGGCGACCTACGTTCCCACACAGTTACCCGTGCAGTATCATCGGCCCTACGGGGCTTAACTTCCGTGTTCGGGATGGGAACGGGTGTGACCCCCGCGGTATGGCCACCAGGAAATTTGTAAGCAGTGGCAGCGTCGTCATCCTGAGCGAAGCGAAGGATCTCTCTCTGACCTTTACCTCTTCAACCCTTCAACTCTTTAACAGGCGATGCAATCGCCACTGTCTTTTCGACAACTGAATAGGAGGCTGGCTAGCCGTTCGTTTGCTGAGTAGTGCTACCAGTCACGAATCGCGAAGTATGAATTGCGATTTTCTCGCCACTCATCACTCGCCACTCGCTACTGTTTTTATGCGATGACGTGCAGGGAAAGTTTTATGGTTAAGCCGAACGGGCGATTAGTACGGGTCAGCTTCACGCATTGCTGCGCTTCCACATCCCGCCTATCAAAGTCGTAGTCTACGACTGCCCTTCGTATGCCCCCGTAGGAGCATTGGGAAACCTTATCTTGGGGTGTGTTTCTCGCTTAGATGCTTTCAGCGATTATCACGTCCGGACTTCGATACCGAGCATGCCGGTGGCGCGACAACTCGAACACAAGCGGTCCGTCCATCCCGGTCCTCTCGTACTAAGGACAGCTCCCCTCAAGTTTCCTACGCCCACACCAGATAGGGACCGAACTGTCTCGCGACGTTCTGAACCCAGCTCACGTACCGCTTTAATAAATTTGCTTGACTTGTATTAACCCCAAGCGTTAATATTATCAGGGATGGTTCCGAGTGGACATACAATTTGAAAGCAGCGAAAAAGCTGACGAATACAACGATATGAAGCGCCTAGTCCGGCTGCATAACGCTCAACGAGCTAAGTTGCTCCGTCGCCGACTGGACGATTTACGTGCCGCTCCCAATCTCGAGACAATGCGCAAGTTGCCAGGCAGATGCCACGAACTAAGAGGCGACCGGGCCCAACAGCTTTCAATAGACCTTGACGGGCCATATCGACTGATTTTCTGCCCTTCTAACAATCCGGTCCCATTGAAGCCGGACGGTGGACTCGACTGGAGCAAGGTAACGGCAATTTTGATCAAGGGGGTCGTAGATACCCATGAGTGAAATAATTTCCAATCAGTATTCTCCAGAAAACGTGTCCCCGCCCGGAGAAACGCTCTTAGAGGTATTGGATGTGCGCGGCATGTCACAGGCCGGGCTCGCTGAACGAACTGGGAGACCGACAAAGACAATCAACGAAATCATTAAGGGCAAAGCAGCTATAACTCCCGAAACAGCCCTTCAGCTGGAACTCGTGCTTGGAATTCCGGCGGGCTTCTGGATCACAAGGGAGCAGCAATACCGGGAGTCCCTCGCGCGGGAAAAAGGCAACGAAGTCCTTGGGGCACAGGTTGGTTGGCTGGACAAGATTCCGTGGCGGCAGATGATGAAGTGTGGGTGGATCCCCGAGACAAACGACAAACTGGAACTAATTCAGAATGTGTTGACGTTTTTCGGTGTTGCTTCTCCGTCGAGTTGGGAAACCGTCTGGGAAAGTTCACAAGCTACCTTCAGAAAATCGACTGCTTACAAGAGTAGTCCCGGAGCAGTCGCTGCATGGTTGCGCAAAGGCGAGATTGAAGCACAGAAAGTCGCTTCTGCCGAATTTGACGCGACTCGCTTCAAAGAAAGCCTTCGTCGGATACGTAGGTTAACTCGAGAGTTGCCACCAGACTTTGCATCGGTTCTTGTAAGAGAATGCAGCGAAGCAGGCGTGCGGGTCGTATTTGTTCCCGAACTCCCGGGGACTTGCGCTTGGGGTGCAACCAGGTGGTACACACAATCAAGTGCGATGATCCAGTTGAGCCTTCGCTACAAGACGGACGATCATCTCTGGTTTACATTCTTCCACGAAGCAGGCCACATCCTCCTGCATGGAAAGAGAAATGTCTTCATTGAGCGCGAGGATGGATACCAAGATCAGAAAGAGTCAGAAGCCGATGCCTTCGCACTGGACTGGCTAATCCCAAGAATTGAATATCAAAAATTCAGGCGCCGCGGTGCCTACAGTTGTGCTGCAATCAGCCGATTCGCACATGAACTAGGTATTGCGTCGGGAATTGTAGTTGGCCGATTGCAGCACGACGGCCTCTTGCCGCATACGCACTGCTACCACTTGAAAAGGCGACTTGAGTTGACTGTCGAAAGCGAGTAGGAGCTTTCCAAGCCATGTCTCACTTGCATTTGTATATCCCGATTCTCAAGGGCCGTGCTGGGGAATTCGGAGCGTTGCAAGCGATGTCTCTGAATGACAAGCAGGGGATAACCCCGTTAATTGAAATACCTCCGATTCCGTGGGACTACAAAGACAACAAACCAGAGAAGACGATTGACCAACATTTGCTCAAGGTTGGTAGCCACCTTGAGCGCTCATGGGGACAGGATAGCGCATTATTCATCGATTCTCTCTGGATTGGGGAAGCCGAACGAATGGCGGGGGGAGAACATCCCGTTACGCATTTGCTCCGCAAAGCCCGCGAAAGGGCTGTGAAGACCATTCCCGTCACCGGACTGCTTAGAGGAGACGAATATCAATTGGCAGTTCGAGATAGCATTGCAATGGACAGACGTGGTGCATGTCTTCGTCTTCAAAGAGAGGACTTCAACGAATTTGAGGATCTCGATTCACAGATTTCGACGGTATTGGAGAATCTTGCAATTTCGCCATCAGAATGTGACCTGATACTTGACTTGCGTGCGTTGACTTTGCCAAGCGGTCCCGAGTTGACGGCAAACGTCTGCAGGTTGATCAACCGCCTACCGCACCTTAATCAATGGCGTTCTTTTATGCTGGCCGGAACCGCCTTTCCAGTGGACCTAATGGGAGTGCAGCCTTCTCAAGTCTGTCCAATTCCGCGCCACGAGTGGCTTATGTGGAGCGACTTGGTCATGAACAAACGTGTTGAGCGGCTCCCGATCTTTGCTGACTACGCTATCGCTCACCCGCAGCCTTCCGAAGTGGATCCGCGAATTATGCGTGCGTCGGCAAGCATACGCTACACCACAGAAGCATCTTGGTTAATCTTGAAAGGCAAGAACCTGAAGGATTACGGTTACAAGCAGTTTCATTTGGTGTCCAAGCATCTGCTGAATAATCCAGCCTACAGCGGACCCCAATTTAGCTGGGGCGACCAATATGTGCAAGAATGCGCGAAGGGCCGTGCTAGCTGCGGGAATCTGACAACCTGGCGGAAGGTCGGCACTTCCCATCATATCGCCTATGTAATGCAGCAACTGGCCAATCGCGTCGCTTCTTGAGTTGCGCGCGAACGAGTTCGCGCAGATCCGTTAGCGGCAAGCTTGCTGAAAGTACATCCCATAAGACCCTGCGCGGCCGACTCTTTAGACCCCGAGCAAGGCCATGCATTTGCAGGAAAGAAAGCGCCTCATCGCGCCAGAGCAACTGCGCAAGCGACAGCGGGTCCTGGGCCTTGTTTACCTTTTCGCGGCGGACGCACTGAAAGCCTAAATGGTCGCCTTCAGAGTATTCAGCCACGATGATGCCCCACCAATCGGGCAGTACTCTCCGGGCTCTTCTAAGATGTCGTGGACTCACCACGATCGAAACTGTGTCGAAAACCCTTCCGTATGCCGAAGCTTGAGAGTGCAATCGAACCAAGGTGTCCTGGTCGCTTTTGATCTCAAAGCCTTTGAGTTCTCCATTCACGACTGCCATGTCCACACGAGCCTTACCGCAGCAAATCCCAAACTCTTCAAGGATGAGCGTCGACGAGTCGCATCCAAATGCATCTGCCAGCTGCCGTCTAAGCAATCGCCGTATGTCCAAGTCGCGCATTACTTTTGAGGATACCAAAGAAGTGATTCGCGTGCACGCACTGCTCCTACTCTCTTGTACGAGTTAACATTGCCTTGATCACCCCACCGACGGTCTCGCCACATGCGGACAGGTTAGCCAATGCCGTGCAACGGAGGCGAGCCAAACAGAAAATGAAAAAGGCCCCGATTGCTCGGAGCCTTTTTTTGTTTTTAATCCTGGCGGCGACCTACGTTCCCACACAGTTACCCGTGCAGTATCATCGGCCCTACGGGGCTTAACTTCCGTGTTCGGGATGGGAACGGGTGTGACCCCCGCGGTATGGCCACCAGGAAACTTGAAAAATCAGAAATTTGAAGTTCGAGATTCGAGGTTCGAACTTCCAACCTCGAAATTCCAACTTCGAATTCTTCAACTGATTAGGCTGGCGAGCCGCAAAATTCTCTCCGAGCAGAGCCCCGAAACCCGATTTTCGTTTTTCGCTTTTCGTTTTTCGGTTTTCTGCGATGACGTGCAGGGAAAGTTTTATGGTTAAGCCGAACGGGCGATTAGTACGGGTCAGCTTCACGCATTGCTGCGCTTCCACATCCCGCC
>JAMCWK010000020.1 GCA_023481105.1 Acidobacteriota bacterium | reverse complement strand
GCACATGGCGGGAAAAACCCGCGCCCGCGCGCTTTTTGCCACGCACTATCACGAACTGACCGAGCTGGAGGAATTGCTCCCCGCGGTGAAAAATGTGCACGTCTCCGTGAAGGAATCCGGCAGCGAAATTGTTTTCCTGAAGCGCGTCGAGCCGGGCAGTGCCGACAAAAGTTACGGCATCGAGGTCGCCCGCCTCGCCGGGCTGCCGCGCAGCGTCATCGCCCGCGCGCGCGAAGTGCTCTTGCGCCACGAAGTCAGCGAGCACCAGTTGAGTGAAGAACTCTCTCCCGGCGCCGCACCCCCGCATCAGGACGCCATCTTCGCCGCCATTGACCGCGATGTCCTCGACACCCTCCGCGACGCCGACCTCGACAACATGAAGCCCCTCGACGCCTTGAATTTGCTCGCCAAACTCAAAAAGCAAACCTCTTCGTAGTGATTCTCTTCCCGGCACCTGTAGCGGCGCGCTTCAGCGCGGCCAAGATTCTTGGTGCTGTCATGCCGAGTGCGCCGCGCCGGACGAGGGATTGGTCTTCCGCCTTTTTGGTAATGTAGCGGCAACCTGCGCTCCCTCTGCCCAGGTTGCCACGAATCGAGTGGCACAGGCTTTCAGCCTGTGCGCGCACCTTTACCGCCATCGCAGCCTTTGATACGCTTTGCGCCAGGACTAGCAACTCGCCTATGGGAAGTTTGTCGAGCACCTTATGAATTCACTCGCCAGATTTTTTCTCCGTGCCAAACACTGGCAAATATTCCTACTATTATTCGGCCCCATGATCTTTGTGTTGGCAATTACGTATCATCCTGACTGGAAGATTTTGTCGTTTACTGAAGCAATAGGCAGTTCCGAACTCACATGGAAGCTGCTGTTTTTTCTTTGCATGTGTTGCAATCTCGCATGGATGTGGGCCACAGGAGAATTTCTCAATTCATTTGCCAGTGTAGCGCAGAGAAAGAGGATTGGATTTTTTCGCTTTTGCCTCCTTTTGGTCTTGTGCTACTCCATTCTTCCCGAGAAGGATTTCGGCTCAAATCGATGGGAATTGAACTTCAGCGCTTTACTGCTCGCCTTTGTGACGTACTGCAGTTTCTATCTCGTGTATTTCGTTTCAAAGAGTCTCGTTATGGCGGAGACGAGCAAACCAGCAAGTTTCCTTGATTTAGCAGGACCATTCCTCCGAGTCTGGTTTCTCCCTGTCGGCATCTGGACCATCCAGCCAAGAATAAATGAGCTGTATGAAAAGAGCTTGTCCCCTGCCGAGACGAACCGACCGGAATCGCAGTAACACAATCTCGTTTGAGCCCCGAGGCTCCAGCCTGTCCCGCTTGCCCTGAGCGTACTCGAAGGGAGCCGTGCCGGTGCGCCACGGGGCGGGTCCTAGTCAGAAGTTCTGTAGGGGCCGGTCTTTAGACCGGCCCTGTTAGATTTGTGGGTCGAAGCCTCAGCTCCGACAATAAAAGGTCGGCGCGCAGCGCTTTCCTCTCTGCCGAAGGCGTCGTTTCCTCCCCGGCGCGCAGCGCCTTCAGAGTGCAGCGACTTGGCTCCGCCATGCATGACCTGGCGGCAACCTGAACTTCTTTCTTCGCGGGTCCTCAATCACTCAATCATAAATCGCCCAATCACCAATTTGCTTCTCACGTGCTACTCTACTTCGCCATGGGGCCTCCTTCTGGCAAATCTCGCAACTTCGCGTTTGTGCTCGGCCTCATGTCCGGCACCTCCGCCGACGGCATTGACGTCGCCCTCACGCGCATCTCCGGCAAACCGCCGCGTCTGAAAGCCAAACTGGAAAATTTCCTTGCTGTGGACTTCCCCGCCGAAGTTCGCGCCACGATTCTGCGCATCGCCGAAGGCTCGCCCACGACTACCGCCGAAATCAGCCAGTTGAATTTTCTTTTAGGAGAACTCTTCGCCGCCGCCGCGCTGCGCGCCTGCAAGAAATTCCGCGTCTCCCCAACACGCATCGCGCTCATCGGCTCGCACGGCCAGACCATCTATCACCAGGGCGCGCCCGGCCCGTTCCTCGGCGCGAAAGTCGCCTCCACTTTGCAAATCGGCGAGCCCGCCGTCATCGCGGCGCGCACCGGCATCCCTGTCGTCGCCGATTTTCGTCCCGCGGACATGGCTGCCGGCGGCCAGGGCGCTCCGCTCGTTCCCTTCGTGGATTATTTGCTCTATCGTGACGCCCGCCGCGGCCGTGTCGCGCTCAACATCGGTGGCATCGCCAACCTCACCGCAATTCCCGCCGCCGCCACTCCCAAGAAAGTTTTCGCCTTCGACACCGGCCCGGGCAACATGCTTCTCGACGCTCTCGTCCGCGAATTTTCCCACGGCGCGCAGTCCTTCGACCGCGACGCGCGACTCGCCCAGCGCGGAATTCTCCTTCCCGCGCTGTTGCGCGAACTTCTCGCCGACCCCTATTTCAAGCGCCGCCCGCCGAAATCCTGCGGCCGCGAGCAGTACGGCGAACTCTACGCGCAGCGCGTGCTGGCCTGGGGCCGCAAAAACAAGGCGCGCCCGGAAGATTTACTCCGCACCGCCACCATGCTCACGGCGATTTCCATCGTGGACGCGCTGCAGCGCTTCGTCTTGCGCCGCCACAAAATTCACGAGCTCATCATTTCCGGCGGCGGCGCGCACAATCCGCTGATTCGCGCACAACTCGAATCCGGCCTGCCCGGCGTGCGCCTCGTGCCATCCGCCGCGCTCGGCGTCCCCGAAGACGCCAAGGAAGCCTTCGCCTTCGCTATTCTCGCGTACGAGACCTGGCACCATCGTCCCGCGAATCTTCCCTCCGCCACCGGCGCGCGCCGCCCCGCCCTCCTCGGCAAAATTTGCTTCCCTCCGCCTGCGTAGCGCGGGGTTTCGCGCACTTTGCGTCCCGGATGATTTTGCGGGAATCCCCGCGTCCGCCCTGCGCACCGATAGCTCTTTGCCTTTGTCGCTACAACTTTCCTGTTTTTTGCGGGGTTGTCTTACTCTGTCATCCTGAGCGAAGCGAAGGATCTCAGCTTATTGATTGCCGATTTTCCTCAATCACTCAATCACAAATCACTCAATCACAAATTCCCTTCACTCTCCCAACACGTCCCTAATCTCCGCCTCCCCCAGCAGCCCTTCGCGGAGGATGCGCCAACTGTCTCCGCGCAGCTCGACAATGGTGGACCCCAGCGCCGCGCCGGTTTCGCCCGAGTCAATGATCAGCGGCAGACGGTCGCCCATCTGGCGAAACACCTGGTCGCCGCTCGAGCACGCCGGAAACCCCGACACGTTCGCGCTCGTTCCCGTCACCGGCATTCCCGCCGCCTGAATCACCGCGCACGCCACCGACGAATTCGGCCAGCGCAGCGCCACGCGCCCCGTGTTCGCCGTGACTTTCAGCGGCAGTTTGTGCGTCGCGTCCACCACCAGCGTCAGCGCCCCGGGCCAGAATTTTTCCGCCAGCATCAGAAACGATGACGGCAAATCGCGCGCCAGCGTAACCGCCTGTTCCAGCGAATTCACCAGAATGGGCAGCGCGCGTGTTTCCGGGCGCCCCTTGATGCGGTAGATTTGCTCCACAGCGCTCAGGTTGAACGGGTCCGTCGCCAGCCCGTAAAACGTGTCGGTGGGAATGCCAATCACCGCTCCGCGCACGATGAAACTCGCAGCGTATTGGATGTGCGGCGCTTCCGGCGCTTCCTTTTGGACCTTCAGGATCTCGGCTGACAAAGTGTGCGCTCGCTCTCCTGTGGACGCATGCGTCCGCAAGGGGGGCTGCGGGTCAATGCCCGCAAATTATCACAGCCCCATTCCCCCCCTA
>JAMCWK010000017.1 GCA_023481105.1 Acidobacteriota bacterium | reverse complement strand
GGCTGAGAGCAAGAAAAAAGATATTCGCAATTCGATATTCGATTTAGCGAGTATCGAATATCGGTTTACTTCTTTTTCTTCTTGGAAGGTGGTGGCGCGCCGAGTTCTTCGACCAGCGCGATGCAGAGGGAATCGAGGACACCGGTGGCCTCGGCGCCGCGCAGATTGTGCGCATTGCCGAACATGGAGAAGACCACGCGCGTGCCGTGCAGCGAATCGGCGAAGCCGGAAAGCGCGTTGACGTTGCCGAGCGAGCCAGTCTTGGCGTGGATGCGGCCGGCAGCGGGCGTGTCTTTCATGCGCTCGGTGAGCGTGCCGTCTTGCGCGGAGACGGGCAGCGAGGCGATAAATGGCTTGGCCCAGGGCTGCTTGGTGGCCCACGTCAGCAGCGCGACTGTGGCGCGCGGCGTGATGAGATTGCGGCGGGAAAGTCCGGAGCCGTCGTACGTGGAAACGTCGCCTTCGGGGACGCCAATGGATTTGAAGAATTCCTGCACCACTTTCAGCGCAGCATCGGTCGTGCCGGCGGTTCCCTTCTCGCGGCCGATGGCGCGCAGCAACAGCTCGGCGTGAAGGTTCTGGCTGATTTTGTTGATGAGACGGACGTCGTCGAGGAGCGGACCAGAAACGTGCTCGGCGAGGATTGCGGGGTTTTCCGGCGGCGCCGCTGTCGGCTCATGTTGTGCACGCGAATGTCCGTAGATGCGCACGCCGCGCGACTCCAGCAAGCGCTTCAGCAGCGCGGCGGAAAATTCGGCGGGCTCTTCGACGGCCAGCGTGACGCGGCGCGGCTCGGCTCCGAGCGGCATCGAGCCCCGCAGCACGACACGGCGCGAGCCGGGCTCGCGGTCGGCGGATACCCTGGAGCGCTCGCCGGCCGCGGCAGTACGCACTTCGTTGGCGAATTCATAGAGCTCCGCCCAGGGTTCGACGCCGAACCAGGCAGCGTCGCCTTCGCGGTCACCGGGGCGCAACTCGATGGTGAGTGTGTTGTCGTTGACGGTGAGCGCAGAAACCGGCGCGCCGTAGCCGAAGGTCATGTCGTCGATGGCCCAGCCGGAGGCGTAGCGCTCGGCGGGAAAATAGCTGTCGTCGGCGACGATGTCGCCTTCGATTTGCTTGACGCCGCGCGCCACGAGCTGGTCAGCCAGCGCGGCGAGAATTTTTTCCGGCGGGCCGTCGCGCTCGACTTTCGTTTCGTAGGGAAACTTGCGGTTGGAAAGATTAGGGTCGCCGCGGCCGACAAGCACCAAGTCGCCGCGCAGGCGGCCGTGCGCGTCGAGTTGGCCGCGAGACTCGAGCGTGGTGCGCCAGCGGAAATCGGGGCCGAGCAAAGCCAGCGCGGGAATCGTGGTGTAGAGCTTGGTGTTGGACGCAGGCGTGAAATATTGCTCCGGATTGCGGGCATAAACCGTTTCGCCGGTGGCTGCATCCACCACGAGCACGCCCCAGTGGCCCTTGGCGGCTTTTGCGTCGGCAAGAATGACGTCGGCGCGCGCGGAGAATCGCGCGACGTCGGGACGCACCTTCGGCTTTTTCGGCTTCCGCTGGGAATGGGCCGCGGGAGCAAGCGTCCACAGGCTCAGGAGAAGGGTAAGAAGAATGGCACGGCGGCGCGAAGGATTCATCCGCGATCCTTTCGGGTGTGAGAAAATGTCCGGAGCGGGATTATAGTCGAAGGGAAAGTGAAAGAGTGGAAGAGTTCCGGAGTTACAGAGTCATAACCAACGCGCAGGCGCAACAAACGCATCCAAGGAATAGCCACGACCCAGCCTGGCGAGACTTAGACAAGGTTTGCAACGCAGGGAATTGCATCGAGCGCAGAGAAAAGGCACAAGAATGAGGAGACAGCGATGAAGAAAGTCATGGCGACAATGATGGCGGCTTTGCTGGCGGTGCTGGTGCTGCCGCTGGCGGCGCAGGACCGGGAAAACGACCGGCTGGAAGAGTGCGGCATCGTGATGAAGGAAATCCTGAACGTGCCGGACAACATCCCGCAGGACCTGCTGGACAAGGCGGAATGCGTGCTGGTGATTCCCGGCACGAAAAAACTGGCCATTGGCATTGGCGGGAGTTACGGGCGCGGGGTCATCGTATGCCGCGGCGGGGAGCATTTCACGGGCGCATGGGGCGCGCCGGCGATGTTCCGCTTGATCGGCGGCAACATCGGCTTGCAGCTCGGCGGGCAGGAGACGGACTTCGTGCTGCTGGTGATGAACAACCGCGGAGCAAACTCGATCCTGAAGAGCAAGGTGCGGCTGGGCGCAACAGCTTCCGCGGCGGCGGGGCCCAAGGGCCGCACCGCCGATGCGGCGACGAATGAAGTGATGCGCGCCGAAGTGCTCACGTATTCGCGCTCGCGCGGGTTGTTTGCGGGGATTTCGCTCGAAGGCGCCAACCTGCAACAGGACGGCAACGCCAATAAGCAAGTCTATGGCCGCAAAATCAGCGCGCGGGAAATTGTGCGCGAAGGAAAAGTCGGCGTGCCGGCCGCCGCTCAAGCTTTGGTGAGCTTGCTGAACCAGAAGTCGCCGAAAAACTTGTCGGAGCCCAGCTCGCTGCAATAAGCGCAGCGTGCGGCACAGGATGCGCGACGAAACACCAAAAACCAGTTTTGCAGAAGAGTTTGCCAACAGCGTGACCCACGGCGTAGGCCTCGGACTGAGCGTGGCGGGCCTGACCGTGCTGATCATTCTCACCGCGCTGCGCGGCACGGCCTGGCACGTGGTGAGCTGCACGATTTATGGCAGCACGCTGGTGATTTTGTACGCGGCCTCCACGCTGTACCACTCCATCCAGTCGCCGCGAGCCAAGCGCGTGCTGCGCATCATTGACCACGGCGCCATTTATCTGTTGATCGCCGGGACCTACACGCCCTTCACGCTGGTCAACCTGCGCGGCGGGCTGGGCTGGACGCTCTTCGGCGTGGTGTGGGGCCTGGCCTTGCTGGGAATTCTGTTCAAGGTGTTTCACGTGGACCGCTTCCCCATCGCTTCCACGCTGGTGTACCTCTCCATGGGCTGGTTGGTGGTGGTGGCGTGGAAGCCGGTGGTGACGCTGATTCCCGTCGGTGGCATCGCGTTGATCGCGGCGGGCGGCGCGGCGTACACGATCGGCGTATTTTTCTTCGCGGCGAAACGCATACCCTACAACCACGCCATCTGGCACCTGTTCGTGCTGGCCGGAAGCATTTTTCACTACGTGGCCGTGCTGCTGTATGTGCTGCCGGCCCGCAATGGCGGCTAGCAAGAACGTGGAAGAGTTAAAGAGTTTTCAGAGTGCAAGAACCTTCCTGAAGGATTTGACCGAGCCTGAGAAATTCCAACCCAAAAACTGAGCCCGGAATCCACGTGCCCGCGAGCAGGGTAAAAGAATAGGCTTGATTTCGCATTATATATGACCTATGGTCATATTTGTCCGGAGGTCAAGAATGAGCAAAGGAAAGGCGAAGCCGGGGCGGCGGGAGCGGCGGCGAGCGGAAACGCGGGAGAAGCTGTTTCGCGCGGCGCTGGCCCTCTTTGCGGAGCGCGGATTCCATGCCGTGACCGTGGAAGACATCACCGAGGCGGCGGACGTGGGCAAGGGCACGTTCTTCAACTACTTCCCTTCTAAAGAGCACGTGTTTGGGGCATTCGGCGACATTCAAATCGGAAAAATCGAAGGCGCGCTGGCTGCGGCGCGCACCGGGAAAATAACCGTGCCGGAAGCGCTGGCCACCTTTCCACGGTTGCTGGCGGAAGAGCCCGGGCGCAGTCCGAAAATCATGCAGAGTATCATCGTGGCGTTGCTGACCAGCCAGCCGGTGCGGGAAGTGTTCTTGCACTCTG
>JAMCWK010000148.1 GCA_023481105.1 Acidobacteriota bacterium | reverse complement strand
AACAGGTCATGCCCATGGCGCCCACGCAGGACCACAAGCGCGCCTTTGACGGCGACCTTGGCCCCAACACCGGCGGCATGGGCGCTTACTCCGTGGACGGTCTCTTGCCCAAAGAGCTGGAAGCGACTATTCGGCGGACCATCGTGGAACCCACCATCGCCGCCCTGGCTGCCGATTCCTTGCCCTATCGCGGATTTCTCTACTTCGGCCTCATGGTCACACCGGAAGGGCCCAAAGTGCTTGAGTTCAACTGCCGCATGGGCGACCCGGAAGCGCAAGCCGTCGTCATGCGCATGGATTTTGACCTGGCCGAGGCATTGATGGCGGTCGCGGACAACAAGCTCCTCCAAGTGCAGTCCAAATGGAGCCCGGCAGCCAGCGCCTGCGTGGTGATGGCTTCCGGAGGCTATCCGGGCGAATTTGAGGTCGGCAAGAAGATTGACGGGCTGCCGCCCGGGAGCCAGGCCGTCGCTTTCCACGCCGGAACGAAGCGCGAAGGATTTATGTACTACACGAGTAGTGGACGAGTCTTGGGCGTCGCTGCCGCAGCGGGCAATCTTCCCGAAGCACTTCGCCGCTCCTACGACGCAGTTCGTAGCATTCGTTTTGACGGCGCTCATTATCGCAAGGATATCGGTGCCAAAGCCCTGAACAAGTCTTCGCGTTCGGGAGCCTAGCTATGGCCACAGTGCTTCGCTTGTTCGTTTGCCCGGTGTTAGGCCACCCCGCTCGCGAGGTCGCCGAGGCTCGCGCTGTCGCGGATTGGGGGTTGGACGGCTGTGCCCACTCTCGCCGCGGCAGCAAGCGCCAGGTCTTGCTAATGGACTCCGAGACTCTCGCAGAAATGGACCTGCACCCCGGTCAGGTCAAAGAGAACATTCTTACCCAGGGGTTCGACGTTCGCGGCCTCTCGCGCGGCCAACGCCTGCGCATCGGCGGCGCGTTGTTGGAAGTCACCATCCCCTGCACTCCGTGCAGCATGTTTGAGGCTATTCGTCCCGGCCTGGAAGTGCAGATGCGCGGCAAGCGCGGCATGCTCTGCCGCGTCCTCGAAGCCGGCTTCATCCGCCCCGGCGATCGCATTGAAGTATTGCCGCAAGAACTTGCTTCGCCTTCGTAGGGGCAGACCAACGTGTCCGCTCGGTATCGAGGTCTTAACGCCCCGCCCGGAAATTCTTTGGGGAAAGCATGAAGCGCATGCTCGGATATCTGATTGCCATTCTGATTATCTACGCAAGCCTCCTCGTTCTTCTGCGCATCTTCGAAAACCGCATGATCTTCTACCCGAACATTCCGGGCCGCTTGAGCGGCGACTGGCACCCCCGCGGCATGCCTGTCGAGGACGTCTGGCTGCGCACCAGCGATTCTGTGAAGCTCCACGCCTGGTGGATTGCCGCCCCCGACGCCGCGTTCACTTTCGTGAACTTCCATGGCAATGCCGCCAACATCGCCAACCGTGCGGACATCTATCTCGTCCTGCGCAGTGTGCCCGCGAATGTTTTGGCTGTGGAGTATCGCGGCTACGGCAAAAGCGAAGGGAAGCCGGACGAGCAGGGAATTTACTTGGACGCGCAGGCCGCGTACGAATTTCTGGTTAAGGAGCGCGGCATCGCGCCTGGACGCATCATTTCCATCGGCCAATCGCTGGGCACCGCGGTGGCCACTGACCTCGCCAGCACGCGCGAAGTCGCGGCCTTGGTGCTGGAGGCCCCGTTTGCCTCGACCGCCTCGATCGCTCGGCGCGTCTTTCCATTTCTTCCAGGTGCTGGGCGCGTGGCCAAGTCCAAGTTTGAGACCGGAAAGAAGCTCGCTTCATTGCACGTGCCGGTGCTGGTCTTCCACTGCAAGGACGATCCGGTGATCCCGTTCGCGGCCGGGGAAGAGGTGTTTCAAATGGCTCGCGAGCCAAAGACCTTCGTGCCTATCTCCGGCTTCTGCCACGAGGAGGCCGCGCTCCTCGCACCGGACGTTTACCTTGCCAAGCTGCGCGAATTCCTCGCCGCCCTTCCAACAAAATGAAAGTAGGGGCGGGCTTCAGCCCGCCTGAATTGGCTTGTGGCGCAGCCACTCTTGGCTGCGCAGTCTGGGTTTTTCGTTATCCGAATTTCGCTTTTCGTTTTTTACTGCGGAGGCTTGCGCAGCGTCGGCGCACCCGGCTCCCGCGGCTTGGTGTCTTCGGCCTTTCGTTGCGGCACCGCGGGCGGCGCCAGAATCCACTCGAGTCCGCGCGCCTCCTTGATGGTACCGACAAATTGTTGCGTCCCGGGCACGGCGATGGCGTCCAGCGAAGCGCGCAGGAAGACTACGGCATCGTCAAGCAGCGCCTTGTGGGATTCGCCCTTCGCCAGTTTTTCCGCCGCGCGCGCCACCTGCGCGTTGGATGTGCGCAGCGATGTCAGCCGCGCGTCACTCTGCTGCAACAGCTCCAGCAGCGCCGGCCCGGGGTCTTCCGGCGGATAGCGCACCTCCACCAGCGTCCGCGGCTGTCCCTTTTCCGGCGGGTAGAGCTGCGTATAGCTCGGCCGCAGCACGCGGCTTTGCCAATAATCGCCGCGCAACGGCTCCTGTACCAGGCGGTACTTCAGCAGCCACACCTCGGGGCCGTAGCCCTCTTCGATTCCCACCAGCAGCATTTCCACGAACGGGTCTTCCGCGCCGATGTTGATTTTGCGCGTGAGCTGCGGCACGACGCTGCGCAGCGGTTCCATCAGCGCTACGCCAATAGGTTCGAGGTCGCTCAACTGTTCCTGCTGCAGCCGCGGGGTCGCCGGGACGTGCTGGCCAATGGCGCGCGGCAATTCCACATCGAGCCGCATCGGCGGGCGGCCCGTGCCCGGCCGGATCCACTCCGCCGCTCCGAGCAGAATCGCGATGCGCTTGGAAGAAAGCTGTGCCACCAGCGGCGGCCGCGAGTCCGCTTCCACCCGGCTTTCGTTGGCGGCGAAGGCGATGCCGTCCTTGGCGACGTAAATCACCACCCGCCCCGCCGACAGATTCGCCACCACTTCCTGCCCCGCCTCCTGCGCGCTCAGCGCGGCCACAAGAAGAGCGAAAATAGAAAATAGAAAATAGAAAACAGCCCGCCGAGGACGGTGTTTCCCCTCTTTTCTATTTTCCATTTTCTCTTTTCGCGTTTCGGGTTTTTGATCTGCGTCCATCTGCGTTTATCTGCGGTTGCGATTGACTTACGCTGTTTGATGCGTGGACGCCTTTTTTGCGATGGCCTGCACCGCGGTGATGGCCACCACGTTGGCGATATCCTCAGCCGAGCAGCCCCGGGAAAGGTCATTTGCTGGCCGTTCCAGCCCTTGCAGGATGGGCCCCAGCGCCACCGCGCCGCCCAGCCGTTCCACCAGTTTGTAGGCAATATTTCCCGAATCGAGATCTGGAAAAATCAGCACGTTCGCGCGGCCTGCCACGCTCGTTCCAGGCGCCTTGCTCGCGCCGATGGCCGGCACCAGGGCCGCATCCGCTTGCAGCTCTCCGTCCGCGGCCAGCGTCGGAACGCGCGCACGCAGAATCCGCAGCGCCTCGCGCACCTTTTCCACCCGCGGGTGTTCCGCGGAGCCTTTCGTGGAAAACGACAGCAGCGCCACCCGCGGCTCGACCTCCAGAAATGCGCGCGCGTTTTCCGCCGTGGCCGCTGCAATTTCCGCCAGCTCTTCCGCTGACGGGTCCGGCACCACGCCGCAATCCGCAAACAGCAGCGCTCCCGACGCGCCAAACTCCGCGCGCGGCAGCACCATCAGAAAAAAACTGGAGACCAGCTTGTGCTGCGGCGCGAGGCCAATGCAGTGCAGCGCCGCGCGCACCGTTTCTGCCGTGGTGTTTGCCGCGCCGCCCACCGACCCGTCCGCATGTCA
>JAMCWK010000072.1 GCA_023481105.1 Acidobacteriota bacterium | reverse complement strand
GTGTCGGCCGCGCGCGAAGTAGCCGCGGGCCGCGCGCAGGGCCTGCTCCCGCCGTTCCTCGGCATCCGCATCAAGCCGCTGACGGAAGAATTGCGCGAGCGCAGCCTGCGCACGCTGGATATTTTTCTGACGGCGCTGCTGGAAAAAACCGCCGGCGAGCTGCCGGACAATTTTGTCATCACGCTGCCGAAAGTCACGCTGCCAGAGCAGGTCACCGCGCTGATCGGCGTACTGGAGTTGCTGGAAACTTCGCTCAAGCTGGCGGCGGGCGCGCTGAAAATCGAGCTGATGGTGGAGACCACGCAGGCCATCTTGAACGAGCGCGGAGAAATGGCCCTGCCGAAATTGGTGGACGCCGCGCGCGGGCGCTGCGTGGCTGCGCACTTCGGCACTTACGACTACACCGCCGCGTGCGCCATCACCGCCGCGCACCAGCGCATGGACCATCCCGCGTGCGACTTCGCGCGCAGCATGATGCAGGTGGCGCTCGGCGGCACGGGAGTGTGGCTTTCCGATGGCGCAACGAATATTCTGCCGGTGCCGGTGCACCGCGCGTCGGGCGGCGGCGCGCTGACACAGCAGCAGATCGAAGAAAACCGCACTGCCGTGCATCGCGCCTGGCGGCTGCACGCTGCGCACATCCGCCACTCGCTCGAAACCGGCTTTTATCAAGGTTGGGATCTACACCCTGCTCAGTTGCCTACCCGCTTCGCTGCGGTCGATGCATTTTTTCTGGAAGGCGTGGACGCGGCCTCCGCGCGGCTCAGGAATTTTGTCGGCAAGGCCGCGCAGGCCACTTTGGTTGGCGAGGTGTTCGACGACGCGGCCACCGGCCAGGGCCTGCTCAACTATTTCTTGCGCGCATTGAATTGCGGCGCGCTGCGCGAAGACGAAGCCGAAAAGCTCTCCGGCCTGACGCTCGAGGAATTGCGCTCCGCGTCGTTCGTGAAAATTCTGAAATCCCGCACAAAGGCGTGAACGTTCCGCTATAATCGCTTCAGAGGATGGCAATGAAATATAAGGTTGTTTTGCAGGAATCGGAAGAAGGCTTCAGCATTTCGTGCCCCGGCCTGCCCGGATGCTGGTCGCAGGGGAAGACCGAACAAGAAGCTATCGAAAACATCAAGGACGCAATGCGAGAATATCTCGCCGCCGTTGAGGTCTCACGGTCATGACTCGAAAAAAGCTAATCAGTCAATCTAAGGATATTCTAAGCGGTACGCCTGTTTTTGCGGGAACGCGCGTGCCGATCCAGGCGTTGTTCGACTACTTGAAAGGCGGCGACCGATTGGATGATTTTTTGGATGACTTTCCGACGGTCACACGCGCACAAGCAGAAGCGTTACTGGAATTGATGAAGGAATCTGTGCTCAGCCCCACGCGATGAGAATCCTGCTGGATGAGTGCCTGCCAAGAAAACTGAAACGGGAATTTTCAGGACATGATGTGCAAACCGTCCCGGAGGCGGGTTGGGCCGCCAAGAAAAATGGAGAGCTATTGTCGCTGGCAGCGGGCCGATTTGATGTGTTTGTCACCGCGGACCGGCAAATGGAATTTCAAATCAATCTGAGCAAGCTCAAAATTGCAATCCTAGTGCTTTACGCCGACGAGATAAAGCTGGAGAAACTTAGAAAGTTGATGCCCACGGCTCGCAAAATGCTGGGAGGGGCAAGTCCCGGTAAGATTCTTCGAGTTAGACGTTGACCTCGCTGATGGCCCCACGGTCCTATTCAGGCACGTTTTTGCAGTTCTAGCTTCGGTTTTCGATCCACTACGCGCGGCGAAGAATCGCCGCGGCGGCCCAGCCCACCAGCACCAGCACGGCGAGCGTCTGCCAGGCGTAGCTGCTGCCGTAGGTAGCGGTCGGAAAATGATTGCTGATCATGGTGAAGACGACGGGCACGACCATGAAGGTGTTGTGCTTGGAGCGCTGTTTGGCGCGCGCGCCGAGCGTCAAGTCCGGCGGCTGGCCCGCCGCCAGCGCCGCGACCATTTTTTTCTGCGCGGGCAGGATGCGCATCCACACGTTCAGCGTCATCAGCGTGCCGAGGATCGCGCCGACGTGGATGTACGCGCCGCGCCCGCTGAACACGCGCGAAAGGCCGTACGCCGCGGCGACGAGCAGCACGTAGGAAATCACCGCGCCCACCATTTCATTTTTCACGAGCGGCGAGAGCCACAGCCGGTCGTACACTTCCCAGGCGGCGAAGATGGCGCCGATGCCGATGGCCACTCCCTGCCACGGCGTGAGGCGCGCCACGTCCGGGTCCACCAGCACGCCGCCCATGTAGTACACGATGCCCAGCAGCAGACATCCGGAGAGAAACGTCAGCAGCGCTTCGAAGCGGAACCAGTGCAGCGTGCCCGGCAGCAGCGCCGGCGATTTTTGTTTTTGCACCACGTAGAATCCGCCGCTGTGCACCATCCACACTTGCGGCGCGCCGCCCTGCATTTCATCCTCACCTGTAGCGGCGGGCTTTAGCCCGGCCGATTCGGCTTTTTCCAGTTCGGCAAATCGTCCGTCGAGCCAGGTGAAGTAGTAGGTCGTGCCCACCCACAAAATGCCGGCGAACACGTGCACCCAGCGCAGAATCAGGTTGGCCCACTCGCTCCAGTTGAATTCCATGCACGCTCCTCAACTGCCGCGGTAGGTGGAATAGCCAAACGGGCTCAGCAGTAGTGGCACGTGATAGTGCTGCGCCGCGTCTTTCACGTGAAACGTGATTTCCACGTGCGGATAAAAACTCGCCACGCCGCGCGCGCGAAAATACGCAGCGGTGTCAAAGCGCAAACGGTATGTGCCTGATTCAAGTTTTGCGTTGGGAGGCAGCAACTCCCCGGCGCGCCCGTCGGCGCTCGTCACGGCGCTGGCGAGCGACTTCCAGCCGGTGCTTTCTTGCCGCTCCAGCGCGACCGGCACTCCCGCCGCGGGCTTGCCGAGTGATGTGTCCAGCACGTGCGTTGTGATGGCGCTCATAGTTGCAGTAATTTCTCCAGACGCAGTTGCGTGATGCGCCGCAGCTCGGCGGCGGCGATGCCGATTTCTTTTTCCGGATCGTTGGCCAGGCGCTGCCGGCACGCCGCCAGCATTTCCGCCGGCGTTTGTCCGGTCGCGCAGATGATGAAGATGTGCCCGAAGCGCGCCTCGTAAGCGCGGTTGGCCTCCGCGAGCGCGGCCTGCGTGGACGCGTCCGCGCCGCGCGCGCCGGCCTGCTCCTGCTCAGACCACCGCTGAGAATCCGCTGGCGCCGAGGTTTTTTTCTCGCCGATGCGCGGATGCGCGCGAAAACTTTCCAGCCAGTCCTCGCGCGTCAGTTTTTCAAAACATTGTTCTGCAGCCGCACGCAATTGCGCGGCATCGGCAAACGGCCGCACAGCAGCCATCGCGCGCGCCCAGTGCGTCGCGCCGCAGCAATTCTTCAGCGCCGCGGTAGCTTCTTCTTCGAGCATGGCGTTGAGCAGGCGCAAAGCTTCCGCTTCTCGGCCCGCGCGCGTGGGCGCGCCGAAGACGCGCAGCCGCGCCACGCCGCCGTCGGGGAAAATATTCAAGCGCACGTGCGTGGCCGCTTGCCCGTGGGCCAGCGCTTCATCGAAAACATGTTGCGTATCGGCCTGCAACTTCGTGCGATGGAGAATTTCCTTCCACGGCACAGCGTCCAGCGCGGCATCATCGCGCACTTCGCAGATTTCCAGCGAACAGCTTTCCGGAAAATTTCCTTTGAAGAAGGAGGTGTCCACTTCCACGCGCTGGATGTGCGCGGCGATACCCAGCCGCACGATGGCCCAGTCGTGGCCCGGGCCGCGGCGGCGCTTGGTTTCCCAGCCGTCGTGCATGCCGGAAGAAATTCCCGGCATCAGCAAATTGTGCGGCGCGGAAAAAAACATGGCGCTGAAC
>JAMCWK010000010.1 GCA_023481105.1 Acidobacteriota bacterium | reverse complement strand
CCCGGCGCTGCTGGAGGAATCGGCGACGCATAGCGCAGGTTCCATTCCACGCGGTTGATCCCCGCCTGGCCCGTGCCGTTAATCTGGCGGACTTGTTTGCCTTCACTGTCGGTGATGGTGATGCGCACCTTGTTCGTGGTCCGCACTTGCGGCCCCAGTTGGGCAAGCAGCGCAGCAAACCCTCCGCCGCCCCCACCGCCGCCGCCCGGTCCGCCTGCCGGCGCCGGTGCGGCTGCGCCCGGAGGTGGGGGGTCGTCCTTGATTTCGTTTTTCAGGAAGTACTGGATGGTTGCCGCGTTCGGCGTATTCGGCCCGATGAACTCCTTGGCTCCCGTGGACGCCTTATGGTTCCACGTGCGCCAGCTCGTCGCCGGCCGCACATCGAACAGCGTGAAGTCCGACGCCGCCACTTTTTCGTTCATTGCTTCCAGCGGCGCGATGTCGTCCAGGATCCAGATGGCCCGCCCGTGCGTCCCGAAGATCAGGTCGTTGTCCCGCGGATGAATGACGATGTCGTCCACCGGCACCATCGGCAGGTTCATCTTAATCCGCGTCCACGCGCCGCCGCGGTCGAAGCTCACGTACGCTCCGAACTCCGTCCCCACAAACAGCAGGTCCGCGTTCCGCCGGTGTTCGCGGACGACGTTGGCAATGCCGCGGTTGTTCGGCAGGTTGGACGCGATGGATTTCCACGTTTCGCCGAAGTCCGTGGTCATGTACACATAAATGCCGAAATCATTTTGCCGGTGCCCGTCAAAGGTGACGTACGCCGTGCCGTCCGCGTGGTTCGACGCCTCCAGCCGGCTCACGTAGGTGCCCTTCGGCAAACCCGGCACTTTATCCGCCACGTTTTTCCAGGTGGCCCCGCCGTCCTTGGTCACTTGCAGGTTGCCGTCGTCCGTCCCCGCCCAGATGACCCCGGCATTCCGCGGCGATTCGCTGATGGTCGTAATGCACGGCCACTGCTGCACGCCGTCGTGCCGCGACATCGTAGTCGCGTCCGGCACCTTGCCCATGATTTCTTTCTTGTTGCGGTCCTCGCCGTTGGTCAGGTCCGGGCTGGCCTTGGTCCAGTTGTCTCCACGGTCCGTGGACTTGAACAAGAAGTTTCCGCCGTAATAAATCGTCTTGGGGTTGTGCTTGCTGATGACGATTGGCGAATTCCACTGGAAGCGGTAGCGCGCCTCGCCTTGTTTCTCCCGCGGCCGGATAGACACAAACTCCGACGTGCCCAGGTTCCTGCGGTTCACGTTTCCGTCCTGCGATTCCGAGTACAGGATGTTCGCGTCCGTGGGGTCAATCTGCACGTAGTAGCCGTCTCCGCCGCCCACGTTCACCCACTCGTCGTTGGTTACGCCGCGCGCATAGAGCGTGGAGCTGGGCGCGCACCACGACCCGTTGTCCTGCAAGCCGCCGCACACCCGGTACGGCTTCTGCATGTCCACGCCGATTTCGTAGAACTGTCCCAGCGGAATCGTATTGATGAAGTCCCACGATTTCCCGCCGTCATACGTCTGGTTGATTCCGCCGTCGGTTCCCGCCAACATGTGCTCGGAGTTCGCCGGATCAATCCACAGCGCGTGATAATCGCCGTGGATGCGCTGGCCGCGGTTTTGCACAAATGTCTTCCCGCCGTCCTCCGAAAAATAAATCGGCGCGCCCAGCAGCCAGATGCGCAGGTCGTTGTTGGGGTCCACGCGCGGCTGGCTGTAGTACATCGGCCGCGGGTTGGTGTTGGACATTTTCGTCCACGTTTCGCCCTTGTCTTCGCTACGGAAGATGCCGCCGTTGGCGTGTTCGATCAGGGCGTACACGATGTCCGTATTTTTCCGGTAGATTTCCAGTCCGATGCGCCCGGTCTCCGTCAGCACGTTGGCCGGTGTCTGCGGGTTGGAGTCCGCGTCGTACGGCATGCCCTTGGTAATTTTCGTCCACGTGGCGCCGCCGTCCGTCGTTTTGTAGATGGCGCTGCCCGGCCCGCTGCCGTTGAACCCGAACACTGTACGCCGCCGCTGGTACGCCGCGGCGTACAGCGTGTCCGGACTCTGCCAGTCTATGGCCACGTCGTTCACGCCGGTGTCCGCATTGATGAACAGCACGCGCTGCCAAGTCTTTCCGCCGTCCATGGTCTTATACACGCCGCGCTCTTCATTCGGGCCCCACAGTCGCCCTGCCGCTGCCACGTAGGCCACGTTGGGATTCGTCGGGTGCACCACGATGCGTCCGATGTGGTGCGTCTCTTTCAGTCCGACATTGGTCCACGTCTTTCCGGCATCCAGCGATTTGTACACGCCGTTGCCCCACGAGGAGCTCTGCCGGTTGTTGGACTCGCCCGTCCCCACGTAAAGTATCGCTGGGTCCGACGGCGCAATGGCGATGTCTCCACACGTCGGCGTGTCCTGGTCGTCGAAGATCGGCGTCCACGTCGTGCCTGCGTTTGTCGTCTTGTGAATTCCGCCCGACGCCGTGCACGCGTACACGATGCTCGGGTCCGACTCCACCACCGCGAAGTCGTCAATGCGTCCGCCCATGATTGCCGGGCCGATTTCGCGGAACCTCAGCGTATCCAAGATGGCTCCATAGTCCGGCTTGGCCGGGGCAGGTGCTGGTGCCGCAGTTGCCGGCGCTTTCGCCGACGCCTTCTTCGGCGGCGCTTGCGCGCCCACATTGCCCGCCGCGATGCACAGGCTCAACACAAGCAATGTAGCGCCGCCCTTTAGGGCGGCATTCTTCACGGCTCTGGAAAGGATGCTTTTCATATTTGACCTCGCTGAATAGAATTGCAGGGTGCCGACCCCCGGGCTCCGTCGGTGGAGCGGGATGCTAGCCCCGCGCGCTCCGAATTGCAACCGTCCGCCTCGCCTCTTGCCCGGGGTACATTTCGGCCCCAGCCGTGATACATTCCCGCCGAAACCTACTCTTGTCTGTCATCCTGAGCGAAGCGAAGGATCTCGCTTGGTCTCAGGTTGACAGACGCAACCGGAGACGACCCCAATGATGTACCGACCGTTCCGCTGGCCACGTCAAGCGCTTTTAGCGACGGCCCTCGCCCTCTTCTGGTTTCATCCGCCGTCTCATTCTGTCATCCTGAGCGAAGCGAAGGATCTCTCTGTTTCTCAAGCCCCCGCGCAGACCGGCGCCATCACCGAAATCCGCGCTCTCTTCGCCGAATTTCTCAAGCTCCACGCCGCCAAAAAAATGGACGAGTGGCGCGACAAAGTGTTTCTCCCCGAAGCCATCTGCGTGCGCACCGCCCCGGACGGAGAGGTCGCTGTCTTTCCCGTTGCCGAGCTGGCCCGCATCATTGCCGAAGAAGCCAAATCCCTCGACGAGCAGCACGAAGAATTCGAAGATGTCCGCATTGAGGTGTACGGCAACGCCGCGCACTACGCCACCTCCTGGACGCTCTTCCACAACGGCAAAGTCGCCCGCAAGGGCCGCGCATTTTTCTCTCTCGTCAAAAAGGAAGGCGCCTGGCGCATCGCCTCTCTCGTCTGGTACCGCGAATGATGCCGTAGCACAGGCTTGTAGCCCGTGCGCTTCACCGGCACTGTGTTTCTCTGTCACTCTGCCACTCTGCAACTCTTTAACTTTTTACCTTCCTCTTCCTGTCATACACTGCTCCCTGGTTCCTGATCCCTTTTTTATGACCCGCAAGCAATTCGACCAACTCGTTGCCGACGCCCTCGCCTCGCTCCCCGCGAAGTATCGTTCGCTGCTCACCAACGTCGCCATCCTCGTCGAAGATTTCCCCGCCGCGCAGGGCCCTCCCGAAAATGCTGACGACGATTTGCTGATGGGCGAATTCATCGGCGTCCCGCGCACCGGGCACGCTCTCTGGGACATGCCTCCCGAGCCCGCTCGCGTCGTGCTCTACCAGAAAAATATCGAAGCCTTCGCCGCCGACTGTGTTGAGGACGAGCCCTCCGGACCCTCGCTCGACGAAATCATCCGCGAAGAAGTCCGTCTCACTCTGCTCCACGAGCTTGGCCATTTCTTCGGCCTCGACGAATCCGCCCTCGAAGACGTGTGACGCGCCGCCCGCGCACGTTGCTCGGCACATGTAGCGGCGCGCTTTAGCGCGGCAAAAACTGTAGGGACGCGTTGTGTGGCGCCGGGTTGCAGCCCCGGCATTTCTGCTCTCGCTTGTGTTACATTTCGATGGCTTTTCGGGAGTGGTCCGATGTCCACACGTCGCCTCGGCTCTTTCGCCTTTGCAGTTTTGACGTTCTCTTCTGCCTCGCTTGCCTTCGCCCAATCCGCCCCTTCGCCCGCCGTGGACGCCATCTTCTCCGCCTACGACAAGCCCGACTCTCCCGGCTGCGCTCTCGGCGTCGTTCGCGACGGCAAGCTCGCGTACACGCGCGGCTACGGTTTGGCGAATCTCGAATTCTCCATCCCGCTCAGCTCGACGACCGTCTTCGACATCGGCTCCACCTCCAAGCAATTCTCCGCCGCGAGCATCTTGCTGCTCCAGCAGCAGGGAAAACTTTCTCTCGACGACGACATCCGCAAGTGGGTACCGGAGATTCCCACCTATCAAAAGCCGGTGACCATTCGCCATTTGCTCCATCACACCTCCGGCCTGCGCGACTACCTTACGCTGATGTCTCTCGCCGGCACCGATTTCGACGGCGTCACCACCGACGACGATGCCCTCGCCCTTATCGTCCGCCAGAAGGCGCTGAACTTCACCCCGGGCGACGAATTTCTTTACAGCAACTCCGGCTTCTTCCTTCTCTCCGTCATCGTCAAGCGCGCCGCCGGAAAATCTCTCCGCGAATTCGCCGCGGAAAATATTTTTGTGCCGCTGGGCATGGCCAGCACGCACTATCACGACGACCACACGCTCATCGTCCCGCATCGCGCTACGGCCTATTCTCCGCGCGAAAAAGGCGGCTTCGCCATTGATATGTCCGGCTTCGAGCAGACCGGCGACGGCGCCGTGTACACCACCATCGAAGATTTATTGAAGTGGGACCAGAATTTCTACGCGCCGAAAGTCGGCGGCGCTTCTCTGCTCGAGCAGCTGCAGATGACCGGCGTGCTGAACAGCGGCAAAAAGCTCACCTATGCCCGCGGTCTCGGCGTGGAAACTTTCAAGGGCCTGAAGAAAGTCAGCCACGGCGGCTCCTGGGCCGGTTACCGCGCCGAGCTGTTGCGCTTCCCCGAGAAAAATTTCTCCGTGATTTGCCTCTGCAATCTCGGCTCGACGAATCCGTCCGCGCTCGCCCAGCGCGTCGCCGACGTATTTCTCGCGGACGCCTATGCGAAAGAGGAGCCGAAAGCGAAATCCGCCGCGCCTGCCACGCCCGTCACCCTTTCCGAAGCCGGCTTGAAAAAACGCGTCGGCCTTTATCGCAATCCCGCCGGCGGCTCGCTCCGCCGCGTTACCCTGCAAGACAATAAGTTGTGGATGGACGCGCTGCTCGGTCCGCGCCGCGAGTTGCAGCCGCTGGCCGCCGACCGCTTCCGCGTCCTGGGCGTGCCCTCGCCGGTCGAAGTGAGCTTTGCCTCGCAGCAGAACAAAACCGAGCTGCGCCTGACCCGCGAAGATTCCCCCGCAGAAACTTTTGTCGCTGTGGAAGCCGCTTCACCCACACCGGCGCAGCTCGCCGCCTTCACCGGCATGTTTTACAGCGAAGAACTCGACGCCACTTATCGCCTCTCCGTCGAAAATGAAAAGTTGGCCGTGCAGCAGAAAGGCCGCCCGCCCCGCCCGCTCACTCCCACCACCCGCGACGCCTTCCTCGGCCCCGGCGGCGCGCTCCTCGAATTCCAGCGCGATCCGCAAGGCCGCGTCTCCGGCTTCCTCGTCCACGCCGGCCGCATCCGCAACGTCGCCTTCTCCCGCACCCCGTAGGGGCGGACCCGCGCGTCCGCCCATTTGGAGTGCGGCGTCCCGAGGCTTCGGGATGACGCCGCTTTGCTTCTGTAGGGGCGCAATACATTGCGCCCGTTGTGGAGTGCGGCACGTCCTGAGCTTGCCGAAGGGCGGCCTGCCACCGCTTTGCCTTTGTCCTCGCGGTTTGCGTAGCTTTGTTGCGGCCACCCGCGCCGTCCCCCTCCCTCTGGATTGCGCGGCTTGCCATCTCCTTCTCCCCCATGAGTTGGAGCAGTGCTATGCTTTGCGCGTGAAGATGACCGTCAGCGGCACGACCACGGACTATTTCTATGTGGGCGCGGACTTGATTGCCGAAAAGACCGGCTCGACATGGAAGGATTACATCTTCTTCGCCGGGCAGCGCATGGCCGAGCAGACCGGCTCGACAGCAGCGTCAGCCATTTATCTGCATACCGACCATCTCGGCTCGACAAGGCGCTGCACCGATGCCAGCGGCGGGTCCGCGGGCACCTGCGACTACGAGCCGTTTGGAGAGAATCAGCCGGGCACGAGCTGTTCGGTGCCCACGCGCTTCCGCTTCGCGGGCATGGACTTCGACGCCAACACCAACTTCTATCACACTCAGTTCCGTGAGTACGACCCCAACCAGGGCCGCTGGATGAGCGTGGACCCGCTCCCCGGCAGCGAAGATGACCCCCAATCCCGCAACCGCTATGTTTATGTCTTGAATGACCCGGCTAATCTTACTGATCCCCTGGGTCTGCACACCTGTCCAGAGGGCTACATGCACGCCATCAAATTGGATGACGGTTCGCACTTTTGTCTGCGTCGGACTCCGACGCTTCCTCGCGAAGGTGGATCGATCGACGGTGGTGGCGGCGACCTCTACGCGATTGTTGACGAGAAACTTGATGATTCGGACCTTGCGACAGAAATAATCGACGCGAGCATCGATGCGTACCTCACCGCTAAGTCAGTAAATCAATGCGCGTCACAATTGTCGCAATCGTTGAATCCGAGACCCGGGAATTTCTTGTCCGACATGTTCTTTGGTAACCAGTGGGGAACCTTCGGTCGAGCGATCCTCGGTCCGGACAGAGAGGAAGCTGTTGGAAAGCTGGCTCTAAAAAATCCCGTGCCATACACGAGTGTGGTCGGTATTGTTTCAGAAATCGTGAAAGGTACTCCTACGGGTGGGGCTACTACGTCAATCGGTGTTCCAATTTCAAGTACTCCCGGTACTTACAACCCGGTGAGTGTAGGCCAGACAGCGACTACTGTCGGCACTTCGAGGCTTGGTGGTGCGTCCTTTAGAGTATTGACAGGTGTCGCTGCCGTGAAGGCTGTAGTGGACGCCGGAGTGTACGTTGGTGCCCTCTGGGTGTGTTCAAAATAGTCCGCGGCTTGGTTATGGTGGCTCAACTATCATGAATCGCGATTCATTGGGATTCGTCGCAGTTGCGATAGGTGTTGGAATGCTGGCGGCCTTGGTTGCTTGGCTGCAGGGGAAAACGCCTCGAGAAGTCCTAGGGTTTGAATCTAAGAAAGCGTGGTGGTATCGAGACTTAGGACTGGGCACCGTCGCCTCGATGGCTACTATGATTGCACTCGCGCTGGCATACGAAGCGACGCTTGCGGATCTTGGAGTGGCAATTGTGTGCGCGATTATTGCAATCGGCTGCTGCGAGATATCTCCCAATAGACTCATGCTCTATGGGGCGAGTGTGGGGGTGGTCGCTATACAAAGTTGGATTGGATTCATATTCCAGGGCCCGCGAGCGTTGTGGATCGCTGTGCCTGCGACCTTAATCGTAATCGTGATTCTGTTTGCGTTCGGAAAGCGTCCGGTCGTCGAAAGGTAAAGAGCGTCTGGCCCATAGAATGGACCTACTTCGGTCGTGCCTGCCAAGAATTCAATCCAACCGCCAATCGTGCGGGTACGAGCTATACTTTCAACCAGGAAAACTTCATGACCGCGGCCAGCTCCACTCTCGGCAGTCCTAGCTACACCGTCGACGCCCAGGGCCGCCGTGTGAAAAAGACCGTCAGCGGCACGACCACGGACTATTTCTACGTGGGCGCGGATTTGATTGCTGAAAAGACTGGCTCGACATGGAAGGATTACATCTTCTTCGCCGGGCAGCGCATGGCCGAGCAGACCGGCTCGACAGCAGCGTCAGCCATTTATCTGCATACCGACCATCTCGGCTCGACAAGGCGCTGCACCAACGCCGACGGCTCCTCCGCGGGCACGTGCGACTACGAGCCGTTTGGAGAGAATCAGCCGGGCACGTCCTGCTCCGTGCCCACGCGCTTCCGCTTCGCGGGCATGGACTTCGACGCCAACACCAACTTCTACCACACTTGGTTCCGCGAGTACGACCCCAACCAGGGCCGCTGGATGGCCGTGGATCCCCTCCCCGGCAGCGAGGACGATCCCCAAACCCGCAACCGCTACGTCTATGTGCGCAACGATCCCATCAACTTCATCGATCCGTTGGGTCTCAAATGCTATATGGTGACTGAAAGCGGGGACGGAGAAGGACAAGAATCGATCGAAGCGCCGGAGTATACGGATCAGACCAGTTGCGAAGCACACGGTGGAACGTGGGCGCCAGACGTTTCCGTTACGATCACGGTTACCCCTCCGGGCAGCGGTGGGGAAACCACTGGGGGAAGCGGATCGACCGATGTCGTCATAATCTTCGTAAATCACCCAAGCGATATCAGCCCGCGGGGTGGGGTCACGGGCGATAATTCAAGAGGCGGCAATAGCAGTGGCGGCGGAAGCACTTTAGACGACCGAGCGAACGCCCTCGCCAAAGCTGTGAACGCAACCGGCATCCAAGTTCTAAATCCAAGGGGCCACCTTCCGGCCAATGTTTGCGCAGCGGGCAAGCCAATAGTGGGCGGCTATGGTGGTGCAAGCTTGGGAGTGAGGCTAGGCCTTCTCCCATCAGCCACCATCTTCACCAATCCATACGTATTCGGAGCCTTTGGTGTTGCCGGACTCGTTTTTCTGGTAGGGTGTCCTTAGAATGCGTATTTGGGAAAATATCAGAACGCGCGTATCTCTCGGAAGTGAGAGGTTCGCTGAGCCAGGCTACTTTGAGAACAAGCTAAGTAGCTCGCGGCACTTCCAGACATTGACTGTGATGACCGTGTTTGCTATCGCATTGGGTTTGTTCATCATCGTTCGCTTTTGGTCTAGTATCGAAGCGTATCTGCTCGTACTGCTAAGTTCCGCCGTTTTGAGCGTGCTCGCGATATGGATGGATGCGATTCGCGATCACAAGAGAATCCAGGCGGCTATGCGAACGAAATCATCGGACGAACTTGCGAGGCAAGCCTTGAACCTTGCGGCCGGTCAGGCCTTCGCGTTGGGCCAAGGCGTTTTCTTTCTCATGGCCGTTCTGTTCGTCTTGGCCAAGCTGCTTATGCAACTTAAAGGACGATAGGTACTCCACCACATTGTATGTTGTACTAGCATGAATTTGTCAGCTGAGAACCGGGAAAACCGGGGACAGACGGGACGCTTTCTGATTGTCTCCATCGCCGTGGACGCGCAGGGCCGTCGCGTGAAGAAAACCATCGGCGGCACGACGACCGACTACTTCTACGTGGGCACGGACCTGATTTCCGAAAAGATCGGTTCGACGTGGAAGGACTACAACTTCCTTCACCCTTTACCTTGTCTATCCTCCGGCAACTCTGCGTCCCTCCCCGCCTTCTTATATAATCGGTTGCCATGCTCCGCACCGCGCGCTGGGTCATCCTCGTGTCTCTGCTGGGTCTCGCCGGATTCGCTTCCGACCAGGCCGAGATTGATCTTATCGCCAGAAAACGCGTCTTTCCCGAGATGGGCCCGGGCCTCATCGCACTCAAGCACGACACCGCCGCCCGCCGTTATCTGGTTCTCTCTTCGCGCTCCGCCGGGGTGGCCGTATACAACGAAGACGGCCTGCGCATGGGCGCCATCCCCCCGGCGGACACTTCGCCTGGCACGGTTTCTTCCGGCGCGAAGTCAGTGTCCTCCGCTCTGCAATTCCCCAGCGACTTTGACATCACTTCCGACGGCCGCCTGGTCATCGCCGACCGCGCCGCCAACGTCCTGCGCTTTTACGACGCCACCGGAGTACTCGTGCAATCCATCTCCACGCCCGCGCCGAGTTCCGTCGCCGCGCTGCCTGAAGGCGAAGTCGCCGTCGCTTCCTCCGCCTTTGCTTCGCCCGGCGAGCTGTCCTTGCGGCTCGTCACCGTGTACGACAAATCCGGCCGCGTCGCCCGCTCCTTCGGCGATCTCGTCGAGTTGGCTTCGCGCCGCGACCTCAATCGCTTTCTGAACATCGGCCGCGTCAGCTCTGATCCCTCCGGCGCGCTCTACTACGCTTTCACGTTTCTCCCTGAGCCCACCGCGCGCAAGTACGACCGTTTCGGCTACGCGTCACTGGAAATTTCCATCACGTCGCTCGACATCCAGCCCGCCGCGCAAGCTGTCCGTCGCGAAATCAAGCGCCAGGACGAAAAAGTCGGCGTCCCGCGCATGAAGACCATCATCAACGCGCTCGGCGTGGATCCTGCCACGCAGGAGTTCTGGCTTGCCCTGGGCAACGTCATCCTCCATCTCGATCGCGAAGGCACGCAGCTCGCCGCTTATCGCGCCTACACCGCCGAAGGCGTTCGCCTCGAGCCGGTGGCCATCCTCGTCGAGCCAACCCGTTTGCTCTTCGCCTGCGACCCTCTCGGCGTCTTCGAATTCCCCCGCCCCGACAAGAAAAATCCGTAATGCCTTTCCGTTCAACGCTTCCACGTACAACGTTTAACCTGCCATTTCCCGCCACTCGTCGCCCAAAAATCCCCATTCGCGTCGCCATGCGGCGCTGTTGATAAATTGTGAGTATCTTGTGAACGCCCGTGCGCCTCTTCGGCCAGCTTTCGCTTGCCAGACACGGCGCAATCGGGCAGAATCCCGCCCTCGCTTCGGTTCTCATCGCCCGATGCATTGCGCGGAACCGAAGCTTCTCGGGTCGTTGCGGAGTTCGCGTCGCAGGGACAGAAAATTTTTCGGCGCGGATTTCCACAACCGCCCAGCTTTTATCCAGCGGGAAGCGTTCTTCACCCGGCGGACGTTTTCCTCAGAGTTTTGCACATTCCCACAAGCGTGGGGGTGGGGCATTCTTTTCGCCATTTTTTCGCTGGGCGCGCGGAGATTGGTCATGACTGCCTGGGATAAGGTCCTTCAGCACATGGAGCGGCGGGTGAACCCGCACAGCTTCGCCACCTGGTTCCGTCCCACCCGCCAGGAAGGCACGGAGAACGGCAAGCTCATCGTGCGCGTGCCCACGCGCATGTTCCGCAAGCGGCTGTCAGAGACCTATGGTGAGCTGATCCACGCCGTCCTCACGGAGGTCGGCATGCAGCAGACCCGTGTCGAATTTGTCTGTGCCGAGCCCGAGCCGCCTGCCGCGCCGCCACCGGCGCCCGCGGCCTTGCAGTCCCGCCTCGACTTCGACGCGGTGGATCACCAGCTTAACCCGCGCTACACCTTCGACACGTTTGTTGTCGGCGGCTCTAACCAGTTTGCGCACGCCGCTTCGCTTGCCGTGGGCGAGCAGCCCTCCAAAGCCTACAACCCGCTTTTTCTCTACGGCGGCGTGGGCATGGGCAAGACGCACTTGATGCAGGCCATCGGCCACCTCATCAAGCGACGCAATCCGGCCATGCGGCTCACGTACATCAGCGCGGAAAAATTTACGAATGAGGTCATTAACTCGCTGCGTTTCGATCGCATGACCAGTTTCCGCGACCGCTTCCGCACCGTGGACATCCTGCTGGTGGACGACATTCAGTTCATCGCCGGCAAGGAGCGCACGCAAGAGGAGTTCTTCCACACCTTCAATGCGCTCTACGACCAGCAAAAACAAATCGTGGTTTCCTCGGACTGCCCGCCCAAGGAAATCTCCTCCATTGAGGAGCGCCTGCGTTCGCGTTTCGAGTGGGGCCTCATCGCCGATATTCAGCCGCCGGACCTGGAGACGAAAATCGCCATCCTCCAGAAGAAAGCAGATATCGAGCGCGTCAAGCTCCCTGACGACGTGGCCGAATTTATCGCCCGCAGCATTCGCAGCAACGTGCGCGAGCTGGAAGGCGCGCTGACGCGCCTGTTCGCGTACGCTTCGCTCACCGGCGTCGAGGCCAATCTGGCCACCGCGCAGCAGGCCCTGCGCAGCTTGATTGATACGCAGGAAAAGAAAGTCACCATCGAACTGATTCAGAAAAAAGTGGGCGAACATTTCGGCATGCGCGGGCCCGACCTCAAGCAGCGCTCCAACTCCAAGGCCATCGCGTACCCGCGGCAGATCGCCATGTACCTCGTCAAGCAGCTCACCTCCGCGTCGCTGCCGGAAATCGGCCGGCAGTTCGGCGGCAAGCACCACACTACGGTGCTGCACTCGATTAATAAAATCGAATCCCAGCGCCAGCACGACAAGGACTTAAACCGCACACTGAATCGCCTCCTCGACGCGTTTGGATAGAAAGTCCGCCACAGCGGCACTGAGTCACTGCGGTTTTCTGTAGGGGCCCGTCTTCAGACTGGCCCTTTTTGTTTGGAGTGCGGCGAAGTCCTGAGCATGTCGAAGGGCGGCTCGCCGGGTACAATGGGAAAAAGAGGGGCGAAACATGCAATACATCATGGCTCCACTTGAGGAGCACTTCGACGATGGCTTTGGAGCAATTGGAGAAGCTTTCTTTGACGCCGCAAAGGGATTAGCCAAGGCGAGCGGCGGAAAACGCATTTTCTGGAATCATCTACCGGAAGAATTCTTGCTCCGACATGCCGCCGAGCTCTTCCTGAAATCTGGCATCATCATCATCCACCGCAAGCTGAAAATTCCATATGATTCAGAACCCCATTCAAGTGCGAATCCGATGCTCCAAACAAATGAAGGTAAGTGGAAACCCCTACTCAGAACCCATGACCTTCTGCAGCTTTATGCCTATTGGAAAAAGCTCATGATCGAAAATAAGGAGAGGCTGACTGAATTCACGACGCATAAACCCGACATGAGTGTTCCGAAAGCACTCGACAGTATGATTGACATGCTTGGCACAATAGATCCCAGCAGCGATTTCTTCCGGTACCCAATCAGCAAGAACCTCGACGCCGACAAGGAAAAATCGCCGTTTAAGGAGGCCCCGTTGGAATCTCTATTTCCTCCTGAAGGTGTAGAATCGGAAAAGATTAAGGCCCTAGTTCTGAAGAATCCGAAGGGCGAGTGGGTGCGTGCTTTCAAGTTTGATGGATCAACACACGCGGCGGTTTCTAAGGCGGCGCTGGGTGCGGCAAATATCCTGAACAATTTCCATGCGATGATGCGAATTGAACTAACTGATGGGTGGTAGCACCTCAAGTTCTCGACAAACACTTTGCTCACATCTTGCGATGTGCGGCTTAGATTGCGTTTGATTCCGAGCTCCCAGGGAACAAGCTTTGGCACAAGTCGCCGTCCTCGTAACATATCGAGAAATATTCAGAAAAGAGCCGGAACGCGCGGATCTCAGAAAAATACTTGCTGCATACAAGCGAGCCGAGGTCTTTTTCCAGCTCGCAAAGCTGAATTGTTTGCTCGGGTCATGGAAGAACAAGCCCGCCTTTGACATTGACCAGAAACTGACTCAACTGCTCTTGCCAACCATTTCAAACCAGATTGACCAGATGCGACACGGGCGCGTTGAGCGAATCGTCTTTTCGCGAATTACGATTCTCTTTTTGATGAAACAGGCGTGTTTCGCATCGCCGGACAATGGACTGACTCTTGGTACACCACAAGCTCTTCATGCGTTGGGCATAGCCTGCCTCATGGCGAATGATCTGCTGCTGTCACTTACGCCATCCCCTTCTGATGGCACCCTTGGGCGGCTGGCGAGTCTACTGCCTTTTTCGGACTACATTTCACAGGACCATTACCCGCTGGAGATTGCCCGCTCACAAAAAATCTTCGATGAGGTTTCGCAATTGCCAGTACTAAGAACTAGAACTGACTACATGAATGTGAGCGCGCTATTCCAAGACGCGATGGGGTTCTCGCACTCGATTTTTGCTGCGCTAATATTTGGGTGTGCTACAAAATTTTTGAGCATCAGTGTTGATGATCTACGGTCACCAGAAGCCATGATTTTGCGAAGTACTTTCTTTCAGCGGTCCACTGTGGCCACTGAAACCACCGACCTGTTTTTTAGGAAGATAGCAATTTCAGAATCTGAGCTCGCCGACAAGATTCGGAGTTCTTGTGAGCGACCGGGAGATGATTTCACGGTTTTTCAGCGCTTCCCCTTGATTCAAATGGCGCCCGGGATTTACACGTGCTTGGACCCCGGTTTCTTGGTCGAAAAGGCCGGTCGCGGTTTGTACTGGACTCTGTTTTTTGAAGTTTCCCCTGAGCAGAGAAAAAAGCTCCCTGCGTTTTGGGGGGCAATCTTTGAAGCCTACGTCAACTCCGTAATTGGGGGGAGCTACAAAGCGAAGGGACGTTTTGTTCCGGGGCCGAAATTCGCGAATGGAGACCAGGCATTTGATGCGTGTTTAGTCGAAGGGCATAACCTAGTAGCATGCGAGCACAAAAGTAGTATTTTGCGGGCCGACTGCAAATACGGAGGAGACGTCGGGAGATTGAAGGCGGAGCTTCATTTAAAATTTATTGAAGGGGACGATGAGGGTGCTAAGGGCTTGGCGCAACTCAAGAAAAGCCTACTACGTTTCTTGAATGGGGAGGACATAGATGGCATCAGCTCCAAGGACATAACTAGAATCTACCCAACCTTGATCTGCCTCGACCAAAGTGCCGTAGTTCCGTATATGGGCCGTTATTTTAATGAACAGTTTCATGCAGGTTTTCCGAGGCGAACTTTCCGTCAGATCATTACGCCGGTGTTTACTTTGAATGTTTCTGATATCGAGCATCTCCTCGGGTATCTAGAGTCCTTCAGATTGTCAGACATTTTCGATAGCTACTATCAAAAAAATAAGTCGATCTTGGCATCCATTTCCGGATCGGAAATCCCTTTATTGAACGGTGCGCAATCCGGAAGAAATATTGTTAAGGAGGGCTTTTCAGAGTTTGGCAGGAAAATGGAAAGCAATCTTTTCGCCGACACCGGCGACAGATCTTCGGATTCCTAGTGGACTGACCAACTTCAATTCCCATTGCGGCCTCGTCCGCATGAACTTAAAGAGAACGTTCTTGACATCTGCTCCTCATTAAGCTATATTCTCCGCGTCCGTTCCTGCCAAAAGTGATGGATGACCACGGTCGAAGAGTCCAAGGGTCGAAGTGTCGAAGAGAATAAACCGTTAAATGTTGAAGGAGGGCAAGGTGTCGGCCAAAAGAAGAGTCAAAGAGTCCAAGCGTCGCAGAGTCGAAGGGGAAAAGTTGTTGCCGCGGATTGGGGCGACCAGAGAGGAAATCCAGCGCACGCTGGTGGAGACGATGCGCGGGATTCTGGACGGGCGCATCTCGACAAAAGAGGCGTGGCGGATTGGGCATGCGTGCAACGCGCAGCTCAAGCTGCTGGGGATGATGGAAAGGATGGAGCAAGAAAGAAAGTCGAAGAGTCAAAGGGTCGAAGTGTCGAAGGGGCGAAAGGGTCGAACGCGAGAGAGATCCTTCGCTTCTCTCAGGATGACGGGGCGGTCGGGGTGGGTGAATTGAATTCAAGCGGTCAAAGGTTAAACGTTGAATGTTGAAGAGTTGAAGGGTTGAATGGTGAAAAGTTGCAGAGTGCCAGAGTTACAGAGTCACAGAGTGACAGGGTCACAGAGTTGCAGAGTCACAGAGAAATCGTGCGGCATAGCGGGCGATCCTTCGCTTCGCTCCCTTCGCCGCCGCTCAGGGCAAGCAGGAAGACAAGGGGTGCGAGATGGGAGAGTTGAAGAAGGCGGGGCGAAGGAAAAAGGTGCCAGGTGGCGACAGGGACCGTTAAAGGTTACATGTTGAAAGGAAAAAGCAATGCGCCCGAGGAAGAATGCAGGGCAGATTTGGAAGGAGTTTGAGGATTATCTGGCGCCGCTGCTGGGGATGAAGCCCGGAGAGCGGGCGGTGTACAACTATCTGGTGCGGCATTCGCGGCTGGAAGGGCGGCGCGGGGTGGTGGTCGGCGTACCGGCGATTGGGAGGGGCGCTGGGCTTTCCTACCAAACGGCACGGCTGACCTTGCTGCGGTTGCAGCGGAAGGGCTGCGTGACGCTGCGGCCGTACCGGAGAGAGTACGCGATTCAAGTGCTGCTTCCCGAAGAGGTGATGCGCGAGTTGCGGCCGCGGGATTTCGCGTCGATCACCTTGCGCGTCCGGCGCGTGAGCAAGAACAAGCTGCTCCGCCAAGCCATCCTAGAGCGAGAGAGGTGGCGGTGCTTCTACTGCCGTCGCCGGCTAAAGACGGGGCACGTCTGGCTGGATCACCTGGTGGCGCTGGCTCGCGGAGGATTCGCGGACGAGGGAAACATCGTGGCGTGTTGCCAGCCCTGCAATCAGCGCAAAAGCGTTCTGCGCCCGGAAACTTTTCTGCGCCATTTGCGGGACGAGCGGCGAATTACGAAGGCGCACTACCGGAAGCAGTTGGCCACAGTGCGGCGAATTCTGGACGGGAACACCGGGCTGCGGAAAGCGGCGTAAAAAGAAAGGTGGCCCTTCGCCTTCGCTCTGGGCAAGCAGGGCAAGCGCTCTTCGCGCGCTTGAAACCTTTGCGCGCTCCCTTGCGTCGTGCTACAAGAAGCTCGCAGTTCCATCCAGTGGTGTTGGAGGAAAAGCCAATGTGCAAGCGCAACTTTTCGCCCGAATTTTTCCGGCGCGTCGTTTTCTTTTTTGCGGCACTGATACTTTGCAGTCTGGTGCTGGTGCGGTTTGGCGCGCAAGCGCAAACCGCGGCGCGCGGGCAGACGCGTTTGTTGCGCTCGCCGACGGTGAGCGCCACGCAGATCGCCTTCGCGTACGCGCAGAATATCTGGGTCGTGGCGCGCGCGGGCGGCGCGGCGCGGCGGCTGACGAGTTTTCAGGGCCTCACGTCCAACCCGCATTTTTCGCCGGACGGAAAGTGGATCGCCTTCAGTGGCGAGTACGCCGGCAACCTCGACGTGTACGTCGTGCCCGCGGACGGCGGCGAGCCGCGCCGGCTGACCTGGCATCCCGGCGCGGACGCGGTGCAGGGCTGGACGCACGACGGCAAGGCGGTGCTGTTTTCGTCGGGGCGCGCCACGCAGGCGCCCAGCGGCGCGCCGCGCTTCTGGACGGTGCCCGCAGAAGGCGGCGTCGAGGAGCCGCTGGTGCTGCCGCGCGCCTATCAAGGAAAAATTTCGCCGGACGGCACGCGCGTCGCCTATCGCATGAATAATTCCTGGGACGAAGAGCTGCGCAACTATCGCGGCGGACAGAACCGCGCCATCTGGATCGTGGACTTGAAAACGCACGATTTGATTTCGCCGCCGTGGACCGATTCGAAGGACGTGGACCCCGCGTGGCTCGACGACACGGTCTATTTCATTTCCGACCGCGACGGCGTGGCCAACGTCTGGGCGTTTCAGACCAAGACCAAGAAGCTCACGCAAGCCACGCGCTTCACCGATTACGACGTAAAGACGCTGGACGCCGGCGCGGGCGCGGTGGTCTTCGAGCAGGCTGGCTACATCCACGAGCTGGATCCGAAGAGCGGGCAGGCGCACGTCGTGCCCATCACTGCCGCCGGCGATTTTCCGTGGATGATGCCCAAGTGGGAGGACGTCAGCAGCCGCATGACGAACATGGCGCTTTCGCCGACCGGCAAGCGCGTGGTGGTCGAGGCGCGCGGAGAAATTTTTACGATTCCGGCGGAAAAAGGCGACGTGCGAAACCTGACCAACTCCAGCGGCTCGGCGGAACGCGATCCGGCGTGGTCGCCCGACGGAAAATTCATTTCGTATTTCAGCGACAAGTCCGGCGAATATCGCCTGTACGTCGAAGCGCAGGACGGCCTCACGCCGCCGCGCGAAATCGTGCTCGAGAAGCCCACGCACTACTACATGGCGTCGTGGTCGCCGGACTCCAAGAAGCTCGTGTACACCGACACCGGGCTGCACGTGTGGGTGCTGGACGTGGCCTCGGGGCAAGCCAAAGTGGTCGGCAGCGACCCGTGGATGGTGCCGGCGCGCACGCTGAATCCGGTGTGGAGCCCGGACTCCAAGTGGGTGGCGTACTCCAGCCGGCTGAAATCCATGTATCACGCGATTTTTGTGAGCAACGCGGAAACCGGCGAGACCAAGCAGGTCACCGACGGCCTCGCCGACGCCGTCTGGCCCGCCTGGGACGCCAGCGGAAAATATCTGTGGTTCCTCGCCTCCACTGATTTTGGCCTGCGCTCGCAGTGGCTGGACATGACTTCGTATGACCACAACGAAACCTTTGGGCTGTACCTCGCCGTGTTGAAGAAAACGGATCCGAGCCCGCTGCTGCCCGAGAGCGATGAAGACAAAGGTGTCGGCGCTGCGCCGACACCGGCTCCGGGCGGCGGAGCGCGCGCTCCTCGTGGCGAGGCTGGCGCGGAAGCTCCTCCCGCGGAGCAGGCGGAGCAAGCGCCGCGCCGCGCGCGGCCTCCGGTTGCGGTTCAAATTGATTTTGACGGATTAGGCCAGCGCATCATTTCCGTCCCCGGCGTGCCGGAACGCTCCTATTCGGGGTTGCGCAGCGGTGCGGAAGGCATGGTGTTTTACCTCGAAGCGCCGCCGATTAGCGGGCGTCCGGGCGGCGCTGGCGGACCGCCTCCGGGTAATACGCTGCTTCGTTACCGGCTGAGCGACCGCCGCGCGGCTACGTTTGTTTCCAATGTTGCCGATTACGAGGTGAGCGCCGACGGCCACAAGCTGCTCTATCGCGCGAGCGGGGGCGGAGGTGGCTTTGGCGGTCCGGCCGGCGGTGGAGGAACGCCTCCGGCTCCGCAGCTTTTCATCGTGGACGCGGACCGCACCCCGCCGCAGCCCAACCAGGGCCGTTTGACCTACAGCTTGCGCATGTACCTCGAGCCAAAGGAAGAGTTCAAACAAATTTTCAACGAGGGCTGGCGCAACCAGCGGGATTATCTCTACGTGCCCAATTTGCACGGCACCGACTGGCCCAAGATGAAAGAAATGTACGGCCAGATGCTGCCCGCCGTGATGGAGATCGGAAGAG
>JAMCWK010000115.1:38895-64403 GCA_023481105.1 Acidobacteriota bacterium | reverse complement strand
AGGTCACGGCCTTCGCCTTCGCCCCCGACGGCCGCATCGCCTACGCCGTGCGCCGCGTCTTCGGGGAGCGCAAGCTGCAATTACAGCGCGATGATATTTGGGTCACCACTCTGGAAGGCAAGAAGACGCGCATCATCGAGGGTAAAAAACTTTTCCAGGGCCCGGTGCCGTTCAGCTACGCCATTCAATCGCTGCGCTGGTCGCCCGACGGCGCGCGCCTCGCCGTCGAGATGTACACCAGCACCATGACTGACGAGCGCGGCGAGACCAAGCAAGGCTACGCCACCTGGCTGCTCGATTCCGCCGGAAAAGAAATCAATGTCGCCCGCGGCCCGGGCCTCGTCGAAGACGCCGGCAACTCCGCCTGGCTCGCCGACGGCGCCACACTCGCCTTCATCCACGAAGCTGTCTCGCCGAAATTGCTTTTCGACATTCGCACCCTGCGTCCCGCCTCCAGTGGCGGTGAATCTCCCTTCGAAGGCCGCACGTTTTCCTCCGTCGCGTGGGACGTGCACTCCGCTCGCGGCAGCGCCGCCGTGGCCGTCGAGCGCAACCAGAATCTCAGCGGCCCCATTCGACTCGTCTGGCTCGACCTCGACAAAAAAGTCCGCCGCGAGCTCGCGCAACTCTCCGCTTACGCCGGCCAGCTCAGCGTTTCCCCTTCCGGAAAATTGGTGGCCTATTTCCGCGATCAGGAAACTCTGGAAGTCCGCGAAGTCGCGCATCCCGACCGCGTCGCTCGCCTCCGCGTCGGCTACGGCACGTTCGCCTGGGCCGGCGACGAGCAGCGCTTGCTCATCAAGCGCGGCACCTTTGAATCCAGCGCACGCGGTTACGGACGCCGCTCCGGCAGCCTCGCCTGGCTGGCCATTCCGCCGCTTGCGGCTGCTCCGCCCGCTGCTGCAGCCGCAAGAACTCTGCCGGAAAAAGAATTACCCGCCGCCGAACTCCAGCCCGCGCTCTCCGGCCTGCTTTTCCAGCTTTTCGCCATTTCTCCCGACGGCCGCTTCCTCGGCGTCACCGCTCCCGGCTCCCGCCCCCTGCAAATCTTCCCCCTGCGTTAGCCTGCTGCCCACGCCTGCGTCTACAAGGGCCCGTCGCGCTGAGAATAAAGCGACTTGGCCGACGTTTGCGCGCGATCTTTAGTTGAAAGTGTTGGTCAAATCGAGGAAAGCAACAGAATTGTTGCTAATCGTAGAAGGCCTAAATCAAAGATCCTAAATCACTCAATCACCATTCACCCAATCACAAATTCTCCCCTCACCGCTCCTCACTTGCCAAGCTCAAACAACTCGGAAGGTCACTTGCCCCTTTTGTCGGCAATCACTCTCCCCAGCGCCTCCAGAAACTTCGCATTCTCTACTTTCGTCCCGATGGTCACGCGGATGGCCGTCGGAAATCCCATCCACGCCATGGGCCGCACGATGACGCCGCGTTGCAGCAGCGCGTCGGCAATTTCTTTGGAGTCGCGCGCCAATTCCACCAGCAAAAAATTGGTGTGCGACGCCACGCACTTCACGCCCATTTCCGCCAGCCGCGAGGTCATCTGTTTCATCCCCGCGCGGTTGGACTCCACGGACCGTCGCACGTGCTCCACGTCGTCCAGCGCCGCGAACGCTGCCGCCTGCGCCACGTTCGACGTGTTGAACGGCGTGCGCAGCTTGTTCATTTCCAGCAGCAGGTCCGCCGGGCCCACGCCGTAGCCCACGCGCATTCCCGCCAGGCCGTACACTTTCGAAAACGTGCGCAGCACCAGCAGATTCGGCGCCGTGCTCGCCAGCTTCATGGACGCGGCACAGTCCTCGTTCTTCACGTAATCGCAATACGCTTCGTCCAGCACCACCAGCGCATCGCACGCCTCGCTCACCAGCCGGAAAAATGCCTCAAACTCCTTCGGCGAAAACATCGTGCCCGTCGGATTGTTGGGGTTCGCAATGTAAATCACGCGCGTCCGCGGCGTCACCGCCTTCGCCAACGCCTCCAGGTCGTACGCGTAATCCCGCAGCGGCACGCGCACCAGCGTTCCGCCCGCCGCCCGGATCGAGATGCGGTACAGCGGAAACGTGCCCTCCGACGTCAGCCCTTCCTCGCCCGGCTTCAGCAGAATGCGCGCCGCCAGATCAATCAGCTCGCTCGACCCTTCGCCCAGAAAAACATTTTCCATCGGCACACCATGCCGACGCGCCAGCTTTTCCCGCAGGTAGTGTCCGCCGCCGTCCGGATAGCGGTTGCTGTCCGCCACGTACTTCCGCACCGCCTCCATCGCCATCGGCGACGGCCCCAGCGGATTTTCATTCGACGCCAGTTTCACCGCGCGGATGTTCAGCTCGCGCTCCACTTCTTCCACCGGCTTCCCCGGCGTGTACGGATCAATCTGGCGAATAAATTCAGGCACACGGTCAATAAGTGACTTTGTCATTCGCGATCTGTCCTTTTGTGATTATTCAGCCCGCCAGAGCGCCGTTGCTGCCCGCGCTCGCCCTTCCCTCCCGACTTCCACTGCGGCTTGCTTCCTGTCGGCCTACCCCACGGCTTACCCGATGGTTTTCCTGAAGGCTTTCCCAAAGATTTTCCCGAGAATGGCCGCGGCGCACCCGGCCGCGCGCTTCCCTGGCTCACTCCGCGTCCTGTCGTTGGCCCTGTCGGAGCCCCACCCGGTCTGCTCCATCGCTTTTTCGGAAATTGTGGCGGCGAAGCGGGTCGCGCCCCGCCGGGGCGTGGCCCGCGCCCAAACGACGGCCGCGATGGCGCGCCATGCGGTTTCCCTGCTGGTCTTCCTCGATATTCCCCTGGCCCTGCGGGCTTGCCGCCTCGGAATCGCGCCGCGCCGCGCTCGCCTTGCCCAGGACGCATCGGCCTCCCCGCGGGACGTCTCGGCTTCTGGAATTCTTTGCCCTGATACGGCGCCGGAACCATCGGCGCTGCCGCCGGACGCGTCACCGCTCGCGCCACCGCGCGCTGCAATCCAAACACCTCTCCCTCGTTCAGCATCCGGTATTTTCCCGGCTCCACCGCGCCAAGTTCCAAATCCGCCAGTTTCACGCGCCGGATTTTTTCTACGTGATGTCCCAGCCGCGACAAATTCTGCCGCAGCGCATCGCTTTTCGCTTCCGTCACCGTCGCTTCGTACCACGGGTTCGCCGCGCCCTCGCGCGCCCCAAGCGGCGCCAGCCGCGCGCCCACCGTCCGCTGCACCTGTTGCAGCGCGTCCGCGCCCAGCGCGCCCTTCACCTTGATCCAGTACACCTGTTGCAGGTGCCCGGACACTTTCAGCAGACGGTTCACCAGCTCGCCGTCGTTCGTCAGCAGCAGCAATCCTTCCGTGTGAAAGTCCAGCCGCCCCGCGGGAAACACCCGCCCGGGAACTCCGTGCAGGAAATTTCCCAGGCACTCGCGGCCTTCCGGATCGCTCATCGTGGCGACGCATCCCGCCGGCTTGTTCAGCACCAGATAGATTCGCGCCTGCGAAAAATGCAGCAGCTTCCCGCTCACTTTAATGTGATCGGTTTCCGCGTCCGCCTTGCTGCCCAGCTCGGTGACCACCGCGCCGTTCACCGTCACCTGCCCCGACACAATGAGCAGCTCCGCCCGCCGCCGCGAAGCGACTCCCGCTCGCGAAATCAGTTTTTGCAGACGTTCTTGCACGCTGGTTTTCTCTCCCTGTGGAACTGGAACCTGAAACGATTACGACGGGTCTGTGCGCGAAGGGGTTTCGCCGCCCGCTGCTTCATCCTGCGTAACTGTAGCAGAGCACTCTCTGTTTTTCCCTCGAAATTTCAATTCTGCCAATTGCAATTGTGCCGCACGATGCTAGCACAGTATGTAGCGACCACCCGCTTGCGTTCAAGCGGTGGTCACATGTGCGAGAAATCCGGGGACAGACGGGACGTTTTCCATCCAAATTGGAATTCACGCCTACGCCTTGTTTTCTTGAGGGGAATTCTCTCCTGTTGCTGCTTCGGATTCACCGCCAGGCGCTTCAGCACTTTCTCCGCCCGGCGTCGTCGCGACTTTGCCGTTTTTCCAGTACAGGGTCATCACGGTCTCCGGAGGCTGAAGAGGTACTTCGGCAACCAGATGTCCGTTGGCGCGCAGATGGTCATTGTGCTCGACGCATTCGTCGAATACGGCGTTTCGCTTGTCTTCAGTCATTCCTTCGAATGTTCCTGGCTCGATGTATCCAAACAAATGTATTTCATCTTCCGTCTCCCCTTGGTGGGAGCCAGCAGCGCAGCTGTCGCAGAGTTTTCTGTCACTGTTTCAAGTAACGAAGCGCAACACATCCTGACTTAAAACTCTTTGACTCAACAAGTTTCAATTGCAATCTCTCCCGCAGGCTAACACCTTCCAACAACCGTCTCCCTTCTCCTGCAACGGTTGGATTAACAACAAAACGAAATTCATCAACGAGACCAAGCTCGATCAGTTGTGAAGGAATATCTACACCGCCGAGCAAGATAGGTTTGCCTTGTTCTTGCTTCAATTTAAGGATTTCATCGCGAAGGTTCGTACGAACGATTCTCGTATTTTTATCTTCAGCGCTGTCTAATGATCGTGAAAACACAATCTTGTTGATGGACACAAATGTTCGAGCAAATTCGTTCGATGCGCGTGTCATCGACTGGTTTTTTGCGACTTCAGGCCAAAAAGGAACCATCAATTGATAGGTTTTACGCCCAAAGACGAGCAGGTCAACATTTCGCAGGAGCTGCGTAAAGTATTCGTGTGTTTCTTCATCGGCAAACTGTTTCGTGTGGTCGACGCAGCCATCCAGGGTAATGTTGATTGCGAAGATTACATTTCTCACTGGATTATCCTGACCCCTCTGATGGTCCAGCGCTTTTGAGAGTTTCAGGCCTTGGGCGCTGGATCGTTCATCTCATACTCGTCGCCCCAATGCCCGGGCGCCCTGTCGGATGCAAATCAGGCAATCTTGGTCACGGTTACCAGCGGTCGCAACTGGACCCCGCGCCACAGTATGCAGGACGCACCCTTTGCGCAGTTCGGGCAAGTGGCCCACCGTTCCCCTCCGAATTTCAGCGGGAGCCCCCACTCTCGACGCAGTCAACGGTGGGGCTTTTGTTTGGCTGTCCGTATGATGCGGTTCCGTTCAACCCTTCAACATTCAACGTTCAACTTGGCTTTCGTGGGTGCAGTCCCGTTTAACCGTTTAACGTTTAACATTCAACTTCCCTCAGTCGCTGAGTCTTTTTTCCCCGCAGCCCCCGCAGCCGCCTCGCCACTCTCCCCCGCGCCTTCCACCGCCGGCATCTCCACAATTTCCGCCTGATCGAGTCCCGCGTCCGCGCCCAGCGCCGCGCGCGCCAACTCTTCGAATTCCTTCAAGCTCGGCAACTCGTCCACGTCGTTCAATCCGAACCGCATCAGAAAATCTTTCGACGTGCGGTACAAAATCGGCCGCCCCATCACCGCCTTGCGTCCCGCCGTGGTCACCAGCCGCCGCTCCATCAGCGTCTGCACCACGCCCGCGCAATTCACGCCGCGAATTTCGTTGATCTCCGGCAGCGTCACCGGCTGCTTGTACGCAATTACCGCCAGCGTTTCCAGCGCGGGAATCGTCAGCCGCAGCGGCGGCCGCAAACTCTTGATGTACCGCCGCACCACGTCGTGATGCTGCGCCTTCGTGTACAGCTTGTACCCGCCCGCCACTTTTCGAATTTCAATTCCCCGCTCGTCGCCCTGGCACGCCGCCATCAACTCCTCGAGCGCGCCGCGGATTTCCGCTTTCTCCACGCCCAGCGCGCGCGCCATCTGATCCGGCGTCACCGGCTCGTCCGCCGCGTACACGATCGCTTCCAGCGCCGCTTTCAATTCGCTCGGTGTCATGGTCATTGATACTGCTCGTCAATCTGTCCCACGGCTTCTCCGCCGCCGAACACCACGTCGAACATTTTATGTTTCCGAATCTGAATATCCGCGAACAGCGCCGATTGCACAAGCAAAATTGCTTGCAGCCGCACCAGCTCTAGCACCGCAAGAAACGCCACAATCATCGCATGCCGCGTTGCGCACGCTTCAAAAAACGACACCAGCGACACCGGCCCTTCGCTCGCCACCAGTTGCTTGCGCAACATCTCCATCATTTGCGCTACCGTGAACTGTTCGTGCCGCAATTCGATTTTTGTAATTTCTTTTCTTCGGTCCAGCACCGTCTGAAACGCTTTGACTAAATCCACGAGCGAAACCACCAGCTCGCCTTCCACCGCCTCGCCTTCGTACAGCGACAAATCCGGCTTCGACCACATGTGGTCTTCGATCTCCCGCCGCTGATGCAGCATTTGAGCGGCGGTTTTAAATTTTTCATGCTCCAGAAGGCGATGAACTAAATCTGACCGCGGGTCAACATTTTCGTCCGGCCCGGCCAGCGGATCCGGCGGCAGCAGCATTTTCGATTTGATGTAAATCAGCGTCGCCGCCATATAAATAAAATCCGCCGACACATCAATGTCCAATTCTTCCAGCTTGTGCAGGTACTCCAGGTATTGGCCGGTGATTTTTGAGATGGGTATATTGTGGATGTCAATTTCTTGCTTGCGAATCAGATCGAGCAACAAATCGAATGGGCCGTCGTAGGTTTCGATGTGAATGTTGTAGGGCGAAGTGTCCAAATTAATCTCCGCTCGTTCCGGTCGCCGCGCCGCTCAATCGCTTGCGTTCCGTTTCCCAGCCGAAAATCGCTTCGCGCACGCGGGCCATCGTCGCCCGCGCAACGCTGCGCGCTCGTTTTGATCCCGCGTCGAGAATTTCCAGCACGCGCTGCGGATGGGCCTCGTATTCTTTGCGGCGCGCGCGAATCGGCTCAATCCATTTCACAAGTCCGTCGGCCATCGCGGACTTGCATTCAATGCATCCGATGCCCGCGGTGCGGCAACCTTCATCGGCCCAAGCAACGGTTTTCGGCGGAGAAAAAAGTTTATGCCACGCAAACGCCGGGCAGACATCGGGGTTCCCTTTGTCCGTGCGGCGCTTGCGCGCGGGGTCGGTCATCATGATTTTTGTTTTTGCGCGGATGGATTCGTCGCTCTCGCTCAGCGAAATAAAATTGTCGTAGCTCTTGGACATTTTTCTGCCGTCGGTGCCCGGCAGACGCGGCGTGTCCGTCAGCAGCACATCCGGTTCGCGCAGCACGTCGGGATTCGTGAAGTACTCCGGATGCGCGCGCACGAATTGCAAATATCTTTCCAGCCCAAGCTCGCTTTTGACGTGCGCGAGGATGATCGTTTTCTCCAACCAGGATGTTCCGTTCACGGTCCCCGCCGGCGGCTTCCAAAACACGTCCGAGAGCGCTTGCCTTAAACTCTTTTCCGACAAGCCCGGCTTCAAGCTGCCGCCGTAGAAAAAATTAAATCGCCGCACGATTTCGCGGCTCATCTCCACGTGCGGCACCTGGTCTTCGCCGACGGGCACGAAGTGCGCATCGTAAATCACGATGTCCGCGGTTTGCAGCAGCGGGTAACCGAGAAATCCGTACGTGTGCAGGTCTTTGTCTCTGATGTTGTCGAGTTGTTCTTTGTACGTGGGCACGCGCTCCAGCCAGCCGAGCGGCGCGACCATCGAGAGCATCAAGTGCAGCTCGGCGTGCTCCGGCACTTCCGACTGGATGAACAGCGTGCATTTTTCCGGATCGAGTCCCGCCGCGAGCCAGTCCGTGCCGATTTCAATCGTATTGCGCGCGAGCTGCGACGCGTCTGCGTAATCCGTGGTGAGGGCGTGCCAGTCGGCGACGAAGAAAAAACATTCGTACTGCTCTTGCAGCTTGACCCAATTTTGCAGCGCGCCGAAATAATGGCCGATGTGCAGCCGTCCTGTGGGGCGCATGCCGCTTAACACTCGTTTTTTCTCTCCCACGAACCGGCCCCTTTCGCCCCGCTGTCCGCTCTGCGACTCTCCGCGCGCTCCGCGTCTCTGCGTTAGGTCTTTCCCCGAGCCACTGCTACTGCTGAAACAGCTCTTAACGCAGAGGCGCAGAGTTCACAGAGAAGCGCAGAGAACTTCGTACACTGCATTCCACACTTGCCCACTTCCACAATTCTACGGATTCAAGAGATCCCGCGCGATGATCATGCGCTGAATTTCCGACGTGCCTTCATAAATCGACAGCACGCGCGCGTCGCGGTACATGCGTTCGACGGGCGTTTCGCGCGAGTAGCCCACCGCGCCGTGAATCTGCACCGCCTTGTACGCCACGCGGTTGACCATTTCGCTGGCAAAGAGTTTCGCGCGCGACGCGGCCTTGCCCTTCGCGCTCGCGCCCTGGTCCTGCCGCCACGCCGCGAAGTGCGTCAACGCGCGCGCCGCTTCAATTTCCGTCTGCATGTCCGCGAGCATCCATTGAATGGCCTGAAATTCGCCAATCGTTTTGCCGAACGCGCGGCGCTGCTTGGCGTAGCGCACCGATTCTTCCAGCGCGCCCTGCGCGATGCCCACCGCCTGCGCGGCCACGCCGACGCGCCCGCTGTCCAGCGCTTCGAGAGCGATCTTCAGCCCCGCGCCTTCCGCGCCGAGAAGATTTTCGGCGGGCACTTCGCAATCTTCCAAAACAATTTCCGCGGAGCGCGAACTCCTCAAACCCATTTTATCTTCATAGCGGCTGATGCGGAAGCCCGGCATGCTGGGCTCGACGAGGAATGCGCTAATGCGGCCCGCCTTCGCGGAAGCATCCGCGGGCGCCAGTGGCGAGTGGTGAGTGGCGAGTGGCGAAGAACCAGTGGCGAGTGGTGAGTGGCGAGTGGTGAGAGATGAAGAGTCTTCAACCTTGGCGAAAACTAAATACACGCCGGCCTGCCCGGCGCTCGAGACCCAGCTCTTCGTGCCACTGAGCTTGTACACATTCCCTGCCCGTACCGCGCGCGCCTGAATCGCCGCGGCGTCGGAGCCGGCCGCAGGCTCGGTCAGGCAGAAGCAGCCGATAATTTCTCCGCGCGCGAGTCTGCGCAAATATTTTTCGCGCTGCGCGTCGCTGCCGTGTTTGTAGAGCGGCATGGCCACAACGGAGTTGGTCACGCTGAGCGTGACCGCCGTCGCCGCGCAAACCCGCGCCACTTCTTCCAGCATGACCACGTAGCTCACCGTGCTCATGCCCGCGCCGCCCCACTCCTCGGGGACGCACATGCCGCAGCAGCCCAGCTCGCCCAGCTTGCGGACCTGCTCGGCGGGAAAAATTTCGTCGCGGTCGTTCTGCCGCACCACCGGGCGCAGCTCCGCCTCCATGAATTGACGGACGGTGTCGCGCAACAGGAGCTGGTCGTCGCTGAGAGAGAAGTCCATTCGCGTGTCGAACGGAGGATGGTAGCAGACCGACGAAGAAAGTTAAACGTTCAAGAGGCAATGGTGAACTATCGTAAAATCAGCGAGAAAGACGCGCAAATCCATGCGGTCGTCGCCGCGAAATCGTAACACAGGTGGCGCGGTTATGTAGCGGCGCCCATCAGGGCGGCATGGCAAAATCAAACTGCAATCGAAGATGCCGGGCTGAAGCCCGCCGCTACATGTGCGTGAAGATCAAGCGGCGGGGTGGAGGCGCGGGCGGCCGCGGCGGGGCAATGGCACGTTGGGACGCTTTGGACTTGCGGCGGCTGTGATCGCAGGCTTCAATTTCCCAGCAGCCAACGCCTTGACGGCGCGCGTCCTCTCTTCAAGCTCCGCCGCATTGATCCGCCCCTCGCGAAAGAGTTGCCGGAGGAAGTCCTCGGCACGCATTTCGCCTTTTCGCGCGTTGCATTCCGTGCAGCACGACACCAGATTCCGGTACGAGTTGTGCCCGTTGCTGACGCGCGGCACTACGTGGTCTAGGGCGCGCACCCGCAGCGAAAGAAACCGGAAGCAGTAAAAGCAGCGCGCATTTTCTCGCCGGTGAATCGCATTGCGCAGTTCCCTGCTGCGAAGGAAATCCACGGCCTCCAGCAGAAAACTTTCCGCCGCCGGCTGTGTCCGATGGCAGGCCGCGATTTCCACGGGCACCAGCACATCGACGACATGCCCGCCTCGGCTGCGTTCCACGAGGCGCAACGCCCCTTTTTCCGCCAGACGTCGCACCGCGTTGCGCGCCGGACTGTACGTCATCCTCGTCCCACGCGCCAGCCACCCGATGGAAAAATGAAATCGGCCGCGCCCTTCCAATCGGCTGTGACGGACCAGATGCGAATAGATCACGCGTTCCGTTAAGTCAAGTTTGAGCTGCGGAATCAGCAAATCCTCCATTTCCTTCCATGTTTTTTCTGCGTCGGCTTTTTTCGTTTTCATGACGAATCCCCGTAGGACAGGCTTTCGAGTCTGTCCTACAAAAGCAAAAGGCGCCCCGAAACCTCGGGACGCCCTCTTCTACCCTACACCTCTATTATATCACATTGGAGATGGTTATTATTCGCTTCGTAGCCAGTAGTTATAGCGACGGAACCGCGTGTGGGGCAAGGGTTTACGCGATTTTGCGGTAAAACAATGCGCCGGAGGGGGCTTGACAAGAAATCGCGATTTAGGCGTTTTGGCGATTTTTATGGGGGTGGGAAGATGACAGTCTTCAGACGTCAGTTGTCAGTTTTCAGTTGTCAGGAAGCTGCGCACCGCCCACTGAGAACTGAACACTGACCACTGAGCACTGCCCTCCGCGCTACAGCTTCAACAATTCGCGGAGACGCCTCGTTTGCGCGCGGGAGACGGGGACTTCGCTCTGTTTTTTGTCGTTCATGCGCAGCATGTAGCTGGACTTGAACCACGGCACGACTTCTTTGATGTGGTTGACGTTGACGAGGTAGGAGCGGTGCGAGCGCCAGAATTCCGCGGCGTCGAGCGCGGCGTGCAACTCCTCGATGGTACGGTAGTTCGACTGGCCCTCGGACTCGCGCGTGAACACGGTGATCAGCCCGTCCTCGATGGACGCGTACACCATGTCCGCGGCATCCAGCAGCAACAATTTTCCCTGCGACTTCAGCAGCAGCTTCACGCGGCGCGCCGCGGGCTTTTTTTCGCCGAGCTGCGCGAGCATGGACTCCAGGCGCTCGACGGGCGAGGCGTCCGAATCAATTAATTTTTTCGCGCGGTGGATGGCTTTCGCCACGCGCGCTTTGTCGAACGGCTTGAGCAAATAATCCACCGCGCTGACTTCAAAGGCTTGTACGGCGTACTCGTCGAAGGCCGTGGCGAAAACGATTTGCGGAACTTTCTGCTTGCGCTCGACGAGCTTTTTCAAAACTCCGAAGCCATTGAGGCCGGGCATTTGCACGTCGAGAAAAACCAGGTCAGGCTGATGCTCCTTGATGAGCGACACGGCATCCAAGCCGTTCTTGCCCTGCGCGACGAGATGGATTTCGGGAAAACTTTTCAGGAGAAAGGCGAGCTCGTCGCGCGCGGGCTTCTCGTCGTCCACGATGATGGTGCTGATGGGCATGCGCGGAGAGTATAGCAAGAGAGAGGTTGTAGGTGGCAGGTGGTAGGTGGTAGGGAAAGTGAATGGGGAATGGTGATTGGTGATTAGTTGTCGGTTGTCAGTTTTCAGTGTTCAGTCTTCAGTTGCCAGTTCCCTTCTCCGACATCCTTACAGCCTGTCATCGTCTGTTATCATTCCGGCGGAGGCGAACATGGACGCGAAGACATTTGCGCGGGAAATCGAGACGCACATACGGCCAGCGACGTTTCCGGTGGCGGCGAAGCTGCTGCGGCCGGAGGACGCGGTACCGGAAAAAGCCAAGCGGCCGTGGCGCGACATGAAAATTCAGATCGCCATCTGCCAGGCGGTGTCCATGGCGCGGCGCTACGGATGGACGGTGGCGGTCGGCGCGGAGGACGTCAACTGCGCGCTGACGAAAACCGCGTTTGGCTTTGCGCCGCTCACCGAGCACTACACCGCGGGGCATCTGGCGTGCGGGATGTACACGGAGTCGCTTGCGGCGGGTGCGCGGACGGAAGCGGCGACGCATCGTCTGCCCGAAGGAAAATACAAGCATCTGCTGCTGGGCCCGGCGGCGCGCGCGGAGTTTGTGCCCGATGCGCTGGTGATTTACGGCAACGCGGCGCAGGTGATGCGTCTGCTGACCGGCGCGCTGTGGAAACGCGGCGGCGCAATTACCAGCTCGTTCACCGGGCGCGTGGACTGCTCGGACGAAATCATTCGCGCGATGTTTTTGCAAGACTATCAGGTGATTCTGCCGTGCTACGGCGACCGCGTGTTCGGGCAGACGGAAGATTCGGAGATGGCGTTCTCGCTGCCCGCGTCGAAGATGGAGGAGCTGGTCGAGGGTCTCGCGGGCACGCACAAGGGCGGCATCCGCTATCCGATTCCGACGTTTTTGCGATATTCGCCGCAGTATCCGGAGCACTACTACGAGTTGGACAAGATTTGGGCGGCGGAGAAGTAGGTGGTAGGTGGTAGGTGGTAGGTTGCAGGTCGTAGTTTTCGGTTTTCAGTTTTCAGTTGTCAGTCGTCGGCAAGGCCAAGCAGAGATTGGAAATTTGAGATTTTCAGCCGCCCTGAAGGGCGCCGCTACATGTGCTGAACCATAGAGTTCGCCGGAAAGGGCAAGTGAGCGTGGAAAAAACAAAACGCGGGCGGAAAAAAGCGGAGCGCGCGAAAGTGCTGGCGAGTGGGATGGCGTTTCAGGGCGCGGTGTTCGGCGTGCGCACGGACCGCGTGGTCGAGCCCGGCGGGGTGGAAGTGACGCGGGACATTGTGACGCATCCCGGCTCCGTGGTGGTGCTGCCGGTGTTTCCCAACGGCGACATTCTGCTGATCCGGCAGTACCGCCACACGATCGGAAATTGTTTGTGGGAGCTCGTTGCGGGGCGCATCGAAGCGAGCGAATCGCCTGCGGTCGCCGCGCGGCGCGAATTATTGGAAGAGACCGGCTACACCGCGCGACGATTTCGCAAGCTGCTCGTAGCGTATCCGACGCCGGGATTTGTGAGCGAGAGCATGACGATTTTTGTTGCGGAGGACTTGCGCGAGGGAGCGTCGCGCCCAGAAGAGGATGAGAAGATTACAGCGCGACGCTTTTCGCGCCGCGAAATTTTAGCGTGGATGCGGCGCGGAAAATTGTGCGATGGGAAATCGATTGCGGGGATCTTGTATTTCTGGAGGTTTCGTTAGAAGACGCTTCGCCCGACTTCGCACTGGAGGCAAAGTCATTCCGGGCTGAAGCCCGGCACTACATGGCCCAGGAGCGGGCGCAGCATGCTGCGCCCCTACGAATTCACCGCAAAGCCAGTAGGGCGGACCTGAAGGTTGCCCCTACAAATTCGCCAGCCAAAGGCCACGCCACAAAGATGGAATTTGGCCGCGCTGAAGCGCGCCGCTACAGGTGCCGTGAAAGTGCCGTGAAAGCAAGGGGCGCGGGGCCCCGCAAAATCATCCGGAACGTAAGGTGCACGAAACCCCGCGCGAAGGCCGCTTGACAAGCGAAAGGGGGTGGAGTCTACTGGGCGCAGGACGAGGCCCACTGCCGCGCGAAGGAGACGCTCATGGTCCATCGGGGCATTGCCACACTCGCGGGACTGCTCGCGTTCTGCTATTTTTTGCTGAGTCACCTCGAGCCCGAGTTTTTTCTTCTGCACCTGTACCAGTCCCTGATTTACTTGGTCATCATTTTGATGCTTTTCTATTTAGAGGATCAGTACGCATACATGCTGGGGATGATCGCGCCGTCGGTGTGGATCATCCTCTCGCTTTCCACCGGGCTGATGGGCATGGCGCTGCGGCAGGTGTGGTGGCTTGTGCGGCCGCCGTATCCAGAACACCGGACGGACGCCGTAGGAATCATGGCGGCAATCACGGCGGTGATGGCGGTGCTGATGATCGGTTTTTGCGCGCAACGCTGGAAGCGGGAGTTCGCCGGCCTGGGGAAAGGCTGGCACACGTTTGGCGTGAGCTTCGGCATCATCGTGGTGTACTACGGCGTGCTGGTGTTCTGGTTCACGCGACTTATCGGCCAACACTGATTGAAACTTTCCACAAGACACACACCGAAGCCGACCGGCGGAGAGCGGTTCCCTGCCCTGAGCAGAGCGCAGGGCTTCGGGATTGACAGCGGAAGCCGGTTTGCTACACTCCCCCCGCAGCGAAGGCGTCGCGACCCGTTGGCGGACGGAGCGTGCAGCCGCAAAGAAATTAAATCCGCGCAGGAGGAACCCAGCATTGAAAGTCAGGGGCCAGGTGAAGTGGTTCAACAATTCCAAGGGATTTGGATTCATCGGACGCGAAGGCGGAGCGGATGTGTTTGTGCACTACACCGCCATCACTGGTGAAGGCTACCGCAGCCTGCAAGAAGGCGACACGGTGGAATTCGAAATTGTGCAAGGACAAAAAGGCCCGCAGGCCGCCGACGTGGTCAAAGTCACGGACCCGTAGAGATTTTTTTCGCAGAGGCTCGTAAGCGAATCCTTCGCACGGGCAGTCGCAGAGCTGCCATGCCCGCCAACCTCACACCAGATTACCTCGCCGCCGAACGCGCCTACAAAGAGGCGACGTCCCTCCCGGAAAAAATTGCCGCGCTGGAACACATGCTGGCGGTGATTCCCAAACACAAGGGCACGGACCGCCTGCAAGGCGATCTGAAACGCAAGCTGGCGAAACTCCGCGAAGAAAAAGAGCACGCGAAGCACGCCGGGCCGGCGCGCGGCGCACCGGTGTACCACGTCGAGAAAGAAGGCGCGGGACAGGTAGCGCTGGCGGGCGCGCCGAACACGGGGAAATCGTCGCTGCTGCGCGCGCTGTCGCACGCGACGCCGGAAGTGGGCGACTATCCATTCACCACGCGCGTGCCCACGCCCGGGATGATGAGATTCGAAGACATACAAATTCAGCTCGTGGATTTGCCGCCGCTCGATCCGCAGTACGGCGAAACGTGGGTGCCGCAGGCGGTGCGCGCGGCGGATGCGGCGCTGATTGTGGTGGACCTCGGCGCGGTGGAATTGCTCGACGAAATTGAAATTTCCGTGGCCATGCTGGAGAAGGCGAAGATCAAGCTGACCGCGCAGGGGGCAGACGCATTGGTCTGCCCCTACGGGTACGTTGCGAAACCCGTGCTGGTGGTGGCGAATAAAGTGAACCTGCCGAAAGCACGCGAGGATTTTGCGGCGTTCACGGAGATGTATGCGGGGCGCTTCCCTGCTCTGGCCGTGTCGGCGGAGACTGGCGAAGGGCTGGAGGAATTACGCCGCGCAGTTTTTGATTTGCTGGGAATTATTCGCGTGTACACGAAAGAGCCGGGGAAAAAACCGGAGCTGACGTCGCCGTACGTGATGAAGCGCGGCGCGACGGTGACGGATTTGGCGGCGCGAGTGCACAAGGAAATTCTGGCGCACTTGATACACGCGAGGATTTGGTCGCAGCAGCCCGGCGTCCATGCGCACGTGGATGGGCAGATGGTGAACCGGGAGCACAAACTTGAAGACAGGGACATCGTTGAATTGCATACGTGAGTGTCAGTGGCGAGTGGTGAGTGGCGAGAGTGAGAGGAAATGAGGAAGTGAGGAATGAGGAAGGGACCAAACAAACAAGACAAACGCACTGAAGCGAGAGGTTCGTAGGATCGGTACCCCAACCTCGAAACCGAGAGAAAACCTGCCCACCCGCCGAAATGCGGGCTGGTGGGCGCTACTTAGCTTGCCGCCCTGAAGGGCGGCGCTACAGGCGCCGCGAATCGGCCTATAATCGAAACCATGGAAAATAGAGAAGTCGCGAAAATATTGCGGGAGACGGCGCAGTTGCTGGAGATTGACGGCGCGTTTATCGGCCGATACCGGAGCTATGAAAAGGCGGCGGAGCTGATGGAGTCGCTGCCCGAACCGATTGCGGACATTGCCAAGGACAACGAACGGCTGACGAGCTATCCGGGAATCGGCGAGCGGCTGGCGGAACACATCCAGGAAATTTTGAAGACCGGCGACTACGCGCTGCGCAAAAAGCTGCTGAAGAAATATCCGCACACGCTGCTGGACGTGCTGACGCTGCAATCGCTGGGGCCGAAAAAAGTCGCGCTGCTGTGGAAGACGTTCAAGGCGGGCACGGTGGAAGCGGTGGAAAAGCTGGCGCGCGAAGGCAAGCTGCGGGACATCGCGGGATTCGGCGAGAAGAGTGAACAAAATATATTGAAGGCCGTGGAGGTGTTCAAGAAGTCGGCGGGGCGGTTCCACATCCACGTGGCGGACGCGGCGGCGGCGCAAATCAGCTCGCACATTGCGGCGTTTGGAAAGGCGGTGGAGAGCGTGACGCCGGCGGGGTCACTGCGGCGCGGGAAGGAAACGATTGGCGATTTGGATTTGCTGGTGACGCTGGCGGCGGGGCACGCATCGCAGAAAAGCGTGGATGCGATTGCCGAGCACGTGCTGACATTTCCGGGCATCGAGCAGGTGCTGGCGAAGGGCGAGAACAAAGTGAGTTTTCGGCTGGCGAGCGGAATGCAGGTGGACGTGCGAATTTTGGAAAAAGAGAATTTTGGGGCGGCGCTGATGTACTTCACGGGGTCGAAGGAGCACAACGTGGCGCTGCGCGGGCGCGCGAACAAAATGGGCTACACGCTGAATGAGTACATGCTGTCGTCGCTGAAAACCGAAAGGCGCGTGGCAGGAAAAACGGAAGAGGAAATTTACGGCAAGCTGAAACTGGCATACATCGAGCCGGAACTGCGGGAGAACACGGGCGAAATTGACGCGGCGGAGGCGGGGACGCTGCCGACACTGATCACGCTGGCGGATATGCGCGGGGATTTGCAGATGCACACGACCGCGTCGGACGGGAAAAATTCCATCGAAGAAATGGCCGCGGCGGCAAAGGCGCTGGGATACGAGTACATTGCGCTGACGGACCATTCGAAGGCGGTGACGGTCGCGAACGGGATGGACGAGAAGCGCACGCTGGCGCAGATCAAAAAAATCCGCGCGGCGGACGAAAAGATGGAAGGCTTCCGCATCCTCGCAGGCATCGAAGTGGACATTTTGAAAGACGGCACGCTGGACCTGGACGACGAGGTGCTGGCGCAACTCGACGTGGTGGTGGCGTCGGTGCACTCGTACATGAACCTGGAACGCGAGGCGATGACCGAACGGCTGCTGGCGGCGATCGAAAATCCGTACACGCAGATTATCGCGCATCCCACGGGGCGGCTGTTGCTGAGGCGCGACGCGTTCGCATACGACATGGAAAAGATTTTGGACGCGGCGAAAAAACATGGCGTGTGCATGGAGTGCAATGCGTATCCTGACCGGCTGGATTTGAATGACACGTATCTGCGCATGGCGAAAAACCGCGGAGTGAAAGTGGTGATTTCGACGGATTCGCACACCACGGCGAATTTGAAATTCATGCACTACGGCGTGCGCATGGCGCGGAGAGGGTGGTTGGAGAAGCGCGATGTGGTGAATACGCTGCCAACGGAAAAGCTTTTGGAGGCATTAAGGCCGAAGGGCAAGAAAAAGGGCAAAGAGTTAAAGGGGTGAAGAGGTAAAGGGGCAGAACGAACAGGTTGCAAATGGCAACCTGCGCAAAAACGGCGCAGGTTGCCGCTCCAAACCAAAAGCGCCGGCAAGATGCCCGCGGTACAGCAAGACGCAGAGAGAGATCCTTCGCTTCGCTCAGGATGACAAGAAAAGAGAACAAGCGGCGCGGGGGTTCCCGCAAAATCATCCGGGACGCAAAGGGCGCGAAACCCCGCGCTACGCAGAGGAAGGCTGGGAGAGGACGGAGTCGGCGGGAGATTCGGTCCAGTCAAATTCCCAGAAGTTGTCGCAATCGGTGAACTCGAGGGCGACGACAAAACTGCCGGAGCGCGCGCGCCAGCCCCAGACGAATCGCGCCGGCGCCGAGCGGCCCGCATCAAGATGCTTCACCACGAGCACGTCGTCGGGCTTGACTTCGTGCTGGCATTCAAACATTCCACCATAACGGCTGAGGGAGCGCGTACACGTATCCTCCTGCCACTCGCGGGCCGGCGATTCACACTGCAGGCGCACGGGAATGGCGAGGGATTTGCGCGGGCTGCGGCGCATGTGGCGGCCGATGTCGGAGGCGTAGAACAAAATGTCCAGCAGGCGCGCGCGCTCGATGTGATTCAGGTCTTTGGCGGTTTCGGAGAGCTTGGCGGCCTGCTGCGTGCACTCAGCGATGAATTTGCGCATTTCTTCCGAGGTCTGCTGCGAAAAGTTGCGAGTGCGGAGCAGGTCAGCGCAAAAATCCAGCCGCTCGTAGCACGTAACGATGAAATGGCCGCGGCAATAGAATTGACCGCAAAAGATAGCCGCGGTCGGCTTCAAACAGTCGGCAACGGCGCATTGTACGCGTTCGTCCATGGGCGACCGGGAATCCCGTTAGGTGAAAAATAGCAATCGGCGAGGGAAATGGGAAGAGGGGGTGCGGGCGATTTCCGCGTGAGAGGTAATAGCCGGGGAGAGACTCGAGGGTAGGAGGGTAAAGGGTTGAAGCGGTGAAGAGGTAAAGGGACAGAGCGGACAGGCTGGAAAGCCTGTCCTACAGAAGCTCAGTCGGAGTAGAGGAAGCTGAAGTTGACGCCGGCGACTTCGATGGTGTCGCCCTCGTTGAGCCTGGTGATGCCTTTGATTTCCACGCCGTTGACCTTGGGGACGCGGTCGGCGCGGCTGACGTAATAGCCGTCTTCGCGCTTATTGATTTGCGCGGCGGCCTTGGGCTTGAACCAGCCCTTGAGCCGGACCGAGGCCATCTGGGATTTGCCGATGACCGTGAGCTTGCTGGACAAAAGATATTCCGGGGCATCGGTGTTGCCGCGGAGCACGACGAGTTTGCCGATGCGGGCGCGAACGGGCACCGGGACAGGAGCGGCTTCCGGGGCCTTGGCGGCCTGCTGGAGCATGTCGCGACGCTTTTTGGTGTCGAGGACCATAGTCTCTTCGACTTTGGGCACGAGGAATTTTTTGGGGGCGTCCTGGGGCAGCACGAGCGTCTCGGAGGAATCGCCGGAAAGGCGCACGAGGATTTCGTGCTTGCCGATGGTGATGGAATCGCCGTGGCGCAGCGCGGACTGCTGCACACGCTTGCCGTTGACGAAGGTGCCATTGAGGCTGCTGAGGTCCTCGATCACCAGTTGGTCGGCGCCGAACTCAATTTTGGCGTGGTGCGTGGAGACAGCCAGGTTGTCAATCTGGATGTCGTTATCCGGCGTGCGGCCGATGGTCAACGGCTGGCCGCTGAAGTTGATCTCCCGCAGCGCGTGATTTTCAAACGTGAGAATCAGCTTAATCATGGCACTAGTAATTCAGAGATAGGGATACGCCTGCCCCGCTAGCCTCCAGTTATACCGTCAAGGATGGCCCGACGCAACAGGCGTGCACGGCGGATGTGCCAAATACTAAACGGAGAGTGGTGAGTGGCGAGTGGCGAGAAAATCCAAAAACAAAACCTTTGGAACCGCAGATGAACGCAGATAAACACAGATGAGGAAGCAACCAAAATCTCAAAGCGAAAACCGAAGGGCAGTTAGAAGGAACGAACAAAACATTAACGCAGAGGACGCAGAGGCACGGGGGACTCGGACGGGAATGGAGGAAGAGAGGGTTAGGCGTTAAACGTTTAAGGTTAAATGTTCAAACCCACATGCGTGAACTTTGGGATCGGAAAGTGCGTATCAAGAACAAGAGCGGCTCAGGAGGCGAGGCATGCGAGTTGGGCAAATGCTGAAGGCACTGGGATGTGCGGCGGTGCTGTGTGGGCTGGCGGCGGGGACGGCGGCGGCGGACGATTGGAGCAAGAAATATGCGGTCAGCGGGAAACCGGAGCTGCGCGTGGAGTCCAACGACGCGCACATTGACGTGGACGCGTGGGACCGCAAGGAAATCGAAGCGCGGGTGAACACACGCGGCTGGAGCATCGGGGCGACCGGAGTGCGCATCACGGAGTCGCAGACGGGCAACCAAGTGTCCGTGTCGGTGCGCGTGCCGCGGATGGAGTGGCACTTCGGAATGCAGAACCGTTCGGTGTCCATCACGCTGATGGTGCCGCGCGATATCGATTTGACGGCGGAAACGGGAGACGGGCACGTGCGGGTGAACTCGCTTTCGGGAAAGATTGACGTGCACACGGGCGACGGGCACATCACGTTTACGGCGGTGCGTGGAATGATGCGGCTGCGCACGGGAGACGGCCACGTCACCGGGGAAAGCCTCGACGGCAGCTTGAATGTGGAGACGGGCGACGGGCGCGTGCGCGTGGATGGGCGGTTCGACGCACTGGACCTGCGCACCAACGACGGCAGCATCGAGGCGGACGTGCGGACGGGGTCGAAAATTCAAAGCGCGTGGTATGTCACCACGGGTGATGGCGCCGTGCGCCTGCGGATTCCGGCGAATTTCAGCGCGGACCTCGACGCCAACACCGGCGACGGCAGTATCCGCGTGGATTTTCCGCTGATGGTACCCGCAGGAAGGGCGAGAGAATCGTCCGTCAGCGGGAAATTGAACGGCGGCGGGCCGCCGCTGCGGGTGAGGACCGGAGACGGGTCGATCACGATTAGCGGGTCGTAAGGAACAGAAACAGAGAATCCACAGATTGCGCAGATTACACAGATTCTAAGAACAAAAGGCAAGGCCTCACGTCAGTTCCGTCCCGCTAAATCGGGACGGAACGGGACGTGGGCTACACGCATTCACTGTCGCCGGGGGGAGACAGGTGTCTGCGGAGGGCAACAGTGGCGAAAAAGCCAAATTGGCGGATTGCATCATTCGAAAGGAGATAAATTTACGGGCGAACGGCATCCTTTGTGCCTTATTCGTATCGAAGTAAGGAGAAAGGCCATGATGACCGTGATGATGATCGGCGCGTTCGCTCTGCTCGTGTTCTTGAGCATGGCCGGGGATTTTGCCAGCTACAGCGGAAAACGGTATCGGTAGCGCCGTGCAGAACAGCCGCACGATGTGCGAAGCAATTCTTCCTGCCTGAGTTCCCACCTGTGTGCAACATGCTTTCGAATTGCAATATCCGCGAGGTTCGCGCATCATACTGAGTTTTGTTTGTGCTCGCGTGCCGCGCAGAGAGAGAAGATTCAACGCAGAGGCACAGAGAACGCAGAGCGAAACAGAGAAACAAAGAATCATATGTCCACCCGCCAAGGACGGGCGGGTGGACGCTACATACTGCAAGGCGGGAGCAAGCTCCCGCACTCCATGGGGGATCACGAAATGAGGAAGCCGGCGAATATTGCATCGGCAAAAGGAAAATTGGGAGTGCTGACGCCCGGGATGGGCGCGGTGAGCACCACGTTCATGGCCGGCGTGGAGCTGGTGCGGCGCGGGGCGGCGCAGCCCATCGGGTCGCTGACGCAGATGGCGACGATCCGTCTGGGCAAGCGCACCGGCGCGCGGTCGCCGCTGATCAAGGATTTCGTGCCGCTGGCATCGCTCGACGACCTGGTGTTTGGCGGGTGGGACGTGTTTCCGGACAGCGCGTACGAGGCGGCGTCGAAGGCGGGCGTGCTCGAACCGCACCACCTGGCGCGGGCGAAAACATTTCTCAGCAAGATACGGCCGATGAAAGCCGCGTTTGACCCTTACTACGTGAAGCTGCTGCACGGCCCGCACGTGAAAAAGGGGCGGAATAAATTTGCGCTGGCGGAACAGATTCAGGACGACATTCGGGCGTTTCAAAAGAAGAGCAAAGTGGCGCGGACGGTGATGGTGTGGTGCGGCTCGACGGAAATTTTCATGAAGCCGCACGCAGTGCACGCGAGCCTCGCGAAATTCGAACGCGCGATGAAGGAAAATCATGTGGCCATTGCGCCGTCCATGCTGTACGCCTACGCGGCACTGCAGGCGGGCGTGCCGTTTGCCAACGGCGCGCCGAACTTGACGGTGGACATTCCCGCGCTGCAAGAGCTGGCGCACGAAAAACACTTGCCGCTATGCGGAAAAGATTTCAAGACCGGGCAGACGCTGATGAAGACGGTGCTGGCGCCGGCATTCAAGGCGCGCATGCTGGGGCTGAATGGATGGTTCTCGACGAACATCCTGGGCAACCGCGACGGCGAAGTGCTCGACGATCCGGAATCGTTCAAGACCAAGGAAGAATCGAAGCTCGGCGTGCTGGAATATATTTTGCAGCCGCACCTCTACCCGCAGCTCTACGGGAAAATTCATCACAAGGTGCGCATCAACTACTACCCGCCGCGCGGCGACAACAAAGAAGGCTGGGACAATATCGACATCTTCGGGTGGCTGGGCTACCCGATGCAGATTAAGCTGGATTTTCTGTGCCGCGACTCCATCCTGGCGGCGCCCATCGTGCTTGATTTGGTGCTGTTCATGGACCTAGCGAAACGCGCGGGGATGCGCGGCATTCAGGAATGGCTGAGTTTCTATTTCAAGTCGCCGATGTGCGCACCGCAGCTTTACCCGGAGCACGATCTGTTCATCCAGATGATGAAATTGAAGAATACGCTGCGCTGGATGATGGGCGAGGACTTGATTACGCATCTGGGGACGGAGTATTACGATTGAGAACAAAGGAATCCACAGATTACGCAGATTGCACAGACTTCGCGCCGCTAGAAAAGTAAGGCGGCGTCGAGCCGCCGCACTCCAAAGAACCAAATTGGCTTGGAAATGGCTCTGAGCGGTTCTTGACGACCCGCGCGGCATGGGATATTGTCGCTCGTTCCAAAGAGAACCAGCGTGAACAGAGACCACCGCTTCCCGGCCAAAACAAATCAGAACTATTTTCATCTTGAGGAGAGGACTTGATGAACTCGAAAGAAGTGCTGGAGTTTGCGAGCAAAAACAGCGCGAAAATTCTGGACCTGCGCTTTACCGACCTGCCCGGGCTGTGGCATCACATCAGCTTTCCGATCCAGCAACTGGAGCTGAGCTCGTTCGAGGACGGGTTCGGGATTGACGGCAGCTCCATCCGCGGGTGGGCGTCCATCCACGAGTCGGACATGCTGCTGGTGCCGGACCCGAAGACCGCGTTCATGGACCCGTTCCGCGATACGCCGACGCTGTGCATGATCGGCGACGTCATTGACCCCATCACCAAGCAGGCTTACCCGCGCGACCCGCGGCACATTGCGCGCAAGGCGGAGGCGTTCCTCGGGTTCAGCGGAATCGCCGACCAGGCATTCTTCGGCGCGGAGGCGGAATTTTTTATTTTTGACAACATCCGCTTCGATCAGGCGGCGCAGCACGGGTTTTATTTTATCGATGCGGAAGAAGGGCGCTGGAACTCCGGGCGCGAGGAGCACAACCTGGGCTATCGCCCGCGGTACAAGGAAGGCTACTTCCCCGTGCCACCGACGGACCACTACATGGACCTGCGCACGGACATGGCCATGCAGATGCTGGCGTGCGGATTGAACGTGGAATGCCACCACCACGAAGTGGCCACCGCGGGACAAACGGAAATTGACGTCAAGTTCGACACGATGCTGAAGTCCGCGGACAACATGATGATGTTCAAATACATCGTGCGCAACGTGGCCAATCAGTACGGCAAGACGGTGACGTTCATGCCCAAGCCGCTGTTCGGCGATAACGGCTCCGGCATGCATACGCACCAGTCGCTGTGGCTGAAGGGCAAGCCGCTGTTTGCCGGAGACAAGTACGCGGGCATGAGCCAGATGGCGCTGTGGTACATCGGCGGGCTGCTGAAACACGCGGCAGCGATTGTGGCGTTCGCGGCGCCGACGACGAATTCGTACAAGCGGCTGGTGCCGGGCTACGAGGCGCCGGTGAATTTGGCGTACTCGCGGCGGAACCGCTCGGCGGCGGTGCGCATTCCGGTGTACTCGGCGAGCCCGAAGTCGAAGCGCATGGAATTCCGGCCGCCGGACCCGTCGTGCAACCCGTACCTGGCGTTCGCGGCGATGCTGATGGCGGGACTCGACGGCATCGAAAACAAAATCAATCCCGGCGAGCCGCTGGACAAGGACATCTACGACCTCTCTCCCGAGGAGTTGAAGGAAGTGCCGTCGCTGCCCGGGTCGCTGGAGGAGTCGCTGCGCGCGCTGGAGGCAGACCACAAGTTCCTGTTGAAGGGCGACGTGTTCAGCGAAGAAACGATCCAGTTGTGGATCAATTACAAAATGAAAAATGAAGTGGACGCCGTGCGCATGCGGCCACATCCGTACGAGTTTCAGTTGTATTACGATATTTAGAGGAAATTGGTGATTGAGGAACGTCAGTGCGAACCTGCGCGCGAAGCACGGCGTGCGGGGCGTTAAGTGAGATTAAAGGCCTGGCGCAAGCCGGGCCTTGCTGTTTTCTGGGGAGCACAGCGCATGGCCCGGCGACGCTTGACTGTGCTATCGTTGGCAAAAGTGGCCTAACATGAAGACCGAAGAGGTGTATGAATTGACAACGCGAGGCGGCGCCAGCGATTTTGCAATAGTGGTCGAAATCTGCCGGCGACTGGGACCCTACTGTTTGGTGGGTGGGCTCGCTGTGAACTGTTACGTCGAGCCGGTGTACACGCTGGATGCGGACTTCGTGATCGTCGCGTCGAGCACTGCGAACCTGAAGCGCGAATTGCTGCAAAGTGGATTCCGCGTGGAGGAATTCGCGCACTCGCTGAACGCGCAGGCGCCTGCGAGCGAACTTCGCATCCAGTTCACGAGTGATCCGCGCTATCAGAAGTTTCTCGACCGGGCGAAAGAAAGAGACGTGCTGGGCGTGCCTGTGCGTGTCGCTGCACTCGAGGACATCGTACAGGGGAAATTGTGGGCGTATCTTGATCCGCAGCGCCGCATGACGAAGAGAAAGAAAGACGAACTCGACCTGCTGCGACTGGGAGAGGCATTTCCTCAATTGCGAAAACAATTCCCTCCTGAATTGCAACGACAATTCAAAGAATAATTGTGAGCGAACAGCCGCGCTAAAGCGCGCCGCTACGGGTGCCGTCAAGAAGTGGCAACCTGCGCAAAAACCGCGCAGGTTGCCGCTACAGGCTGCCGTCGCGTGATATAACGACAAGCGATGGAAGCGGCATTCAGCAGCATTGCCTTTGCGGAACCCGCGCGGGCCGAGGCCAACCTCGAGCTCGTGGAGAAGCGGCTGCCCGGAAATCTGTGGGCCACGCTGCCGGCGCTCCTAGCGCAAGTGCCGGATCCTGACGGGGCGTTGAACTTCCTGGAGCGCTATGTTCGCGGCGCAGCGGAAGCCGTCCACGATTATGTTTCGCGCAATCCCGCCGCACTTCACTACCTCTTGGTGATTTTCAGCTACAGCCGGTTTCTTTCCGAGACGCTGGTGCAGCAACCGGAGCTGATCCTGTGGCTGCACCGCACGGGCCCGCGGGAAAATTTGGAGCGGGTGAAGACGCCGGAGGAGCTGCACGAAGAGTTCGCGCGCTTTGAGGCGGTGACGCTCTCGCAGCCGCCGGCGGTGATTTTGGCGCGGTTCAAGCGGCGGGAATATTTGCGCATCACGCTGCGCGACGTGCTGGGCATCGCCACGCTCGCGGAAACCACCATGGAGCTGTCGCACCTAGCGGACGTGCTGCTGCAACGCGCGCTGCGGGCGTGCGAACACACACTGGCAAATTCCTA
>JAMCWK010000115.1:0-38885 GCA_023481105.1 Acidobacteriota bacterium | reverse complement strand
GCTCGCGGAAGTCGATGCCGCAGCGGACGTGGAACCAGCGGGGCTCGAAGCCGAGGACGGGGCGGAGGGGGGCTTCGGCGCCGCCGGCGGCTTCGCGGCGGGCGGGGGCGGCGAAGGCGATGTGGCCGTGGGGCTGGCGGCGGCTCTGGAGTATTACCGGCAGCGCGGGCGGCAATGGGAATTCCAAATGTTGATTAAGGGGCGCTGCGCGGCGGGCGACGCGGAACTCTGCCGGCAATTTTTGCGGGCGATGCAGCCTCAGGTGTTTCCGCGCGACAAAGAAACGCTGACGGACGACGCCTTCGCAGCCATCGAGGCGGTGTTGAACGCGCGGCAGGAAATTACGCGCGAACTGAAACGGAAGACAGGCGCGAAAGCAAAACATCGCGCGGAATGGAACGTAAAACTTTCGCCCGGAGGCATTCGCGATATTGAATTTGTGGCGCAGTGCCTGCAGCGCGTGCACGGCGGAGCAGACGCGTGGCTGGCGGCGCCGGCGGCGGCGTCCACGCTGGTGGCGCTGCAGCGGCTGCACGACAAAGGTTTTCTGACCGGGCGGGATTTTTTCCGGCTGGCGACGGCGTATCAATTCTTGCGCAAGGTGGAACACCGACTGCAACTGCGCGACGGTTTGCAGCGGCACACGCTGCCGGAAGCGCCGGACGCGCTGGCGCGGCTGGCACGACGCTGCGGCGTCGAACCCACGCCCGGGCGCGGCGCGCGGGAGCAACTGCTCTCGCGCATCACTCAACATTTTCGCGAAGTGCGGGAAATCTACGAGCGCATCGTGCGACCGAGGAAGGAGGGCGACGCGACGGATACCGCGGCGGCGCACGAGTCGGAACCCGGCGAGACCGGCCTGCTGCGGCGCTTGCGGCAGGATTTTCCAGCCGTGGCGGAAGGAGTGGCGGCGGCAGTGGCCGGGGGAAACGCGTACGCGCGGCGCGGGCTGAGCCGTTTTCTGAGCTCGGCGATGCTCGATGTCGCGTGCATGGAGCAGCTCACGTCGCATCCGGAATGGATTGCGCGCGCGGCGAAGATTTTTTCACGCAGTGACTTGACGGTGGAGATGCTCGCGCGAAATCCGGACGAGGCGCGCGTGCTGGCCGACGCCGGGCTGACGGGATTTCGCGGGCCGCTGTTGGAGGGCGACGAAAGCGAGGCGCGACTGCGCGAGAACTACCGGCGGCGGCTGCTGGCGATTGTGGTGCGCGCGGTGCTGGGGGAGTCGGAGCCGTTCGAGACATTTGAGGCACTTACGCGGCTGGCGGACGAAGCGCTAGCGGGCGCGCTGCGGATTTCGGCGCGGGAGACACTTGCGATCAATGAGGAGAGATCCTTCGCTTCGCTCAGGATGACGGGCGAAAAAGGCAGAGGACAAGAAATAAATTGGAGCGAAGCGCCGTTTGCGGTGCTGGCGCTGGGACGGCTGGGCACGAACGAGATGGACGTGGGCTCGGACGCGGATTTGATTTTTGTGGTGGACGAAAAACTTTCCGCGGAAGAGCGCGAGCCGTGGCGGCGACTGGCGGAACGCTTTGTGCAACTGGTGAGCAGTCATACGCAGGAGGGACTGCTTTTCCCAGTGGATACGCGGCTGCGTCCGCGGGGCACGGAGGGGGATTTGCTGCAGTCGGCGGCGTACCTGCGAGAATATTTTGCGGGCGACGCGGCGGGATGGGAGGCGGTGGCGTTTCTGAAGGCGCGAGCGGTGGCGGGAAATGTGGAGTTGGCGACGGCGGCGATACGGCAAACGCAGGAAGTGATCGCCGGGCGATTCCGCGACGCAGCGGAGCTGGCGCGGCAACTGGCGCACACGCGGAAACTGCTGGAAAAAGCGACGGACGCGGCGCGGCCCAAGGGCGAATTCAAGAAAGTCGCCGGGGGATACTACGACATCGAGTACATGGTGGGATTTCTGTTCTTGACGTACAGAGTAGCGCCGGCGGCGGGACACGTGCTGCGCCAGATTGCGGCGTTGGAATCGGCGGGGGCGCTGGATACGCCGGGCGCGCGGACGCTGCGCGAGGCGGCGCTGCTCTACCGGAGCATTGACCACGCCATCCGCATGGTCACTGGGCGCGCGGCGAACCGTCTGCCGGAACCGGCGCTGGCGGGGCGCGTGGCGCGGCTGCTGAAGACGTGGCAAGTGGCGGTAGGTGGGAATTTGGAAGAGACGATTGTCGGTACACGCCAGCAGGTTCGCGCGTTGTATGATCGGGTCATTACGTCCTAGGTCGCGGGGGGAGGATCAAGTCTATGGCAGACCATGTCTCTCATGACGTGAAGGGCCGGGTGGTCACACTCGATGCGAAGCCTGAGCCAATCGCGATCGATACGGCAGGGGCTGCGGTGATCGTCGTTGACATGCAGAATGACTTCGGCGCGAAGGGCGGCATCTTCGACCGCGCGGGAATTGATATATCCATGATTCAACGTGCCGTCGTCCCTACCGCAAAAGTGCTAGCCTCGGCCCGGCAAACCGGCCTCAAGATTGTTTATCTGAAGATGGGCTTTTATCGCGATCTCTCGAACCTGGGTTCTGAAGGCTCTCCGAACCGGGTGCGGCACTTGCTGGCGGGCGTCGGAAAGACCGTTCGTGCCCCTGACGGCACGGAAAGCCGAATACTGATCCGAGACACATGGAACACAGATGTTGTCCCCGAACTCAAGCCGCAGGCCGACGATACAGTGATTTATAAGCACCGATTCAGCGGCTTCTATCAAACTGACTTGGATGCGATCCTCAAGAAGCTGGCAGTCAAATACCTCATCTTCACTGGATGTACCACGAGTGTATGCGTGGAATCGACGATTCGAGACGCGATGTTCAGAGACTATCAATGCGTGCTGCTGGCGGATTGTACGGGGGAGCCGATCGGGAACAGATTCCCACGAAGTAATCACGAAGCATCCCTCCTGACCATCCAAACGCTGTTCGGGTGGGTTTCCGGCTCGGACGAATTCATCAGAGCCTGTGGAACGCAGCCAGCCGTAGCGGCGAATTTGCAACGGTGACCAGAATCCTCACGTCAGCCCCGATGCCGCTGTGCGGCATCGGGACGGGACGTGAGCTACAGGACAGGCCGGAATTCCCCCGAGGCTGGAGCCTCGGGGCTCGGCCAATTGCGGGTTGCCGCGCGAGAGCGAAAGGAAGGCGGCGTGCACTAAGGAGGGGCGGACTGAGGAGTATGTGGGGCCAAAATCTGGAGTCACGGGTCTGTATTTTTGTGTGCAGTTGGCATAAACTCAACGGCTTACGAGCCGCGAAAGTGCGGATGACCCGTGCAGCCACGCCCGTGTAATCGAGGAGCCCGCTGAGAATTCTCACGCCGTACGCGATGGAAAACACACGTAAGGGGCCATGAGAAGTCTCGTCCAAGAGCTGCCGGCCTAAAGGCCGCCGCTACATGTGCCGCGGGCACGCCTGGGGTGACCAAAGTTTGAAGGAGTTTCATACCATACAGAGGAGCCTGAAATCATGAAAGCGTCCTACAGCGGCGTACCAGTGCCGAGCAATGGCAGTGCAATCCAATACGAGCACGGCAAGTTCAGGGTGCCGGACAATCCGATTATCCCGTTCATCGAAGGCGATGGAACGGGGCGCGACATCTGGAAGGCGTCGCAGCGTGTCTTCGACGCGGCGGTGGAAGTGGCGTACGGCAAGAAGCGGCACATCGCGTGGCTGGAAGTGTTTGCGGGCGAGAAGGCCTACCAGAAATTCAAGGAGTGGCTGCCGCAGGATACCGTGGACGCCATCCGCGATTTCCGCATCGGCATCAAAGGCCCGCTGACGACGCCGGTGGGCGGTGGCATCCGCTCGCTGAACGTCGCGCTGCGGCAACTGCTCGATTTGTACGCGTGCGTGCGGCCGGTGAAGTACATTCCGGGAATTCCCTCCCCCGTGAAGCATCCCGAGCGCATGAACGTGATGATCTATCGCGAAAACACGGAAGACGTGTATGCGGGGATCGAGTGGAAAGAAGGCACGCCGGAAGTGAAGCGGCTGCTCGATTTCCTGAACAACGAAATGCTGAAGGGCACGAAAAAACAGATTCGCTGGGACTCTGGCGTGGGTATCAAGCCGATTTCCGCGACGGGCACCAAGCGACTGGTGAGGAAAGCGATCCAGTACGCGCTGGGCGCGAAGCGCAAGACGGTGACGCTGGTGCACAAGGGCAATATTCAGAAATTTACCGAGGGCGCGTTCCGCGATTGGGGATACGAGCTGGCCAAAGATGAGTTCCGCGGACAGATCATCACCGAGCGCGAAAGCTGGATCGTGGACAACAAGGACAAGAACCCCAACCTGACCATCGAGCAGAACGCGGCGATGGTCGAGCCGGGACTGGAAAATGCCACGGAAGCCTTCCGCAAGGAAGTCTGTCAGGAAGTGAAAAATGTGCTGGACTCGATCTACGCGACGCACGGCGGCGGAAAATGGAAGAAGATGCTGCTGATCAACGATCGCATCGCGGACTCGATTTTCCAGCAGGTGGTGACGCGCGCGGATGAGTACGAAGTGCTGGCGACGCCGAACTTGAACGGCGATTATTTGTCGGACGCGTGCGCGGCGCAGGTCGGCGGGCTGGGCGTAGCGCCCGGCGCGAACATCGGCGACGGGTACGGCTGCTTCGAGGCGACGCACGGCACGGCGCCGAAATACGCAGACAAGGACGTCATCAACCCCGCGGCGGTGATGATGGCGGGCGTGATGATGTTCGAGTTCCTCGGCTGGCCGGAAGCGGCGCGGCTGGTGGAAGACGGCATCGCGACAACCATCCAACAGAAGCGCGTTACGTACGACCTGGAACGGCTGATGGAAGGCGCGACGAAACTGAAGACGTCGGAATTCGCGTCGGCCATTATTGAGAATATGCAGGCGAGATTAGCGGCAAGGTAGGAAACTAAAGATGCCAACCTGCCCAAGAACAGTGCAGGTTGTCGCTACATAAGCACGGCAAGGCAATCAGCTCTTTAGGAGTACGACTATGCGGAAAAAAGTGACGGTGGTAGGCGGAGGATTTGTAGGCTCGACGACGGCGCAGCGCATCGTGGACCGCGAACTGGCGGACGTGGTGCTCACCGACATTCTGGAAGGCCTGCCGGCGGGCAAGGCGCTGGACATGCTCGAGTCGGGGCCGATTCAGCGGACGGACTCGCGCGCGGTGGGCATCACCACGGCGACGGGCGACTACAAGGAAACGGCCAATAGCGACATCGTGGTCATCACTGCGGGATTTCCGCGCAAGCCGGGGATGAGCCGCGACGACTTGTTGAAAGCGAACTACGACGTCATCAAGCAAGTGGTCGAGCAGATTGCGAAGTTTTCGCCGAATGCAATTCTGGTCATGGTGACGAACCCGCTGGATGCCATGGCGCAGGCGGCGTACAAGATCAGCGGCTTCTCGAAAAACCGCGTGCTGGGAATGGCGGGCGTGCTGGATTCTTCGCGCATGAGCACGTTCGTCGCGGCGGAGCTGGGCGTGAGCGTGGAGAATGTGCACTCGTTCGTGCTCGGCGGACACGGCGACGACATGGTGCCGCTGCCGCGGTACTCGACGGTGGCGGGGATTCCCTTGCCCGACCTGCTGCCGAAAGAAAAAATCGAAGCCATCGTAACGCGGACGCGCAAGGGAGGAGCGGAAATCGTCAACCTGCTGAAGACCGGGTCGGCGTACTACGCGCCGTCGGCGGCGGCGGTGGAGATGGTGGAAGCGATTCTCAAAGACAAGAAGAAAATTCTGCCGTGCGCGGTGTACCTCGAAGGAGAGTACGGAATCAATGGCCTGTTCGTCGGCGTGCCGTGCAAACTGGGGGCGCGCGGCGTGGAGCAAATCATCGAGATCAAATTGACGGCAGAAGAAAATGCGGCGCTGCAAAAGTCGGCGGCTTCGGTGCGAGAATTGGTGACCGTGCTGGGATTGTAGGCCGAAACAGTGGTAACCTGCGTCCCGAAGAGCGGGGGACGCAGGTTGCAGCTACAAGCTACTTTTTGGGCGGCGCGGGAGGCAGCAGCGTCGCAGACTTGATCGTGTCGAGCTTCGGGAACTCCTTCTCCAGATACGCGCTGCCGCGAGACTGAATCAAATCCTGCCGCGGGCCGCGACCGCCCGGCGCGCCTTCGCCATAGCCGCTATACAGCCTGTCGACAATGCCCATTCCTTGCGTGACCTGGCCGAAAGGCGAAAAGCCATCGGCATCGAGTCGTGCGTTGTTCGTGTAGTTGATAAATAGCTGCGTGGTGCGAGTATTGGGACCGCCCATGGCGTACGTGATGTACCCACGAAGATTGCTCTTCTTGACCGGGTCGTCCTTAATCATCGCGTTATACCACTGCGCGTTGACCTGTGGATTGGCGTGGATTCCAAACTGGGCCATGAAGCCATCCAGCACGCGGAAAAACGCAGCGCCGTTGTAGTAGCCGTGCTTCACGAGGTTGTAGAAACGGTCGGCGCCGTTGGGGGCCCAGGCGCGCGTGACCTTCACGACAAAATCACCTTTAGTGGTTTCGAACTTCACTTCGAACACCTCTGGCGCTTTTTCGGTGAGGCTGCCCGGCTTGAGCAAAGCTGGATCGAACGCCGGCGCCGCTTGGGCAAAGGCGGCTGGCGCCAACGAACACGACACAAGACAAATCAGAAACGTAACAGCGATGGAACGGGACAAAGACATTGTTTTTCCTCCAAAAGTTAGTCAAGGCGAACCAAAGATCCGCCCCTGGGCAAATCCCCCCGGCTGAAGCCTGGGGGCTCGGTCAAACTATTTTGCACCAGCCTTCTGCAACTCGCGGCTGACGCGCTCGACTTCGGCGAGGACGCGCAGCGTATTGCCGCCGAGAATCTTCTCAATATCTTTTTCCGAATAGCCCTTGCGAAGCAAGGCCTCCGTGATCTGCGGGAGCTTGGAGACGTCTTCCATGCCGAAGGGCATGACCGCGCCGTCGAAGTCGGAGCCGAGCCCGACGTGGTCCACACCGGCGATTTTCACGGCGTGGTCAATGTGCTCGATGATTTTTTCCCAAGAAACTTTGGGGACGTTGCCGGCGAGCATCATTTCGCGGGCGCGGCGTTCGCCTTCGATGACCGAGCAGGCTTCGTTTTCCCCGCAGAGTTTTTCGACTTCCTCGTCCACCTTGGTCACTTCCTTGCCGAGCGCGCGGGTTGCGTCGAGGGCCTCCTGGCTGAGGAAGGTGTAGTGAAAATTAATCTGAATGACGCCGCCGTTCTTGGCGAGGGCGCGGAGCATGTCGTCGCTCATGTTGCGCGGGTGATTGCAAATGGCACGGCAGGAGGAATGCGACGCGAAGACCGGCGCTTTGGTCATGGCGAGGACGTCGTAAAAGGTTTTGTCGGAGACGTGAGAAATGTCCACGATAACGCCGAGGCGATTCAGCTCGCGGACGACGTCCTTGCCGAAGTCGGTGAGGCCGTTGTGCGCGGGCTTGTCAGTGGAGGAGTCCGCCCAATCGTTGTTGAGGAAATGCGTGAGTGTGAGGTAACGCACGCCGAGCGCGGCGAAGCGGCGGAGATTGAAGAGGTTGTCGTCAATCATGTGGCCGCCCTCCACTCCCATCAGCACGGCAATTTTGCCCTTGGCGCGCGCGGAGCGGACTTCGGCGGCGGTGGTGGCCAGAACCAGGTCCTTGGGATGCTTGCGCGTCTGCTCGCGGACGGCGTCAATCTGATTCAGCGCGCGCTCGACGGCGACGTGGCCGGTGACTTTGCTGGGCACCCAAATAGAAAAGAAGATGGCGCCGAGATTGGCGTCGCGCATGCGCGGAATATCCACGTGGCCCCTGGGGTCGCGATGCGCGAGATCGAATTTGTCCCACAACATGCGCTGCGGCGTGTCGTCGTGAGTGTCCACCACGAGCGCGCTCTTCTGGAGGGCCTTGGCGCGGTCGGAGATGGAGTCAGCGTGGAGGCCGGCGAGGGCGATAGCGCTGATGAACAACACTGCGATAGAAGGGAGAAACATAATGCGTCGGTTCGTCAACGTTCACCTCGCAACCATAATAACGCAGCGAGATTCGCCGCGAAAATCGTAGCGGAAAAGATCTTCGCTCCGCTCAGAATGACAAAGCGTCAGATGCCTGAGAGTGCCAGCAAGATGCCGGCCGGACACGTGCCGGGCTGAAGCCCGCCGCTACATGTGCCCCATCACGCGGGTGTTTCGCTCATTTTGCTCCATGACGCGGAGGAGGTTGCCGCCGAGAATTTTCTCGATATCTTTTTCCGAGTAACCTTTTTTCAAAAGGGCCTCAGTGATGCGCGGAAGCTTGGAAACGTCCTCCATGCCCACGGGCATTGTGGCGCCGTCGAAGTCGGAGCCGAGGCCGACGTGATCCACGCCGGCGATTTTCACGGCGTGGTCAATGTGCTCGATGACTTTGTCCAGAGTGACTTTGGGCATGGACGCGGCGGACTCCCGGCGCAGGCGGTCAATTTCTTCCCGGCGCCTGGCGTCGTCATTGGCGTATTGCTTCTGAATTTCCGCAATATTGGCCCGCTGCTCATCACGGCGCGCAGCGGATGCGTCGGCGTATTCCTGGCTGAGAAAGCCGATGTGATAGTTAATCTGCACGACGCCGCCATTCTTCGCGAGCGCGCGGAGCATGTCGTCGGTCATGTTGCGCGGGACGTTGCAAATCGCGCGGCATGAAGAATGAGATGCGATGACCGGCGCTTTGGTGACTTCCAGCACGTCGTAAAACGTTTTGTCGGAGATGTGCGAAACGTCCACCATTACGCCGAGGCGGTTCAGCTCGCGGATGGCGTCCTTGCCAAAGTCGGAGAGGCCATTATTCTTCGGCTCGCCGGTGGAGGAGTCCGCCCAATTCGTGCTGACGCCGTGCGTGAGCGTGAGGTAACGCACGCCCAGCGCGGCGTACATGCGGAGCAGGCGCAGGTCGTCGTCGATCATGTGGCCGCCTTCCATGCCCATGAGCGCGGCGATCTTGTGCTGCTTTTTGGCCTTGCGGATTTCGGCGGCGGTGGTGGCGAGCACGAGGTCGTTGGGATTAGCGCGCACGGCTTCCAGCACAGAATCAATCAGGCGGAGTGAGCGCTTGACGGCTTCGGGGCCGGTGACTGTGCCGGCCATGTAAATGGAAAAGAAAATTGCGTCGAGGCCGCCTTCCTTCATGCGCGGGATGTCCGTGTGGCCCTTGGCATCGCGCTTGGCGAGGTCGAATTCCTTTTCGAAGAGCATGCGCTGCGTGACGTCAATGTGCGTGTCCACGACGATGGCGCGCTTGTGGAGTTTCTGCGCGCGTGGGGAGATGTCCTGGGCGTTCGAGAGGGCAACAGAGCCCGCGAGAAGGCACGTTAAGAATGCGATGAAGGAAAATGCGCGCATACGAACAACCTCCCGGTGCGACGGCATCGCTACACAAAATCAGAAGATAACGCAGAGGCGCAGAGAGCGCAGAGGCACGCAGAGAAATCAACCGCCGTCAGAAGCCGCGGCGCGTTCGGCGGGCGTGAAGAGCGCCGCCTTCAAGAAGTCGCGGTTCATGCGCGCGATGAACTCAATGGGGATTTCCTTGGGGCAGGCGGCTTCGCATTCGCCATGATTGGTGCAGGTGCCGAAGCCTTCTTCGTCCATGCGCGCGACCATGGCCAGCGCGCGGCGGTCGCGCTCCGGCTGGCCCTGCGGCAAATAGCCGAGATGCGTGATTTTCGCGGCGACGAACAGCATCGCAGACCCGTTGGGGCACGCGGCCACGCACGCGCCGCAGCCGATGCAGGCAGCAGCGTCCATGGAACGGTCGGCGGCGAGCTTGGGCACGAGGATGGCGTTGCCGTCGGGCGCGTTGCCGGTGGGCGCGGTGATGAAGCCGCCGACGGCGATGATGCGGTCGAAGGCGCCGCGGTCCACGATGAGGTCTTTGATGACTGGAAACGCGTTGGCGCGCCAGGGCTCGAGGGTCAGCTCGTCGCCATCTTTGAAACTGCGCATGTGAAGCTGGCAAGTGGTGGTGGCTTTGCGCGGGCCGTGCGGGCTGCCGTTGACGACCACGCCACACTGGCCGCAGATGCCTTCGCGGCAGTCGTGGTCGAAGGCGATGGGCTCCTCGCCCTTCAGGATGAGGCCTTCGTTGACGACGTCGAGCATTTCGAGAAACGACATGTCCGGGCTGATGTCGCGGGCCTGATAGGTGACGAACGCGCCTTCAGCGTTGCGGTTTTTTTGGCGCCAGACGTGGAGAGTGATGTTCATCGGTTGTGATCCCGCGGGCGCAGCCCGCCGCGGCGGGCGCCCCTACAAAGTCATTTGTAACTGCGTGTGGCCAAATGCACGTTTTCGAACGCCAGCGGCTCAACGTGGCGCACGGGCTTCTTGGCGTCGCCGGCGAATTCCCATGCGGCGACGTGAGTGAAATTCTGGTCGTCGCGGAGGGCTTCGCCGTCCGCGGTTTGAAATTCCTCGCGGAAGTGGCCGCCGCAGGACTCGCGGCGCTCGAGCGCGTCCAGGCACATCAGCTCACCAAGTTCAAGGAAATCGGCAACGCGGCCAGCTTTTTCGAGCGACTGGTTAATCTCTTCGCCGGTTCCCAACACGCGGACGTTTTTCCAGAATTCTTCGCGCAGCGTGGGAATTTTTTGCAGCGCGGTTTGCAGGCCTTTTTCGGTGCGGCCCATGCCGCAGAAATCCCACATGATGCCGCCCAGCTCGCGGTGAAAGGAGTCCACGGTGCGCTGGCCATTGATGCTGAGAAATTTCTGCACGCGCGCGGCGGTGGAGGATTCGCCGGACTTGTAGGCGGTGTGCGTGTCGCTGAGCTTTTCAAATTTGTTGGAGGCGAAATAGTTGCCAATGGTGTAAGGGAGGATGAAATAACCGTCGGCGAGTCCCTGCATGAGCGCGCTGGCGCCGAGGCGGTTGGCGCCGTGGTCGGAAAAATTCGCTTCGCCGAGGACGAACAGGCCGGGGATGGTGGACATCAAGTTGTAATCCACCCACAGTCCCCCCATGACGTAGTGCGCGGCAGGATAGATGCGCATGGGAACCTGGTAGGGATTCTCGCCGGTGATGCGCTCGTACATGTCGAAGAGGTTGCCGTAGCGCTCACGGATTTTGTCCACGCCAAGGCGCTGAAAGGCGTCGGCAAAGTCCAGGTACACGCCCAGACCGGTGGAGCCAACGCCGCGGCCTTCGTCGCAAACGGCTTTGGCGGCGCGGGAAGCGATGTCGCGCGGCGCGAGGTTGCCGTAGCTGGGATACTTGCGCTCAAGATAGTAGTCGCGCTCGGCTTCCGGAATCTGCGCGGGCGAGCGCGTGTCGCCCTTTTTCTTGGGGACCCATATGCGGCCGTCATTGCGAAGCGATTCGGACATCAGAGTCAGCTTGCTCTGATGCTCGCCGGTGACGGGAATGCAGGTCGGGTGGATCTGCGTATAACAAGGATTGCCGAAGGCGGCGCCTTTCTTGTACGCGCGCCAGATGGCCGTGGTGTTGCAGCCTTTGGCGTTGGTGGAAAGATAAAAGACGGAAGCGTAGCCGCCGGTAGCCAGGACCACTGCGTCGGCGACGTGCGATTCGATTTTGCCGGAGATCATGTCGCGCGTGACGATGCCGCGCGCCCGGCCGTCCACCAGAATCAGCTCCTGCATTTCGTGGCGCGTGAACATCTTCACCGCGCCGAGGCCGATCTGCCGCTCCAGCGCCTGGTACGCGCCGAGCAGAAGCTGCTGGCCGGTCTGGCCGCGGGCGTAGAAGGTGCGCGAAACCTGCGCGCCGCCGAAGGAGCGGTTGGACAACATGCCGCCGTATTCGCGTGCAAAGGGCACGCCCTGCGCGACGCACTGGTCAATGATGTTCACGGAGACTTCGGCGAGGCGGTGGACGTTGCTTTCGCGGGAGCGGAAGTCGCCGCCTTTGACGGTGTCGTAGAAGAGGCGGAAGACGCTGTCGCCGTCGTTCTGATAATTTTTCGCGGCGTTAATGCCGCCTTGCGCAGCGATGGAATGCGCACGGCGCGGAGTGTCCTGGTAGCAGTAGCACTTCACCTGGTAGCCAAGCTCGGCGAGAGTGGCCGCAGCGCTGGCACCGGCCAGGCCCGAGCCGACGACGATGACGGTGTACTTACGCTTGTTGGCCGGGTTGACCAGCTTCATCTCAAACTTGTGCTTGGTCCACTTCTGCTCGATAGGGCCCGCGGGGACGTTGGACTTGAGTTCCATGATTTCGCTTCCCTACTGCAACTTCAGGATCCCCGCCAGCACGGCGATGGGGATGATGACGAATCCGCCGACGACGGCGATGGTAAACAAAGTGGCCACGCGACGCGCCGTGGATTCGTAGCGCGGCTGGCTGATGCCGAGCGATTGGAATAGACTCCACACGCCGTGAAACACGTGCAGCGCGAGACAGGCCATGGCCACGATGTAAAACGCGGCCACCGGCGCGTAGCTCAAGCCGGCGACCAGATTGTGAAAGACGTCGCCTTCTTTGAAGGCGAAGCCCGGAGTAATCGTGCCGGTCGTGAAGTGCAGAATGTGAAAGATGACGAACGCGCCGAGGATGGGGCCGGTCCAGCGCATGGTGCGCGAAGCAAAGCTGGCTTCCTTGTACGCTGCAACCTTGTAGCCCTGGGGACGCGCGCCCCAGCTCTTGAAGCTGAGCGCGAGGTAGGCCCAGATGTGCAGGCCGACGCTCAGCAAGAGTCCGAAGCGCACAGCCCACAACAACGCGGGAAATTTGCGCAGCGCCACGCCGTAGGCGTTGATGGCTTCCGCGCCCTTGAACACCGTGAGGTTGCCGACCATGTGTCCGACGATGAAACCCGATAGAATTACTCCAGTGACAGCCATGACCAGCTTCTGGCCGATGGACGAACCGAGGATGCGCGCAAGGCGAGACTCCGCCGCGGGGCTCTGCACAGCGGCGACAGCAGGCGCGGAAGAACTCACGAAACCCATCCTTTCGCCGCGGCATCGAAGTAGAAGTGTGGATTGAGATGCGGCAGGAGATTCGCGCCGGAAAGTGTGCGTACCGAGATCAGAGAAAGAGTGTGCACAGTGAAGCCGTGGTCGAGCCGGCAAGCGCAACAGTATATGGATTCGGCGGAAGGTTTTCAAGCCAGCGCTAGATGCAAATTGGGGATGCGTGCCGGAGAGTTTCAGCTATAATATGCGGTTGCTAGGGAGCGAGCTGGAGGACGTTGGATGAGCACTGATCAACTGGCGGCGGATATCACCAAGGTGGTGGACGAACTCGTGAAAAGCGGCGAGCCGATCCCCATTCCCACGCTAGGCAAGCTGGGACAGCAGATCGCCAAGGCGTTTGCAGTCAAGGAAGACGAGGTCGCGGTGCTGGCCCTGATTTTCGATGGCCGCTTTCTCAAATTCGTCGTGCCGGAAAAACTGCAGAATATCGGGACCATTCCGGTGACCAGCACCACGGCGCTGGCGGCGCGCACGGCGCGGGACAAGCGCCCGGAAGTCATCAACAACTTTGCTATTGCCAAGCACTCCACCGTGTTTGAAGCGGTGCCACTGACCGACCAGCGCGGCGACCCCATCCAGAAAATCATGAGCGCTCCGGTGATGGCGGACAAGAAAGTCATCGGCGTGATCCAGGTGTCGCGCAAAGGCAAGACACAAGCCGCGGCGGGACATGACTTCACCCCCAAAGAGCTGGGTGACCTGGTGTCCGTGAGTGCGCAGATCGGCCGCTGCTTGAAACTCTGCCCGATTTCCTAAACCGTGAACACATTTTCCAGACGATCCTTCTTGACGTGCGCCGCTCTGCTTCTCTTTGCGGTCGCTGTGCCTTTGTGGCCGCAGGGCAGCCCACAGAAAGTTCACATCACGCTGCTCGGTACCACCGACCTGCACGGAAATATTTTTCCTGTGGACTACTACACAAACCAGCCGGCGAACCGCGGGCTGGCAAAAATTGCCACGCTGGTGAAACAAGTTCGCGGCGAGCAGAAAAATGTGTTGCTGCTCGATTCCGGCGACACCATCCAGGGCACACCGCTGGCGTACTACTTTGCGCGCAAGGATGTCACCCGGCTGAACCCGACCATCGCGATGATGAACGCGATGGCCTACGACGCGATGGCGGTCGGCAATCACGAATTCAATTTCGGCCTGGAACCACTGTGGAAGGCGAAGCGCGAATCGAAATTTCCGTGGCTGGCGGCGAACCTCAAGCAGAAATACGTCGCGGGCGTGGGACGCATCGAGCCATACATCGTAAAGAACGTGGACGGGGTGCGCGTGGCGATTGTGGGGTTCATCACGCCGGGCGTGCCGCGCTGGGAAATTCCGGCGAACTACAATGGGTATGAGTTTGAGAATATCGTGGAGGCGGCGAAGCGCGTGATTCCGGAGGTGCGCGCGAAGGCCGACGTGGTGGTGGTGCTCGCGCATTCGGGGCTGGAACGCGATCCGCAAACCGGACAAACCTACTCTGATCAAATGGAGAATGAAAACGCGGTCGGTTCGCTGGCCGAACAGGTGCCGGGAATTGATGTCATCTTCTTCGGCCATTCGCACCGCGAGCTGCCGACGAAGTTAATCAACGGCGTACTGCTGGTGCAGGCGAGTAATTGGGGACAGTCGCTGGCGCGGGCGGATGTGGAGATGGAGCAAACCGCGAGCGGCTGGAAGCTGGCAGCGAAACGCTCGACCGTGATTCCGGTAACGGGCGCGGTGGCTGCCGACGCGGAGATTGTGAAACTGGCACAGCCGTACCATGACGCCACGGAGAAATATCTGGAGACGCCTGTAGCTACGTCGAGCCAGGCGCTAGACGCGGCGACGGCGCGCTACGAAGACCATCCCTTCGTGGACATGATCCACAAGGTGCAGATGGAGTACGGGAAGGCCGACGTATCGCTGGCGACGATGTTCTTCACGCGGCTGCAAATTCCGGCGGGCCAGGTGACCCTGCGGCAAATCGCCGGCCTCTACATCTACGAAAACACGCTGTACACCGTGGAAATGAACGGCAAACAGCTTCGCGAGGTGCTGGAGCACGCGGCGGAATTTTTCCCGGCGTGGCCCTTTAAGGAAGGCGACCGCGTGCGCCTGCCGGGGTTCAACGCCGATTGCGCGGAAGGCGTCGAGTACACGATGGATCTGACGCAGCCGGTGGGACAGCGCATCCGCGACCTGAAATTCAAGGGGAAGCCGCTAGCGGACGATCAGAAGCTGCGCGTGGCCACGAACAACTACCGCTACTCCGGCGGCGGGCGCTACACCGTGCTGCAAGGCTTGCCGGTGGAGTACCGCTCTCCGATCGAGACGCGGGAGCTGATCATCGAATACGTGAGCCGCACGGGCAAGCTGCTGACGGAAGCGAACGGCAACTGGAAAATCGTGCCGAAAGAAACGTACGAGGCGCTTGTGCGCGAGGCGCGGCAGCGGGAAAGCGGGAACACCGGCGGGCCGTGAAGCGGAAGCGACGCCGCGCGACAGAACGCCTGAGGAAGGAAAGTCACAAAGGTGTTGACACTGCATTCCGTTCTTGTTAATTTTCACGCGCAAAAAATTTTATGACACTTCCGACACAACGCACACCTTCCGCCGCCGCTGCGGCCCCGCCGGCAAAATAGATGGCCTTCGTCGCCAAGCGAATTTTTCTCACCAAAGGCGTGGGCAAGCACCGCGAGCGGCTTTCCAGTTTCGAGCTGGCGCTGCGCAATGCGGGCATCGCCGCGTGCAACATCGTGCGCGTGTCGTCCATTTTTCCGCCGGGCTGCAAACTGATTTCGCGCAGCGAAGGGCTGAAGCACATCAAGCCCGGACAGGTGGCGTTCTGCGTCATCAGCGAAAATTCCACGCGCGAGCCGCACCGGCTGATCGCCGCGAGCATCGGACTCGCGCTGCCGGCGGATAAATCCATGTTCGGCTATCTCTCCGAGCACCACTCGTTCGGCGAGCCGGAAGAAGTCGCCGGCGAATACGCGGAAGAGTTGGCGGCGGAAATGTTGGCGACAACTTTGAACGTGGAATTCGATCCGGATTTGTCGTGGGACGAGAAGAAAGAAGTCTATAGAATTTCCAACCGCATCGTGCGCACCATGAACATCACGCAGTCCGCCGTCGGCGATAAACGTGGGCTGTGGACAACGGTGCTCGCCGCAGCATTTCTGCTGGGCGGGGACGACTAGCCCCATCGGGCGGACACACTGCTCCACCGCTCCTGCTCCCCTTCCGAAATTTCCCAAGCAGATTACACGTGCAAGCGTTTTTTCAGGCGCTTGCCGCGGTGGTAGCCGATGCGTTCGAGGACGGCGCCGACAACGAGCGGGAGCGCGACCGTGGCGTCGTCGAAAACCTCGGCGAAGCGCCCGCCTTCTTCCGGCGGCACGAACTTGCCCCAGGAGACGGCTTCCGTGTATGTGCTGCCGGAAAGGCCGCCCCAGTGCACCGGCTCGGGACAGATGCGCAGACCGTAGTTGTAACGCTTGAGCGGAATTTTTTCGTACCCACGGCGGGAAAGCAGCTCGGCATAGACGCCGAACTGCTGCGTCCAGTTGCGCGGCACGCCGCCGCCGACGGTGAAGACGCCCATGCGGCGCGTGGCCAACATGGTCTTGGCAAATTTGTCAAAATCGCCGTAGGCGTCGTAGCGCAGCAGCGGCAGGCCTTTGCGCTGGCGGTGAATCTTATGCAGGGCGAAGTCAATGCCCAGCTCGGAATCGGTGAAGGCGGGCACGAAGACCGGCACGTTGCGCTCATAAGCGGACTTGAGAATGCCACGGCCCTTCGTGGTGCGGTGCAGCAGCTCACCGATGCGGTGATGCAGCTTCCAACTGCTAACCACGTCGTCGGCATCCCAATCCATCAGGATGGCCTGCACCACTTCTTCGACGTGATCGAGATTCGTTTCGGGCTCGAGGGAATCGTACACGCGGTTGTAGCCGGCGCGGAAGAGCGTGCGGTCGTCCATCTTTTCGTCGTAGCGAAAATGTGAGAGGCCGGTGGCTTCGACGAGCCCGTGGGCCATCAGCGCGCCGGTGGAGACGATGGCGTTGACGATGCCGGATTCGACGAGGTCGCAGAAGATGAGGCCCATCTTGCCGACGGTGAGCGCGCCGGAAAGCGTGAGCACGACGAAGCAATCTTTGTCGCGGGCCATGGCTTCGAGCACGTCGGCGGCGTCGCCAATCTGACGGCCAGTGAAAGCAGTGCGGCCCATGGCGCGCACGAGCTGGTCAATCGTGCGGCATTTGGAAAGGTCCAGCGGGAAAATCGGCTTCAGATGGTCCTTCACCGGATTGTGCAAGATGCGACCTGTCACTGTCTTTTGGGGCATTGATCCTCTTCGGCTCCGGCCGGACCGCGCGGCCGGGAATTTTTTGTTTGCGTCACGCGCCTATTGATAATACAAAAGTGCGTCGACGGATAGGATAATCTGAAGGAAAGGAAACGGGAAGAGTTGAGTCCCGAAAGGTCTGCCCCTTGATCCGAAGCTATACAGAAACCCTGCCGGACAATTTCGGCGGCTTGCCGCAAGAAAATTCCAATTACCCAAGCGCGCGCGCGGTGATTTTCCCGGTGCCACTGGAACGCACCACAACGTACATGAGCGGCACGCGCAACGGCCCGGCGGCGATCATCGCCGCCAGCCGCAACATGGAAACGTACGACGAGGAACTTGGCTGCGAAATTTACAAGAAATGCGGCATCGCCACGCTGCGGCCCATTGATACGCAGGAAGGCACACTCGAACACGTGCTGGCAGAGTTGCACACCGCGGAGCTGGGCCTGCTGAATGATGGCAAATTCCCCGTGGCGCTAGGCGGCGAACATTCGCTGACGGCGCCGCTGGTGGCCGCAGCGGCGAAAAAGTTTTCCGGCCTGACCGTGCTGCAAATTGACGCGCATGCGGACCTGCGCGAAGCCTACCAGGGCAACGCGGCGAGCCACGCGTCGGTAATGCGGCGGGTGGTGGAGATTTGTCCCGCGGTGCAGGTGGGCATCCGCTCGATTTCCGTGGAGGAAGCGGAAGCTATCCCCACGCTGCGAACGAAAATTTATTGGGGCAAGGACATCGTGCGCGCGCCGCTGGAGACGTGGATTCCGCGCGTAGTGGCGGACTTGAGCGAACACGTTTACCTGACCGTGGACCTCGACGGGTTCGACCCGGCGTATGTGCCGGCCACGGGCACACCGGAGCCGGGCGGACTCGATTGGGTGCAGGTGACGTCGCTCATCCGCGCCGTGGCCGCGAAAAAGAGAATTGTCGCGATGGACGTGGTCGAGCTGCTGCCGCAGCCGGGCGACCACGCGTCAGATTTTCTGGCAGCGAAATTGATTTACAAGACGCTGGGATACATCTTCGCGAGATAAGCGCGGGAGAAACGGGCGATGCGGAATTCCCTAATTGGATGGATCTTCATTGGCCTGATTGCGGGATGGCTGGCGGGGAAAATTTCGCGCGGGCGCGGTTTCGGCTGCCTCGCGGATGTAATCCTCGGTCTGATTGGTGCCCTGCTCGGCGGATGGATTTTCACAAAGCTGGGAATTTGGGGCGGCGGATTCTTGTACAGCCTAGCGGCGGCGACGGTTGGAGCAGTGGTGCTGGTGAGTGTCGCACGGATGTTCGGCGGCAAGGGCGACTAAGGCTGACGAATCCGCGGATTTCACAAAATCCCAAATCCAAAAGTCAAGAGTGGCAACCTGCGCAAAGACGACGCAGGTTGCCGCTACATAACACCGAAAACAGCCGTGTGATAGGATGAATGGCCGCGTTGGGAAAGAGGAAATGATTTGAAGCAGCAATCGTTGTGGGCAGTGCCGCTCGGAGGGTTGGGCGAATTCGGAATGAACATGCTCGCGTTGCGTTACGGCGACGACATGATCGTCATTGACGCGGGCATGATGTTTCCCGAGGCCGAGCTGCTCGGCGTGGACGTAGTCATCCCCGACATCACCTACCTGAAGCAAAACCGCAAGCACTTGCGCGCGATTGTGCTGACGCACGGCCACGAAGACCACATCGGCGCGCTGCCGTACATTTTGCGCGACATCAACGTGCCCATCTACGGCACGGAGTACACGCTGGCACTGGTGAAGCGGCGGCTCGAAGAGCACGGCTTGCTGGACGACGCCACGCTGCGACAAGTAAAGACCGGGCTGAAAATCGAAATCGGCGCGTTCGAAATCGAGTACATCCACGTCACGCACAGCACGATTGACTGCGCGGCACTGGCCATCCGCACGCCGCTCGGCGTGGTGATTCACACCGGCGACTTCAAGATTGATCCCACGCCCACCGACCTGCTTCCCTTTGACCTGCACACGCTGGCGAACTACGGCAAGGAAGGCGTGCTGGCGCTGTTCGGCGACAGCACGAACGTGGAGCGCGCGGGGTACACGCCGTCGGAGCGAGCGGTGCTGCCGCGGCTGGAAGAATTATTCCGCGCCGCGCCGCGGAAAGTGATTGTGTCGTGCTTCGCGTCGTCCATCCACCGCATCCAGCAGGTCATCGAAGTGGCGGGCACTGTGGGCCGCAAAGTCGGCTTCACCGGGCGCAGCATGGTGAACAACGTCGAGCTGAGCCACGCGCTGGGTCGGCTGAATATTCCTGATGGCATGGTGGTGCGGCCGCAGGACTTGAAAGCGTTTGACCCGAAAAAGCTCGTCGTGCTGATGAGCGGGAGCCAGGCGGAGCCGATGTCGGCGCTCTCGCGGGTGGCCGTGGACAACCACCGGCAGTTGACGGTGGACGAAAACGACACGGTGATTTTGTCTTCACGCATCATTCCCGGCAACGAGAAGCCCATCTTCCGCATGATTGACCACATGTTCAGGAAGCGGGCGCTGATTTACTACGAGGACGGCGGGCGCGCACCGATTCACGTGTCGGGCCACGCCAGCCAGGAGGAGTTGAAGCTGGTGCTGAACCTTGTGCGGCCGAAATATTTTATCCCGGTGCACGGCGAGTTCCGCATGCTCTTCCGTCACGCGGCGCTGGCGCAGCAGGTGGGCACAGTCAGCGGCGAAATCTTTGTGATTGAAGATGGGCAGCCGATTGAGTTCACCGAAGAAGGCGCGTACCGGCGTGAAAAAGTGAAGGCCGGACGCGTGCTGGTGGATTCGGGTTCGCTGGAAGAAATCGAAGAGGTGGTCATCCGCGACCGGCAACACCTTTCGGAAGACGGCGTGGTGGTGCCGATTATTGCGATTGATAAGCACACGGGAACGGTGGAAGGCTCGCCGGAAGTGGTCAGCCGCGGATTCCTCTCCGCCGACGACGGGCAGGAAGTGATGGCCGGTGCGCGCGAAGTGGTGGTGCGCACGATGGCACAATCCAATCCAGAGGAAATGGCGGATTGGAGCGTCATTAAAGAAAAAATCCGCGTGGACCTGAAGCGCTATCTGAACAAGCAGACCGCCAAGCGGCCGCTGATCTTGCCGGTCATCCTCGAAGTGTAAGCCGTGGACGCCGCGCTTCGCCCGTACAAGCCAGAGGACGTCGAAGCGTTGTATCAGCTCGACCAGCAGTGCTATCCCCCGGAGATTGCCTATTCGCGTCGAGAGATGAAGTGGTATTTGCGGCTGCCGGGCGCGGATTGCCTGGTGGCGGAAATCGGCTCGGACATCATCGGATTCATCCTCACGGCGCAAGAAGGAAATCTGGGGCACATCATCACGCTGGACGTCACCGAGGCCCGCCGAAGGCGGGACGTCGGCACGGCGTTGCTCGCCGCGGCCGAGGCGCGGATGTTCGATGCGGGCGTGCGGCGCGTGTCGCTGGAAACAGCAACCGATAATGCAGCGGCAATTGCCTTCTGGAAAAAGCATGGCTATCGTACGCAGGGCGTGCTGAAGGGCTACTACTCGAATCAGTTGGACGCGTACGAGATGCACAAGCTGCTCGCGCCGGCACCGAAGTGAAATTGTGAGGAAGCGTTGAACGACTACTTGCTGTCCATCCTGCTGGGAATCATCGAAGGGCTGACGGAGTTTCTTCCGGTGAGCTCCACGGCGCACCTGCGCATTGCGGAAGCGCTCCTCGGCGTCAGCTTGACCAGCGGGTACTGGAAGACGTACACGGTGGTGATTCAGTTGGGCGCGATTCTGAGCTTGCCCGTGTATTTCGCGGGGCGCATCCGGAAATTCGCGGCGACGTTTCCGAAGGGCGAGGGCGGCGAGCGCACATGGCTGACACATCCTCTGAGCCTCACGCTAGTGGCATTTGTGGTTACTGCGGTTCCTGCGTTCCTGCTGACGAAGGTCATCGGCGAGCATCTGGAAAGCTTGTATGTGATGGGCGCTTCCCTGCTGGTAGGCGGAATCGTGATGTGGGCGGTGGACGCGCGAAACGCGGCGGCGGAGCAAGCGGGAGCCAGCGCGCCTGCGAGCCGCATCCGCACGTGGCACATGGAGGAAATGACCCTGGGGCAAGCGGTGTGGATTGGGGCGTGTCAGGTGCTGTCGGCAGTGTTTCCGGGGACGTCGCGCTCGATGGCCACGATTGCCGGCGGGCAGTTGGCGGGAATGTCGCGGGCGGCAGCGCTGGAGTTTTCGTTTTTCCTTTCGATTCCAACGATGTGCGCGGCGGCAGGATACGACCTCCTGAAATCGCTGCTGGGCAACGGCGAAAATCCCATCGGCGTGAGCGATATTGATGCGCATGGATGGATTGTGTTGGGCATCGGCTTCGTGGTGTCGTTCATCGTGGCGTACGGGTCGGTGGCGTGGTTCATGGCCTGGGTGCGGAAGCACGGCTTTGTGCCATTCGCCATTTACCGCATCGTTGTGGGCACCGCAGTGCTGGCGTGGGCAGCGGGATTGGTCTAATCCACGGCGGTTCTTGTCCGTTACCCCTAAACACATGCAGCCAAGATATTTGTTGTTCGGCGCAGTCCGCTTGGTATAGTGATTTCGTTGTCGCAGTCCTCCGGTAGGGCCTCCGCGCGACAGCGCCCGCGCGACCCGATCAACGCTGGAGCCTTCCCCCCATTCGGCCCGTCGCATTGCTCTGGGCAAGCAGGAGAGTTTTGTGCGCATTCTTACGCCAACTGAGAATCACCGTTTGAACGAATTGGTGGGCTTTCTCGGCGTGACCATCGCGATTCTGATGGCGCTGAGCCTGCTTTCGTACAATCCGCACGATGCCGCGCTGAATGTGGCCGCGCCGCCAGCAGGCGCGCAGCCGGCGCGCAACTGGATTGGCCCGGTCGGTGCGCACGGCGCGGACCTGCTGTTCCAGTTGCTGGGCTACGCGGCGTTTCTTCTGCCGGTGAGCATTTTTGTGGTGGGGATGCGGTGGTTCCGCAGCCAGGCGGTGACGTCGCCCATCGTGAAACTCTGCGGCATGTCGCTGCTGATTGCTTCCCTTTCCGCGCTTCTCGCGCTGTTGGGGCTGCCGGACGTGCGCGGCACGGTGGCCGCGGGCGGGTTGCTGGGCGTGTTGCTGTCGCGCGGGCTGCTAGCGGGGTTCAACCCGGTCGGCGCGCACGTGCTGGCCGTGTGCTTCTTTCTGACCGCGCTTTTCCTGACCACAAGATTCTCCTTCAGCGCGAGCAGCGAATGGCTGCGCGAGAAAGCGACCCCGTTTGCGAAACTCCAGGCGAAATGGAAGGCCTGGCGGGAGGCGCGCGAACAGCAGCGGTTAAAGAAGCGCGTGACGGAAATTCAGATTGCCGGGCGTCCCCCCGCGCCGCCGCAAACGATTGCGCCTCTGGCGCCACCGGAAAAAACGAGCAAAGAGAAGCCAGAGCCGAAAATTGAATTGACGCTTGTGAAATCCAAGGATGGAGTGCCGGCCGAGCTGGCGGTCAGCGGCGCCGAGCCGAAAATCGCGCGCGGAAAAACGAATTACCGTTTGCCGTCGCCGAGTTTGCTGCGCTTGGCGGAGCGCGCGGAACGATTGGAAGAAGACGATTTGAAGGAATGCGCACGGGCCATCGAGCAAAAGTGCAAGGAATTTGACGTCATCGGGCACGTCACGCAAATCAATCCCGGCCCGGTGGTGACCACCTACGAATTCAAGCCCGAGGCAGGCGTGAAGTACAGCCGCATCATCGGGCTCAGCGACGACCTGTGCCTGGCGCTCAAGGCGGAATCCATCCTGATGGAGCGCATCCCCGGAAAATCCACGGTGGGCATCGAAATGCCCAACCATCATCGACAGACCATCGTGCTGCGCGAAGTGGTGGAGTCGCCGGAGTTCGTGAACTCCACTTCCAAGCTGACCATGGCGCTGGGGAAAGATTTGGTCGGGCGCATCAAGGCCACCGAGCTCGCACAAATGCCGCACCTGCTGATTGCCGGCTCGACGGGCACCGGAAAAAGCGTGCTCATCAACTCCATGATTATTTCCATGCTGTATAAAGCCACGCCGGAGGAATTGAAGCTGGTGCTGGTGGACCCCAAGCGGCTGGAGCTGGGACTTTACGAGGATATTCCGCATCTGTACACGCCGGTAGTGACGGATCCGAAGGTTGCGTCCAACGTGCTGCGCAACGCGGTGCGCGAGATGGAGCGGCGGCTGAAATTGCTGGCGCAGCGCGGCGTGCGCAACATTGACCAGTACAACCGCACGTTCGCCAAGGGACAGTCGCTCGATTTGTTCGATTCGCTGGAAGAAACGGAGCACCGCCCGCTGCCGTACATCGTCATCATCATTGACGAATTGGCGGACCTGATGATGGTGGACACGAGCAACGTGGAAGAGTCGGTGACGCGTCTGGCGCAGATGGCGCGTGCGGTGGGCATCCACTTGATTCTGGCGACGCAGCGGCCGTCGGTGGACGTCATCACCGGATTGATTAAAGCCAACTTCCCTGCCCGCATTTCGTTCCGCGTGGCCAGCAAAGTGGACTCGCGGACGATTCTGGACGCCAACGGCGCGGAATCGCTGCTGGGACGCGGCGACATGCTGTTTCTGCCGGCGGGCTCCTCGCGGCTGCACCGCGTACATGGGCCGCTGGTGACGGAAGACGAAGTGGTGGCGGTGTGCGACTTCTGGCGGCAGCAGGCCAAAGCCATCTACAACGAAGAACTCCTCAAGGCGCCGAAGGAAGAAAGCGCGGCGCGCGACGAAGGCGGCGAAGCAGACGGCGAAGAAGTGGACGACGAGTTGTACCAGGAAGCCGTGCGCGTGGTCTGCGAAATGGGCCGCGCATCAACTTCCACGTTGCAACGCCGCCTGCGTGTGGGCTATGGCCGCGCTGCGCGGCTGATTGACTTGATGGAAAAGGACGGTATCGTGGGCCCGCCGGACGGCCCGCGGCCGCGAGAAGTCCTGAAGAAAAAAGATTGGATGAAAGAGTTTGACGAGTCCATGAAGTGAGTTAGCCCAAGATGCCGGGCTGAAGCCCGCCTCTACAGGTGCCTTTCTCCACGCCAGTTCCTGCACTCTGCATTGTCTCCCAATGAGGCACGTGTAGCGGCGCGCTTTAGCGCGGCAGAACGTGAATTGACAGTTCTGCGCGCAGTCCCTACAATAAATTGCTTCCCACGGTGCCGGGGTAGCTCACCGGTAGAGCGCGGCCCTGAAAAGGCCGGCGTAGGCAGTTCAACTCTGCCCCCCGGCACCACTTCAATGGGCTCCTGGCTGGCATCTTTCAGAAAGCGGACTAAATAGCGGATTCTGTGCTATAGTCCAACCGTACTTTCCAAAGCTCAGATTGTGTCAGTGACTTCTGGGCCGCAGTATGCGGCCTGTCCCGCCTGACCTCGTCGAGTTCCTCTACGGCGTCGATAACAGTCTGAATCCACGGGTGCGGCAAAGCAACCCGCTGAAGGCATGGCGGGGATACACGGAGAAGAAGGATGAAGAACCTGTTTGTGGGCAACATGAGTTTTCAGACCACGGAAGCGGACTTGCGCGCGCTCTTCGAGCCGTTCGGGCAGATTACCCGCGTGCACATCGCCATGGACCGCGAGACCGGCCGGGCGCGCGGCTTCGCGTTTGTGGAGATGGCCAACGACGAGGAAGCGGCCAAGGCCATTGCGGCGCTGGACGGAAAGGAAGTCGGCGGGCGCAACTTGAAAGTGAACGAAGCGCGCCCCAAGACGGAACGCAGCGGGCCGTCGCGCGGCGGATACAAAGGCGGCGGAGGCGGCTACAAAGGCGGTGGTGGTGGCGGCGGACGCGGCCGGGACCGCTTCTCGACGGAAGACCACCGGGATTCCGCGCGGCAGCCGCGCGAACCACGCTGGTAGCCAACGGCATTTCGACAGCCGGCAACGATGCCGGCGGCGGCGCTTCCCTACCCCAAGGAGATTTTATGGCCACACGCTCCAGGTCCACTTTTGCAAAGCGGCAGAAAGAAATGAAGCGCATGGAGAAGCAGCGCATGAAGGCCGAGCGCCGCGCGGAGAGAAATCTGGCCAAGCGCGCGGGCACTGATGCTGACGCTCCCGGCGAAACACTGAACGAATTCGAAACCGTTCCTACCGAATCCGAACCGCAAAGCTGATCGGCTGCGTCGCACGAACCCACCTTGCTGTGCACTCCGGAATGTGTTATCCGTGATGGCGGTTTGCGAAGTGCGCCGACAGGTGCCGAGGTAGCTGCGAAGACCATGCTGGGCGAAGACCGCAGAAACAAAATCCTGCAGCGCGTGGAGCCGCTGCTCCGCGAGATTGACCCGGAAGTCCGGCTGCACGAGGTGCTGCTGGATTCCACGCGGCAGCAACTGGCGTTTGTGCTGCAAAAGGGTGAATGGCCGATCGTCATCGGCATGAACTGGCTGGACTACGTGAGCCACCGCGATGAAGATTTGAAACAGCGGCTGGCGGAAAGCTTGCAGGCGCGGCTGGAAACGGCGCGGCAGCGGCAGGCGCGCGAAGAAGAAAGCTAGCGGCTGTTTGGCTTGTAATCTTCAACCACCACGGAAGTCATGGCGCCGAGGAGCGCTTCCTTGGCGCTTTTTTCTTGTACCCACACGCCAATCGTATACACGCCGGGCAATTTCTTCCAAAAGCGCAAGGGCATTGAGAATTCTCCCGCGGGGTCGGTGTCAATCGAACCCGCGCTGCCGTTGGAATACATGCCGTTTCCCAGCCGCGGCAACTCCATCTCGTGCTCCTCAGGCAGGCCGTAGGATTGCGTTTGCGCCAGGTCCTGCCGGTACATGGGCTGCGGCAGCGGCTCGTAATAAATGGCCACGCCAAAAAGCTTCAGGTTGCGATCGGCGATGCGGCCCTCGATTCTGAGCTTGTCTGCCAAGGTGGCCCGCGCGGGCAATGGCTTGAGCTCCGCGTTGCGCGCGCCGAAGACTTCAATCAATCGGACACCGAAGCGGTCAAAGGCCAGGCCGATACCGACGCGCGTGTGGCGAGCCGTCAGGATGCTGCGCCGATGGCCGTCGTAGGGCGGGCGCTCGGCCATGAAGCTGCGATGCCCGGCGAGGACTTCCTTCCACACGGACGCGGGAGCGGTGTCCAGGTTCGAGCGCCACAGACTCCACACATTTTCGCTGGTGAAATCCCCGATGCCGGCTGCGGCATAGCGCATGTAAGGCTTCAGGCCGGCGAGGTTCCAGTGGCTGGCGTAGCCTTCGCGCAGCATTTCGCGGCAGTGGGCGTCCGCAGCGCGGGAAAGTTCTTCGGAGTACTCGACTGGCTGCAGGCCCGCGGCCTGGCGGTCGCGGTTGATTTCTTCGACTAAACGCAGCTTGAGTTCGCGGGAAGTGTCCGCGGGGGCAGCTTGCGCTAGCCACAACGAAAAGAGCAGGAGCAGAAAAGGCATCCGCGAGGCTTCCTCTACTTCAACACACGCGCGGCGGCGTCCACGTTGTCCACGCCAATGATCACTAGCGCGCGCTCCGCGCTCTTTCCGATGCTTCCGTACACATATTCGATGTTGATGTTCTTCTCGGCCAGCTTGCGGGTGAGGCGGCCCAGCGAGCCCGGGCGGTCGGCGAGGTGCGCGGCAATAGCCGTCTCCTCGCGGAAATCGAGCTGCATCTGTTCGCACACTTTCTTGGCAACGTCGAGCGGAGTAGCCACCAGGCGAATGGTATCCGGCGCGGATTCGTTGGCCTGGATCGCGCTGATGTTCACCGCGCGCTTGGCCAGTTCGGTGCACAGTTCGGCGAGCGCCCCCGGACGGTTCTTCATGGCAATGCGGATTTGCTTGATGACGGCCATGGTGCCTCCCAGTGTTTAGTGACCAGTGTTCAGTCGCTACAAATTCAGTGCGCCATACTTTGCTTCGACAACTTCGCGCGCGTGCTCATACGTTTTCAGCGGCGTCTTGCGGCGCGGATTTTCCCAGCGGCCGGGAACCGCATGGCCGCACGACGGGCAGCAGCCGTTCTTCAAATTGTTTTCCAGCACGCTATGCCACGAGCGGCTAATCAGCAGGGCCTTGCACTTAGGACAATGCGTATTGGCCGCCTCGCTGAAGATGTTGCCCTCATAGACGTAATGCAGCCCAACTTCGCGCGCAATATGCCGCGCGCGGTGCAGCGTGGCCGGCGGCGTGTTGGGCTTGTCGCGCAGCTTGAAGTCAGGATGAAACGCGGTGAAGTGCAGCGGCACTCCGGGACCGAGGTGCTCCAGAATCCACTCCGCGAGGCGGCGCGTTTCCGCGGGGTCGTCGTTGAGCGTCGGAATCATCAGGTTGGTGAGCTCGAACCAGACGTTGGTTTCGTTTTTCAGCCACTGCAAAGTTTCCAGCACCGGCTGCAAATGCGTGAGCGTGATTTTGCCGTAAAACTGCTCGGTGAAGGCTTTCAGATCCACGTTGGCGGCGTCAATGTGGTCGTAGATGTCGTGGAAAGCTTCGTAGGTGACGTAACCGTTGGTGACCATCACCGTATTCAGGCCGTAGCTTTTGGCGGCCTGGCAAATGTCCACCACGTACTCGCCCCAGATGGTCGGCTCGTTGTAGGTGAAGGCGATGCTCGGGCAGCCGTAGCGGATGGCCATGAGCACCACGTCTTCCGGCGGCATGTGCGTGGAGTGCACCTGGTCGTGCTTGGACTTGGAGATGTCCCAGTTCTGGCAGAAGAAGCAGCCCATGTTGCAGCCCGCGGTGCCCATGGAAAAAATCGCGCTGCCGGGCAGGAAATGATTCAGCGGCTTTTTTTCGATGGGATCCACCTGCACGGCGGCAGGCGACGCGTAACCGAGGTTGTAGAGCTTGCCCTCGTGGTTGACGCGGATGAAGCAGAAGCCGGATTGCCCCGCGCCGATGTGACAATGCCGCGGACAGAGGTAGCAATGCACCTTGCCGCCGGCCTCGGCTTCCCACCAGCGGCCTTCGTGCAGCTTTTGCGATTTCTGGAAGAGTTTCAGGTCCTGCATGGCGCTCGTCCGATGGCCTAATTATACGCCTATTTATTGCGATGGGCGGCCTGGGCCCGCTGGCGCGTCTCCACCCATTGCAGAAAACGCGCGAGACGCGCACGTTCCCGCCAGAGGAGTTGGATGGTGCCGCGAGCGCCGAGGTTGGCGGCCTCCTTGCCGAAAAATGTTTCCAGGCGCCAGCGCAGGTAGGGACTGTCCCAGGGGTGCAGGCGGTACCCTTTGGCGATGATCCAGTAGTAGCGCAGAGCAGAGAACATAGTTCGTTCGGCGGGCAACATCGTAACAGGAGTTAGGGGTTAGGACGAGCGGAGCTGGGCGGCGGCAGAGTCGAAAAATTGCTGGATGATGCGGCGAGCAGCCACGTCAATCATGCGCTGTCCGACGGCGGCGATCATGCCCCCGACCTGCGCCTCGCCTTCATAGCGCAATTCCGTCTTGCCTTTTTTGTCGGCGAGTTGAATGCGTCCCTCCCCGCGCATAAAGCCGGGCATACCCTTCCCTTCCAGCACCATTCGCAACGATTCGGGCGGCAGCTTTTCACTCAGCTCGACGCTGCCGGAATATTTGCCGGAAAATGCAGCGAGTGCGAACTTGATGGCCACTTTGTAGCGGTCCGGGCCGTCCGGTTCGAGTTTTTCGCAGCCGGGCAGCAGCTTGGCGAGCTTCGCGGGGTTAGTGAGCAGATCCCAGACCTGCTCGCGGCCGGCGGGCAGCACAACGTTTCCCTGAACCTTCACGCCTTCTTTCCTGCTGCGCGGGCGATGGCCAGCGCCAGAGCGCGGCGGGTGAAGACGCCGGCCATCTCGCGGCGATAGTCAGCGGACGCATGCAAGTCGGCAAGGGCGTCAATGCCGTGCGCCGCATGGCGCGCCGCTTCGGCGACGGATTTGTCGCTGGCTTTCTTTCCGCGCAGCGCGTTTTCGACGTTCTCTGCGCGATACGCCTTGGGGCCCACGCCGGTGACGCCGATGGTCACCTGCGCGAGTTTGCCGTTGGCGAGGGTGACGCGCGCGGCCACGCCCACCACCGCGTAGCCCGACGCAAGCTGCGGCAACTTGCAATACGCTGTGCCGCTTCCCTTCCCGATTACCGGCACGCGGATTTGCGTGAGAATCTCGCCCGGGCGCAATTGCGTAGTGAGCATATCCACAAAAAAATCTTCCGCAGAGACGGTGCGCGAGCCGCTGTTGCTTTGCAGCTCCATGACCGCATCCAGCCCAAGTATTGCGGCCGGGTAATCCGCCGCGGGGTCAGCGTGCGCAAGACTCCCGCCAATCGTGCCGCGGTTGCGCACCTGCACGTCGCCGATGGCCGCGGCGGCTTCCGGAAGCAGCGGGCATTTCGCGCGGAGCAGGCTGGAATGCTCGATTTCAGCGTGCTTGACCATCGCGCCAATAACCATGTGACCTTGCTCTTCGCGGATGTAGTCGAGGCCCTTGAGGCGTCCGAGGTCAATCACGAAGCGCGGCGCAGCCAAGCGCAGCTTCATCATGGGCAGCAAGCTGTGGCCGCCGGCGAGCAGCTTAGCTTCGTCGCCATGGCGATCGAGCAGGCGGAAGGCTTCTTCCAAATTCTTCGGCGCGTGATATTCGAAGGCGGCGGGAATCATCGTGCCCTCCTGCTTGTCCGGCGGCGCGCGGCGGATTTGGATTTTTTCTTTGGTTTGGCTTTCGCGGCCGCGCGCGGCGCGCGTTTCGGTGCAGCTTTGCGGCGCATCAATTTCCAGATGCGTTCTCGCTTGACGGGCATGTCAACGTGGCGTACACCGAAGGGCGCCAGTGCGTCCACCACGGCGTTGATGATGGCGGGCGTGGCGCCGATGGTGCCGGCCTCGCCGACTCCCTTCACGCCAAGCGGGTTCACCGGCGACGGCGTGACCGTGCGGTGCGTTTCCATCCACGGCATGGCGTCGGCGCGGGGAATGGCGTAATCCATCAATTCGCCTGTGATGAGCTGGCCGTGCTCGTCGTACACGGCCTCCTCGAACATGGCCTGTCCCACCGATTGCACGATTCCACCGTGCACCTGGCCTTCGACCAGCAGCGGGTTGAGGACGTTGCCGCAATCGTCCACGGCGACGTATTTGAGCAGGCGGACGCCGCCGGTCTCGGCGTCAATCTCCACCACGCACACGTGCGCGCCGAAGGGGAACGTGAAATTCGTCGGCTCAAAAAAAGTCGTGGCCTCGAGGCCCGGCTCCATACCTTGCGGAAGCGTTTTGGCCGTGTACGCCGCGCCAATGGCTTCGCCGAGGCTGATGGATTTGTTGGCAGAAGATTTCGAGGAAATACTCCCGCCGCCGAAAACAAAATTCTTCGGGTCTTCGCCGGTGAGGTGCCCGACAATTTTCGCCAGCTTGTCGCGCAGCTTGACGAGAGACATGTACGCCGCAGTGCCGCCGACCGCGGTGCCGCGGCTGCCAAACGTGCCGATGCCGTAGGGTACCGCGCCGGTGTCGCCGTGGACGACGTTGACGTCGTCCGGCGTGAGGCCGAGCACTTCCGCGCCCATTTGCGCGAAGCTGGTTTCCTGTCCCTGCCCGTGCGGCGAAGCGCCGGTGAGAATTGTGACTTTGCCAGTGGGCTCGACGCGCACCGTGGCGCTTTCCCAGCCGCCCGCAGGCATCGCGCTCGACGGCCCCATGGCGCAAATTTCCACGTAGGTGGACACGCCGATGCCAAGGTAGCGGCCTTGCTTGCGCAGCGCGGCCTGCTCCTTGCGCAGCTTTGCGTAGCCCGACTTTTTCAGCGCAATATCCAGGCTTCGTTGATAATTCGCGGAGTCGTAGGCCACGCCGGTGGGCGTGGTGTAAGGAAACTCCTTGGGCAGAGGGAAATTCTTGCGGCGAATTTCCGCGGGATCCATCTTCAACTCCGCGGCGATAAGGTCCATCAGGCGCTCGACGTAGTATGTGGCTTCGGGACGCCCCGCGCCGCGATAGGCGTCGGTGGCCATTTTGTTGGTGAGCGCGCCGATGATTTCGATTTTGATGGCCGGCACTTTGTAGCTGCCGGCAAGCATCAAGCCGGTGAGCGTGGGCACCAGCGGCGTAAGCAACTGATAGTAGGCGCCAAGGTCGGCGATGATGCGCCACTTGGTGCCCAGTAGCGTGCCGTCCTTGGAGACGGCGGCTTCCACGTCAGCAATCTGGTCGCGGCCGTGAATCGTGCACACGAAATTCTCGCGCCGCGACTCCATCCACTTCACCGGATGGCCCAGGCGCATGGCCAAATGCGCGACGATGGCCTCCTCGGGATAAACATTCAGCTTGCTGCCAAAGCCGCCGCCGACCTCCGGCGTAATCACGCGCACGGAATGCTCCGGCGTGCCCAGCATGGCCGCAAGCTGTGTCTTCAGCAGGTGCGGAATTTGCGTGGAAGACCACACGGTCAAAGTTTTTTCGCCGCGTTTGTATTCGGCGAGCACCCCGCGTGGCTCCATAGCCATGGGCACCAGTCGCTGGTTGAGAATGCGCTGGCGAATCACTTTGTCGGCTTGCTTGAAAGCGCGCTTGACGTCGCCGCCTTCGAGCTCCCAGCGAAAGGAAACGTTGTCCGCGCTGGGCTCGTGCAGCACCGGCGCGTTTTTGCTGATGGCTTTTTCCGGATCGACCACAGGCGTGAGCGGCTCGTAGTCCACTTCCACCAAATCCATCGCATCGCGGAGAGCGTAGCGGTCGGATGCAACGACGACGGCCACCGCTTCACCGACAAACCGCACGCGGCCGGTGGCCAGCACAGGACGCGGCGCGCCCTTCAGGTCCGGTAGCTGCGCGGCACAGGGCACGATGCCGATCTGCCCGCGAAAATCCTCGGCGGTAAACACGCCGACCACGCCCGGCGCGCTCTGCGCTTTCGTCGAGTCAATGGACTTCACGACGGCATGCGCGTGCGGGCTGCGCACGAATCCGGCGTGCAGCATTCCCGCCAGCACCAAATCGTCCACGTAATGCGCAATGCCCTGAATAAGCCGCGGGTCTTCCTTGCGCTTCAGCGGCTTGCCGATGAATTTCGTTGCCGTGGCCACGGCTGCCTCCCGCTTGTACCGCCGTTCCTTGCTCTTTCGACCTTGGGTTTTCGTCCTTCGTCTTAGCTCGACTGACTTGCGCTACCGCTTCCTTGCTTTCATTTTCCCCGCCGCGTAGCGCACCGATTCGACAATTTTCTGATAGCCCGTGCAGCGGCAGAGATTGCCGTGCAGCGCGTGGCGTATTTCCGCTTCCGATGGATTGGGATTTTTGCTCAGCAATTCCACTGACGCGCAAATCATCCCCGGCGTGCAGAAGCCGCATTGCAGGCCGTGTTTTTCCCAAAACCCTTCTTGCACGGGATGCAGGCCGCCGTTCGATCCGTTCAAACCGGAAACGCCTTCAATCGTGGTGATATTCGCGCCGTCCGCTTGTACCGCGAGCATGGTGCAGGATTTCACGGCGCGGCCGTCGAGCAGCACGGTGCACGCGCCGCACAGCGACGTCTCGCAGCCCACGTGCGTGCCGGTCAGCCCGAGCACGTCGCGCAAATAGTGCACCAACAGCGTGCGCGGCTCCACCGTGCTCTGCCGCGGCTGGCCGTTCACACGCACTTGAATCTCCACCGACATGACGCCTCCATCCACCAATGACACGAGGAACAGGCTACGAAGACTGGGAAGGGGGGAACATTACTCCCGCACATGGAAAAATTCAAGGGAGCGGCCGTGGCAGCGACCGTCCTGGCGATTCAGGGCCGGCTCGTATGCAGGGCCACAGCGACCCATGCCCCACCTTTGCTGGTGAACGTCAGCGTAAAAAACGAAGTGAACGGAGCGGCATCGCCCGTGCCGGGCGTCGCCGGAATCGAGGAGCGCTGGCGCGGCGAGACGCCGCGCGCCACCGCCGTATCGCCATAGACCGCCACGCTCAATTTTTCCGTCTCCAGCTTCGAATACTTCAAGTGGCCGCTCGCCAAATCATCGAGCAATTCTTTCCGCGGCATCTGCTCGCCGGTGCGATGCGTCCAAATAAATGTTTCGTCCAGCAGCGCTTCCAATTTCTTCACGTCGCCCGCGAGCATGGCTTGGTGAAACGCGGCCACTCCTGCGGCGACGTCCGCCTTGGACTCTTCCTCCGCGCGCGGCATGCGCGTCGCCTGCCAGCTCACCACCTGCCACTTTCCTTCGCGCTTGAGAAAGGTGCCCGAGTTCAGGAAGTTCAAGACCTCTTTCTTCCCATCTTTCTCCGTGGTCCCGACCAGCCGAAACGCCACAATCGCTGTGCTGCCGTACTGTTGAATGCGGATGTCCTCGGCGCTGTAGATGCCCACCGGGTCGCCGGGCTTGGGGGCCGGCGCGGACCGCACGCTGCGCATGATTTCCGCCTTGCCTCTCCGCCGCCCGGTCGAGCCGGTGTACATGAGGTCTTCGGCCCAGAAGCGGTCGTGCATCGCCGCGTCGTTGCGCGAAGCGCCCGCCAGAAAATCATTCAGCAGCTTGGTCAATTCCGCGGCGTCCGGCGCGGTTTGCGCGGGCACTGCAGCGGCAAGCGTGAGCACGGCGATCGCGAGCGCAAGAAATCGCTTCATGGTCTGTCCCTCCAGGATGAATGCAAATTCATTTTACGAGGAAATGCGCCGCACCCAGATGCGGGACGTGGCAGGTTTGCCCAAAAACGTGCGCGGCGCGGGGCCGCCGGTGATGGCCAGGGTCATGGTTTCGTCGTACTCGCGATTCTGGATGCGCGCGCGCGCCCCGGGACGCAGCTTCAGCCCGGCGACAAAATCGAGGAATTGCGGGTCCTTCTCATAGACGCGCAGAATTTCCACGGTATCTCCGACGGCGGCGTCCGCCAGGCGTATCGCGGATTTCTTGCGGCGCAGGCGCGCATGCCCGCCTTGCAGCGGCACGCCGTGGGGACATGTGCTGTCCGCGCCAAAGCGCTTGAGAAGCAGCTCCACCACTTCCTCGGACATGCCGTGCTCGAGACGCTCGGCTTCTTCGTGGACTTTCGACCAGTCCACGCCGATGACGTCGGTGAGCAATTTTTCCGCGAGGCGATGGCGCAGCACGAGATGCTCGGCGACACCGCGGCCCTTGCGGGAAAGATGAATGCGTCCATCGCGCGCCACGCGCAGATAGCCGTCGCGAGCCATGCGCTTCAGCGCCGCGGTCACCGCCGGCGGCGTCACGCGCAGTTCTTCCGCCAGGCGCGCGCTGATGGGCACCTGCTCTTCCTGCACGATCTCCCAGATCGCCTTCAGGTAGTCTTCGCGCGAGACGCTGGTCTTTTCGCGGCGCAATCGGCCTCCCAACTTTGCCGACTGATTATAGGGGAACCCGCGGGAGAGTAGAAGCGGAAGCGCCAGACATAGCCCAATTAGCCTAATTTTTAGATTCCTTTTCTAATTTCTTGACCAAGCGCGCCCCTACGCTATTGAATCCCGTAAGCAGGCCGCCCCACCGAAGGCGGCCACCCCAAAGTTCCTCTCCAGTCTTCGGCTCAATTGCTGTCAGGTAGGCGTAGCGAACTGGAGCCAGCTTATTGTAGTTAGGCACCGGGTCCGCATCGATGCTTCCGTCCTTGTTGACCTTTCCGGTCTGCCCTCCCGAGATTGCAATTTGGCCTCCTTTATACGGGTCCGCGGAGAGGATGAGTATCAAGTCGGCTTGCTGTCGGTCTGAGACAATCTCAAATTGCCCCCATTTCTTGAGCTGAGCCAATGCTCTGTCCCGCACGGCGGCTACGCCAATTCGGTCGTCAAAGTACACGGACTTGGCCGACAAGATTTTCTGTGACCAAGCTGATTGCTTTTGGGATTGCGCCAGAGTTGGAGAAACCAAACTCGAAAGAATGAAAAGCGTGAGGAGGCGGGCAAGGAGTCGCATCTGCTCCTCCGAGAGTCCCAGCCAGAGACTACACCCTGCATCAACGACGATTCAATAGCGAGCAAAACAGAATCCTAACTTTCGCTATTGGCTTCCGGACGGCCCGCGCAGGTCGGCGACGAGAGCGTTCAGGTGTTCCTCAATTTCGTCGCAAATTTGGCGGTAGAGCAGCATATCTTCGCCGTAGGGGTCGGCGACGTCCCAATCCACGACCTTCGCGCCGGGGAACAGCGCGTGACCGGGCATGCCGGTCATGTTCACAATAAGCTCGAAGGAGTCGCGGTCCACTTCGCGCAGACCTTTGGAGTGCTGCCCGTCCATGCGGATACCGCGCTCGAGGAGGATTTTGCGCGTGGGCTCGACAATCTTCCCAAACGGCGAAAGCCCCGCGCTGGCAGCTTCGATGACGTCGGAGGCGGAGTGCCGCGCCAGTGCCTCGGCCATCTGGCTCCGGCAGGTGTTGCCGATACACACGAAAAGGACCTTTTTAGGCTGCGCCACGGTGTGTTCTTAATTCAACGCGTCTTGATTCCTTCGTCCTTCGTCTTTCGTCCTTCGTCCTGCCCTGCGCCATTGCTTACTAGTCGCAAAAAGTATTCGTGCACGGTCGTGTCGCCGGTCAGCTCGGGATGAAACGTCGCCACCAGCACACGCCCCTGCCGCACCAGCACCGGGTGCCCCTCCGCTTCGGCGAGCGTCTCCACGCCGCTGCCCTGCTGCTCGATAATCGGCGCGCGGATGAACACCATTTCCAGCGGTTCGGTCCGCAGCTTGCTCGGCGCCGAAGTGACATGGCTCGCAAGTTGGCGCCCGTACGCATTGCGCGCCACGACCAGGTCCGCAAAGCCCAGCGATTCCTGCGCGGGATTTCTTACCTCACGGGCAAGCAGAATCGCTCCCGCACACGTGCCAAAAAACGCCCCGCCCCGCGCGGCAAATTTTTCCAGCGCGTCCTTCAATCCTTCCTCTTTCAGAAAATGGAGCTGCGTGCTGCTTTCCCCGCCCGGCAGGATGACGCCTTCCACGCCGTCCAGGTCCCCCGGCGCGCGCACCAGCACCGCTTCGACACCCAGCTTCGCCAACACTTTGGCGTGGGCTTCAAAGTCGCCTTGCACGGCTAGGATTCCTATTTTCATGGCGTAAAAAACTTTCGCTTACCAGCCGCGCGTCTGGAGCAGTTCTTTTTCGTCGAGCTGCCGCACATCCAGCCCCTTCATCGCTTCGCCCAGCTCTTCGGACGCCTCCAGCACAATCTTCGCATCCTTGAAGTGCGTGGTGGCTTTGATGATCGCCCGCGCGCGCACCGCCGGGTCGCTGGACTTGAAAATGCCCGAGCCGACAAACACGGTTTCCGCGCCGAGCTGCATCACCAGCGCCGCGTCGGCAGGCGTAGCGATGCCGCCGGCGGAGAAATTCGGCACCGGCAGCTTGCCGTTTTCCGCCACCCAGCGCACCAGTTCCAGCGGCGCGCCCAGCTCCTTCGATTCGTGGATTAACTCGTCTCCGCGAAGAATGGTGAGCTTTTTCATCTGCGTCATGATGGTGCGCATGTGCCGCACGGCCTCGACGATATTGCCCGACCCGGCTTCGCCCTTGGTGCGGATCATGGCCGCACCCTCGGCGATGCGCCGCAGCGCTTCGCCCAAATTGCGCGCCCCGCAGACGAACGGCACGCGGAAATCGTGCTTCCACACGTGGTTTTCCTCGTCCGCCGGCGTGAGCACTTCGCTCTCGTCAATGAAGTCCACTTCCAGCGCTTGCAGCACCTGCGCTTCGGCGAAGTGCCCGATGCGCGCCTTGGCCATCACCGGAATGGACACGGTGGCCATGATTTCGCGAATAATTTTCGGCGCGGCCATGCGCGCCACCCCGCCTTCTTTGCGGATGTCCGCCGGCACGCGCTCCAGCGCCATCACCGCGCACGCGCCCGCTTTTTCCGCGATGCTCGCCTGCTCCGCGTTGGTGACGTCCATGATGACGCCGCCCTTGAGCATCTCCGCGAGCCCCACTTTTACCCGCCACTGATTGTCTTGCATGAATGACATGTTGATCTCCTTACCCTATGGGCTAGTAATTTCGAAACGTAATTTCTTTTCCGCGGCGGTCAGATGAACGCCACGCGCGCTCCCGCCACTTGTCGCGCTCCGCGCTGCCGCTTGCGCATCTCCGAACGCAGCACTTCGCCGAGTTGCGCCACGCCACGGGCAATCCTGCGCTCATCGAGGCTGGCAAAGCCCAGGCGCAGCGTGTTCGGCACTGGATTCTGAAAACAAAAATACCTCCCCGGCGCGAAGAGAATACCTTCCTCGCGCGTGTGAATGAGCAATTCGCTGGCGTCGAAGCCCGGCGGCAGCGTCACCCACAGGCACATGCCGCCGTCCGGACGCGTCCACGTCGTGCCGTCGGGCATGTTCTCTTCGAGCGCGCCTTCCATAATCGCCAGGCGGCTGCCGTACACTTTTTTCATTTTCGCCACGTGGCGCGTCAAATGTCCGCGTCGGCAAAATTCCGCCAGCGCAGCCTGCGCCAGTTGGTCGGTGTGCAGGTCGGTGGCCTGCTTCACCAGTCGCAGCCGCTCGATGACGCTTTCCGGCGCCACGCACCAGCCCACGCGCAGGCCGGGGAACGCAATCTTCGAGAAACTGTCTATCTGAATCACCACGCCGTTGCGGTCCAGCGCGCGCAGCGAGGGAATCTCGTCACCGCGCAAACGAAGGCGCGCGTAGATGTGGTCTTCGACCACGGGCACCTGGTGCTTCGCGGCGATGTCCAGCACGCGCCGGCGCTCGGCGACGGGCAGCGTGGTACCGGTGGGATTCTGAAAATCGGGCGTGAGCAGAATCATCTTCACGCGGTTCTGCACCAATGCGACTTCCAAAGCTTCCACGTCCACGCCCGCGTAGCCGTGGCGCCGCGCGTCGGTGTGCACCGGCACGCCCAGGCAGTGCACGCGCGCTCCGGCAAAAATGGCGATGGCCCCGGGATACGTCGGGTTTTCCATGATCACCGCGTCGCCCGGGCGCAGAAATGCCTTGCACAGCAGGTCCAGCGATTGCTGGCAGCCTCCGGTGACCAGAAGCTGCGAGTCGCGTGCCGGAATGCCCTCCGCGCCCAACAATGCGCACAGCACTTCTTTCAGCGGGGCGTAGCCGTCCGACGCGCCGAGCTGGAGAATTTTTCCGCCTTCGCGGTGCAGCGCGGCGTTGCAGCAGGCCTTGAATTCTTCTACTGGGAAAAATTCCTCAGCGGGCTTAGCCGTGGCGAACGAAATGGCTTTGCCGGGCACGTCCGGGAGCAAGCGGCTTAGCGCTTCCTCGCCGCGCTCGTCGGCGAAAAGCGACTCCCAGCGCACGCCGCCATTGCGCGTGGCTGGAGGCGGCGGCATCGTCATCACAATTTTCGAATTGGCCAGGATGAACGTGCCGCGGCCAACGTGGCCTTGTATCAGGCCCTCGGACTCCAGCTCAGCATAAGCATTGGCGACGGTGGTGCGGTGCACGCCGAGCTGCGTGGCCAGCTCGCGGCTGGCGGGAATGCGGTCGCCGGCGCGCAATTCGCCGGAATGCACCAGCGCGCGCATCTGGTCGCGGATCTGTATGTACAGGGGAACGTGGCTTTCCGGTTGCAGTTGCAGTGGCAGCATTGGCCTTTTCCTGAAGGCCAATGTACATCAGAGATGGCTGGTGTAAAGAGCCATTTTGTCTTTCACGATTTTTCGCCCGCGGCGGCCTCCCGAAGTCGGAACCTCTGGATTTTCCCCGTGGCCGTCTTCGGCAGCTCGGCGAGGAA
>JAMCWK010000081.1 GCA_023481105.1 Acidobacteriota bacterium | reverse complement strand
CTCTCGGCCCGCGCACCGGGCCGCTCGCTGCGCATGCAATGCCGCCAAGCCCTTCTGCTCGGACTGGCTTTCAACATCTATCGGTTGTAGCGTCGCCATCGTTCGAACAAGGATGTCAACAGAGCCTGTTTTGGGTTTAGGAAGCAGGAAGGAGCTCTTCTCACGGTGGAAATTAAGAGATTTAATCGAGGCACTCGCAGGACCTTACCGATTTTGTCAACAAACTGATATTTTTCTCGCCTGGGTGCGTAGTATCCATTAGAAGAAGTTGGTTTTCACAAGCCGCATCCTCCCGCGGCCAACCTGCGAAAGGGAGGAGACCATGACCGACATACGCAAGCAAGAAGGGCCGCGGCTTCATCGCGCCCTGGTGATTGTGTTCAGTTGCACGTTGTGCGTTCTGCTCTACTGGTTCTTGGGCTTTGTGATGGACGACATCCGGACATTGCCAGGTCCCGAGTATCTCGAGGTCGAGCGACGTTACCTGGATCCGGTGGTGATGCAAGAAGCGGCACGCCTCGACCAGCAGCTCTGGCAGAACAACGAGCAAGCGTCCGATGTAAGAGAAAAACAAGCCGTGCTGATGGAAGGCACCCGCACATCGCAAGAAACGCTGAAGCAGCTTTTGGAGATGCAGCGCGTAGGGCTTCAGAAGGGGGTGACTCCAACTGAAGGGGAGCAGAAGGCATTTACGGAGAGCCAGAGACTTTTTCTCTCCAACCAGAGGCAGTTCCAGGCGTATACCGAAGAGCTCGCGCGGTTGCGCGAGCAGGAAAAAGTGCTTCAGGCGAAACGAAATGAAGCGGCGCGGAAGCTTGCGAAGAATCAGGAGAATGCCAGGCGGGAGCACGCGAAGTTAATCCGCTACCACGACTGGTTGCAGGCGGCACTGAAACTCCTGGTGCTCATCCCGCTCCTGCTTATCGTGGCCTACTTCTTTCAGACGAAAAGAGCCAGCAACTTTGCCCCGATTTTCCACGCTGGCGGAATCGCCGTGCTGGCGAGAATCATCCTGGTCATCCACGAACATTTCCCAGAACGGTATTTCAAGTACATCGTCATCCTTGCCGCCATCGGCGTGGTTGTCCGGCTGCTGGTGTACCTGCTGCAAATGATCGCAAGCCCCAAGAAGCCGTGGCTTTTGAAGAAGTACCGAGAAGCCTACGAGAGATTTTTCTGCCCCATTTGCAGCTATCCCATTCGACGCGGGCCGCTGAAGTACCTGCTGTGGACGTGGGAAGCACGGAAGCGATTTTCACCGCCAGCCGCCACAGGCGCCGACAGAGAAGACCCGTACGCTTGCCCGGCCTGCGGCGCAATGCTTTACGAAACTTGTACTGCCTGTCACGCCGTGCGCCATTCACTCTTGCCGTACTGCGAAAAGTGCGGGGTCGCAAAAGAAATCGCAGCTCCAGCCACTTCTTAACTGTTGGCGATGCGGATCTGATAGAGAGCCTGTCCCTCGACGGAACTATTTCTTCGCGGGGGAGGGCTGCTTGGCCGGGGCGGCGGCGGGGAGTTTGCCGGCGGATTCAAGGACTTGCTGAGCGAGGTAGTTGCGCACCGTGGCTTCGTCGCGCGCGACGTTGAGATACGCGGAGCGAAGCAACTGCTCCTTGCGGTTGCGCAGCGCGTCGCGGATGGAATTCTGCACTTTGGGGTCGGAGAGCTCGCGCTGCCCGGGCGCTTCGCGGGCGATGAGCTTAAGGATGCGGAAGCCGTCGCGCAGAGCGACCACCGGGCTGACCTCTCCGGGCTTCATGGAAGTCAGCGTCTTCTTCAGCGCGGGATCGGCCTGGCTGAGAGCAGATTCGGGAATGTAACCGAGATCGCCGCCGTTGGCGGACGTGCTGGGATCTTCGGAGTAGTCGATGGCCAGTTGCCCGAAATCCGTGCCCTCCTGAATTTGCGCATAGAGAGCCGCTGCCTTGCGGCGGGCTTCCGCGTCGGTGGCGGCGTCGTCGCCCTTGCGGTTGCGCACCTGCGTGTCCTTGCGCGGCGTGATGACAATCTGCGAAACGCGGTACTGCGTCTCGACGACGTTGAACTGCGCGCGATTCTGATTGTAGAAGTCGGTGACGTCCTGGTCGGTGATGGACACCTTGGCGACCACTTCGCGATTGATGAGCTTCTGGATAGTGAGCTGCTTGCGGAGGTCGCGCTTGAGGTCGTCCACGGAGACGCCGCGCTCCTTCAACTGGCGCTGGAATTCATCTTCGGTGTAGGGGCTCTTGAACTCGGTGAACTTGTCCTCGACCTCGCCGTCGCCGGCCTCGAGACCCATTTTCTTGGCGCGCTCGAGCAGAATTTCGTTGTTGATGAGCTCGTCGATGATATTGAGCTTGAGCGAGAGCGCTTCTTCTTGTGAGGGTTCCTGTCCTTCGGGGTTGGTGCGGCTGCGGAAATATTTTTCGACTTCGTCGCGCTTGATTTCCTTGCCGTTGACGGTGGCCCACACGTCGGGGCCCGGGGCGGTCTCCTTGTTACAAGCGGCGAAGGACACGAGGAGCGCGAGAACCCCGGTGGTCAGGACGGCACGGTGGAGCACAGCGTCACCTCGGAAGATTGGATGCGTGGAAGGAGGAATCAGGCGGCCTTCGTCACGCGGCCGGCGCGAATGCAGGCCGTGCACACGCGCACATGCATGCGCACGCCCTTCACGATCGCGCGCACGCGGCGGAGATTCGGATTCCAGCGGCGGCGCCGAATGTTGTTGGCGTGGCTGACCACGTTGCCGTAACGCGGCCCTTTGCCGCACAAAGCGCATATCTGAGCCATGACTACTCCTGCACGAATAAGAGCGCTAAAACAAACGGATATGGTAGCAGAGAAAGGGAGTTTGCTCAACTGGCGGATTGACCGCGCAGCGCAAGACGGAGTGATTTGGGAGCCGGCGAAACCCTTTGGTAAGCGCAGGGCAGGCGCCGCCGCTACGCGCGCAGTCCTGCGGTGACAGCGTCGAAGAAGGCGAGAAGCTCGTTGGGCTGCGTGAACAGGTGCGTGGCGATGCGGATGCGCTCGCCGCCGCCGGCAATGCGGATGTTGCGCGCCGAACATTCCCGGGCGATTGAAGAAAGATCCTTCAGGCCGGAGCCGGGAGCGGGCTCGAAACTGACCAGGGTGCCGAAAAATTCGTCCGACGAAGCGTTGACGACTTTGAGCTGCGGCTGTTTGGCGACGAAATCGCGCACGCGCGTGGCGAGCTGATGGCCGCGGGCGAAAATTTTTTCCGGGCCGATCTGGTTGAAGAAATCGAGCGCAGCTTTAAGGCCGACGAAAACAGAGAGATTGGATGTGCCGAAGTTGGAGAAGCGGTAGGCCTTCATGTCGTAGTTCTTCCATTCGCCGGAAGCGATGTTGACCCAAAGCTTCACCTTGTCGAGAGTTTCCTCGCGCAGATACAGAAAGCCGGTGCCCTTGGGCGAGCACAGCCACTTGTGCGGGCTGGCGCCGTAGAAATCGCAGCCCATGTCGTGCAGGTCGAGCGGAATCTGGCCGGGAGCGTGCGCGCCGTCCACCTGCGTGAGGATGCCGCGACTGCGGGCCATGGCGCAGATTTCCTTGGCGGGGAGAATTGCGCCGGTGACTGTGGTGATGTGGCTGAAGAAAATGATTTTTGTTTCGGGCTTAATGGCACGGGCAAAGAGGTCCACGATTTCCTGTTTGGAGGCAGGCGGCTTGGGCAGCGAAACGTAGCTGATTCTTGTGCCGAAGCGCGCGGCCTTCTGCTCCCAGCAGCAGCGGCCGCCGGGGTGCTCCTGGTCGGTCATGAGCACTTCTTCGCCGGGCTTCAGGTCCAGGCCGTTGCAGACGACGTTGTTGGCTTCGGTGGCGTTGCGGACCAGAGCCAGCTCGTCGCGCTTGCAGTGCAGAAAGTTGGAGAGGGAATCGCGCAGGTCGCGCAGACGCGTGTTCTCTTCGTAGCCGAACCAGGGATACGGTGCCTCGCGAAACG